>NZ_JBEBOW010000010.1:0-45725 GCF_040396215.1 Diaphorobacter ruginosibacter | reverse complement strand
GGCGCTGGCACAGGCTCGGCGCTGGATGCCGGAGCAGCCACGGCGGGCGCGGCCACCGGCGCCTGCGCAACGGCCACCGGTTGGCGCTCCTGCGTTCTGGACGAGAACTGCAGCCATGCCAGCACGATGGCTGCCGCCGCGACGGCCGCCGCGATCGGCCAGCCCATGCGCGAGCCGGTTCTCTGCGCGGATGCGGGCGGCGGCTCGGGCACCGGCGCCGAGGGCGTATGCAATCCCGGCACCGAGCCCCTGCCGCGTTCAGCTTGCGCGCGTCGAAGCGCATCGAGGATATAGGACATGGGTTACTCAAGCTCCAGTGCGCAGACGCGGTTCCGTCACACCCGCCGCGCGATTCAACAACATCAGGGTCAGCGGTCCGGCCTGGCCGTCGGGCGTGATGCCCTGGGCCAGCTGGAAACGCCGAATGCGCTCGCGCCTGACGGCAGCTGCCTTGCCGGGCGCTGCCTTGGCCAGCTCCTTGCCAGGCTCTTGCAGCAGCCGCGCCAGTTGCCCGTCAAGCCATGCAAGCGCATCGGGACCGGCGGCCGTGCCGCCGCCATCGCCTTCGGCCAGCGCCTGGGGAGCGCGCCACAGCGTGGTGATCTCGCCATGCCAGAGCGACGCCAACTGGCTCACGGGCAGCTGGATCACCATGCCGTCGGCGCCCTCCAGCCATGCGTTGTCCTCGTTCAGGCCCTGAAGCACCGCGTTGGCCCGCAGGGGCTGCCCGTCGCCGTTCGTGGAAACCAGCGTCAGCAAGACCGGGCGGTCGAGCTGCCGCACCAACGCCAGTCCGGCCTTGCGATTGCGGTAGCACTGCAGGTCCTGCCGCGCCAGGGCGGGACACGGATCGGCGCCCTTGCCCGTCAGGCGGATATTCCAGTTGGCGGCCAGAACCTTCCAGGCGGCGAAGTCGTCCGCCGCCTGCGCCGCCAGGAAATCCTGCAGCCCAGCGGAGTCGAGCACCGGGGGCGCCGCGGGAGGAGCGGCGGAAGGAGCGGCGGAAGGAGTGGCGGGAGGGGCGGCCTCTACCGCCACGCTGGCCGGCTGCGCGGGCCCGGAAGAAACCGCTGGCGGAGACGGCTGTGCCTCGGTGGCTGCCTTGACGGCGGCATCTCCGCCAGCCGGCCCGCCACGCAGCGCCCATCCCGCGCCGCCCGCCGCGAGCGCCAGCGCCAGCGCGCCCACGGGCCACCATTTCCGCGCCGCGCCCGCGCCGCCGCCGTGCGCGGCGCGCGGCTTGCCGCTGCCATCGCCGAACACTTCGCGCGCCGCTTTCTTCACCACCGCATCGGAAACCTCGCGCGCGCCCGCTGCGTAAGCGCCCAGCAGGGCGCGATCGCACAGCAGGTTGATGCGGCGCGGCACGCCGCCCGAAAGCGCATGGATGCGCCGCAGCGCCTTGTCGCCCAACGGCGACGGCCCGCGCAGCCCGGCCACCGCCAGGCGATGCGCCACGTACTGCCGTGTTTCCTCCAGGCTGAGCGCATCGAGGTGATAGCGAGCGATCACACGCTGCGCGAGCTGCTCGAGCGCCGGATCGGCCACCATGTCGCGCAGCTCGGGCTGGCCGATCAGAATGATCTGCAGCAGCTTGCGCTCACTGGTCTCCAGATTGGTCAGCAGGCGCAGCTGCTCCAGCACGTCGGGCGCGAGATTCTGCGCCTCATCGATGATCAGGACGTTGTTGCGGCCGCGCGCATAGGAGTCGAGCAGGAATGCGTTCAACGGGTCGATGCAGTCCTTGACCGTCTCCATCCCCGCGACGGCGGCGGCATGCGCGACGCCGAACTCATCGCAGATCGAGCGCAGCAGCTCCTGCACCGTGAGCTTGGGATTGAAGATGTATGCGACGTTGCAGTGCGCGGGAATCTGCTCCAGAAAGCAGCGGCACACCGTCGTCTTGCCGGTGCCGATTTCCCCCGTGAGCAGCACGAAGCCGCCGCCCGCGTCCAACCCGTACAGGAGATGCGCCAGCGCCTCGCGGTGGCGCTCGCTCATGAACAGGTAGCGTGGATCTGGCGCTATGGAAAAGGGCTGGTGCTCGAGCCCGAAAAACGAGGCGTACATGGTGCCGAGGATACCGCCTGCGCGCGCCGGCTCGATGAATCATGCCCGACTGCCCGGCTAGGCCCTGCGAAAAAATCCGCGCCTTCTCCACGCGCCGTGGAAACACAAGCGATGAAGGCGCGGCATTTGATATCTATCAGCCAGCGGCCCAGAGCAGGGTTAGACCCGTGGGGACTAACCCGCAAATTGTCCGTCCCAAGACATATTGGCGTCAAAGTTGTTCTTACCATTCGCAGCATCGCGATGGACAAGCCTTTGCGCCTTCGGCGGCAGGCCCATCTGTTCACCCACCCGATAGGTACAGGAATGAAGACAACGTTCCCTCATTTGCTGCTGCAGCACGCCGCCCAGAGGCCGGACGCAGCGGCCCTGCGCGAGAAAGAGTACGGCATCTGGCAGACCTGGAGCTGGCGCAAGGCTGCGCACGAAGTGCGCCAGATGGCCTGCGGCCTGCTTGCCCTGGGATTTGAACGTGGCCAGAACCTGGCCTTCATCAGCGACAACCGCCCTCATCAGTACCTCGGCTTCGTGGCCGTGCAAAGCGTCGGCGGTGTGCCGATTCCGCTCTACCAGGACGCGGTGGCCTCCGAAATGCGCTTCGTGATGCAGGATGCCGAAATTGCATTCGCCTTCGCGGAAAACCAGGAACAGGTCGACAAGCTTCTGGAAGTGCGTGAATCCGTCCCGACCATCCGCCACATCATCTATGACGATCCGCGCGGCCTGCGCAAATACGATGCGCCCGGCCTCATCAGCACCGAAGACCTGATGAAGAACGGCGCAGAGTGGGACCGCGCCCATCCGGGCGAATGGGACCGGCTGCTCGAGAGCATCGAGCCGTCCGACGTCTCCGTGATTCTCTATACATCGGGCACCACCGGCACGCCCAAGGGCGTCTGCCAGACGCATGCCAGCTTCGCGGGATCGGCCAGGGGCGCGATCGAGGTGGACAACCTGAACCCGAGCGACAACGTCATCTCCTACCTGCCTCCGGCGTGGGTGGGCGATCACCTGTTCTCGTTCGCCCAATGGCTCACCGCTGGCTTCACCATCAACTGCCCGGAGTCCGCCGCCACCGTCAACATCGATCTGCGCGAGATCGGCCCCACGTACTATTTCGCGCCGCCGCGCGTGTTCGAGGGCATGCTCACCTCGGTGTCGATCCGCATGGAGGACGCCGCCAGGCCCAAGCGCTGGCTGTTCGAGAAATGCATGGATCTGGCGCGCCGCGTGGGCTCCGACATCCTGGACGGCAAGCCCGTGGGCACGATGGACAGGCTCAAGTACAAGCTGGGCGACATCTGCATCTACGGCCCGCTGCGCAATGTGATGGGGCTGTCGCGCATCCGCGTGGCCTATACGGCTGGAGCAGCCATCGGCCCGGATCTGTTCCGATTCTTCCGATCCATCGGCATCAATCTCAAGCAGCTCTATGGCCAGACCGAGACCTGCGCATACGTCTGCATCCAGCGCGACAAGGCGGTCAAGCTCAACAGCGTGGGCCGCGCCGCGCCTGGCATCGAACTCAAGATCGCCGACAACGGCGAAGTACTGGTCAAGGGCGTTTCGGTGCTCAAGGAGTACTACCGCCGCCCCGACGCGACGGCCGAGGTGATCGACGGAAATGGCTATTTCCACACGGGCGATGCGGGCGTGCTGGACGCCGACGGCGATCTGCGCATCATCGACCGCGCCAAGGACGTGGGCAAGACCAACTCCGGCGCGATGTTTGCGCCGAACTACATCGAGAACAAGCTCAAGTTCTTCCCGCAGATCAAGGAGGCCGTGTGCTTCGGCAACAAGCGCGATCAGGTCTGCGCGTTCATCAATATCGACTACGAGGCCGTGGGCAACTGGGCCGAGCGCCAGGGCATGCCGTATGGCGGCTACGTCGATCTGGCCACCAAGGAGAAGGTCATTGCGCTGGTCGGCGAGTGCATCGGGCAGGTCAACAAGGACCTTGCCGGCGAACCGGGAATGGCCGACACGCAGGTCGCGCGATTCATCGTGCTGCACAAGGAACTCGACCCCGACGACGATGAGCTGACCCGCACCCGCAAGGTGCGCCGCAACTTCATCGCGGACAAGTATGGCGTGCTCGTCGATGCGCTCTATGGCGGAAAGACCGAGCAATTCGTTGAAACCCAGGTGAAGTTCGAAGATGGCCGCAAGGGCAGCGTGAGCGCCACGCTGAAGATCTCCGACGCCAAGCTCCACAAGGCCGCCTGAGCCGCAGCACAAGGCAAGCACCCATCATGAGCAACGACAAGAAGATTGGCGATGTCATTCTCGACATCAAGAACATCAGCCTCAGATTCGGCGGCGTGAAGGCGCTCACCGACATCTCGTTCAACGTGAAGGAGCACGAGATCCGCTCCATCATCGGCCCCAACGGCGCGGGCAAGAGCTCCATGCTCAACTGCATCAACGGCGTATACACGCCCAGCGAAGGTTCGATCACCTTCCGCGGCAGGACCTTCGCCAACATGAACAGCCGCCAGGTGGCGGAAATGGGCATCGCGCGCACATTCCAGAACCTCGCGCTGTTCAAGGGCATGAGCGTGATCGACAACATCATGACGGGCCGCAACCTCAAGATCAAGAGCAACATGCTGCTGCAGGCATTGCGCATCGGCCCGGCGGAGCGCGAGGAAATCAGGCACCGCGAGTTCGTCGAGCACATCATCGACTTCCTGGAGATCCAGGCCTATCGCAAGACGCCCGTCGGCCAGTTGCCCTATGGCCTGCAAAAGCGCGTGGACCTCGGACGCGCGCTCGCCATGGAGCCGCAGGTGCTGCTGCTCGATGAGCCGATGGCGGGCATGAACGTCGAGGAAAAGCAGGACATGTGCCGCTTCATCCTCGACGTGAACGACGAATTCGGCACCACGATCGTCCTGATCGAACACGACATGGGCGTGGTGATGGACATCTCGGACCGCGTGGTCGTGCTCGACTACGGCAAGAAGATCGGCGACGGCGCACCCGACGAAGTGCGCAACAACGAAGACGTGATCCGGGCCTACCTCGGCACGAGCCACTGAGCGGGGAGACACACGAAATGGCATTCTTTCTGGAAACCCTGTTCGGCGGACTCATGGCCGGCATGCTGTATGCGCTGGTCGCGCTCGGCTTCGTGCTGATCTTCAAGGCGTCCGGCGTGTTCAACTTCGCACAAGGCGCGATGGTGCTGTTCGCGGCGCTGGCGATGGCGCGCTTCGCGGAATGGATTCCGCAGTGGACCGGCATCGAGAACAAGATCGTCGCCAACGTGGCGGCCTTCATCGTCGCGGCCATCGTCATGTTCATCTGCGCCTGGATCATCGAGCGCCTGGTGCTGCGCCACCTGGTCAACCAGGAAGCCGCGACGCTGCTGATGGCGACGCTGGGCATCACCTACTTTCTCGAAGGCGTGGGCCAGACCATCTTCGGCAGCGAGATCTACTCGATCGACATCGGCATGCCCAAGGACCCGGTCTTCCTGTTCGAGTCGGTATTCGACGGCGGCGTGATGGTCAACCAGGAGGACATGATCGCCGCAGTGATCGCCGCCGTGCTCGTGGCCCTGCTGTCGGTTTTCTTCCAGAAAACCAAGACGGGCCGCGCGCTGCGGGCCGTGGCCGATGACCATCAGGCAGCGCAGTCCATCGGCATTCCGCTCAACCGCATCTGGGTCATCGTGTGGTGCGTGGCGGGCATCGTGGCGCTGGTCGCCGGGATGATCTGGGGCTCCAAGCTGGGTGTGCAGTTCTCGCTGACCACGGTCGCCTTGCGCGCCCTGCCCGTGGTGATCCTGGGCGGCCTGACCTCGGTGCCGGGCGCCATCATCGGCGGCCTGATCATCGGCGTGGGAGAAAAGCTCTCCGAGGTCTACCTCGGCCCCTTCGTGGGCGGCGGCATCGAGATCTGGTTCGCCTACGTGCTCGCGCTGGCCTTCCTGCTGATCCGCCCCCAAGGCCTGTTCGGCGAAAAAATCATTGATCGCGTATGAAATACGAGATCAATGATTTTTCGAAGACGGCCCGGCGTGCAACGCACGTCGGGTGCGGCAACGCAGTTGGCGCACAGCACCAAGGGTGCGCCCTCGTGCAAAAAACCAGCCGCGTATGAAATACGGGATCAATGATTTTTCGAAGACGGCCCGGCGTGCAACGCACGTCGGGTGCGGCAACGCAGCGGGACCGCAGCACCGGATGAACCGTACACACAAGCAACGATCAGGAGAAATTCATGTTCTACCGTGAGAACGGCCAGTTCAAGACGAGCTACCGCGCCGACCAGCAGGTGTTCCCGATACGCCAGGACAAGATCGGCGTGTGGCTGCTGGTTGCCGCCGCGTTCATCCTGGTTCCGATGATCGCATCGGACTATTTCTACCAGGCCATCCTGATTCCGCTGACCATCATGTGCCTGGCCGCGCTCGGCGTGAACATCCTGGTGGGCTATTGCGGCCAGATCTCGCTGGGTTCCGGCGCGTTCATGGCGGTGGGGGCCTATGGGGCGTTCAACTTCATGGTGCGCATTCCCGGCATGCCGCTGGTGCTGGCGCTGATCCTCGGCGGCCTGTGCGCCACGTTCTTCGGCATCCTGTTCGGACTGCCGAGCCTGCGCGTGAAGGGTCTGTACCTGGCGGTTGCCACGCTGGCCGCGCAATTCTTCAGCGACTGGATGTTCCTGCGCATCAAGTGGTTCACCAACGATTCGCCGTCCGGCTCCGTGTCGGTGTCGCACCTGAACTTCCTGGGCATGCCCATCGAATCCGCGATGTCCGAATACCTGTTCTGCCTGGGCATCCTCGTGGTGATCGCCATTCTCGCCAAGAACCTGGTGCGCGGCGCCATCGGCCGCGAATGGATGGCCATCCGCGACATGGACGTGGCGGCATCCGTGATCGGCATCCGCCCCATGTACGCCAAGCTCTCCGCGTTCGCCGTGAGTTCCTTCATCATCGGCATGGCCGGCGCGCTGTGGGCATTCGTGCACCTGGGCGCCTGGGAGCCGGCGGCGTTCTCGGTTGATGTGTCGTTCAAGCTGCTGTTCATGGTGATCATCGGCGGCATGGGCTCGATCATGGGCAGCTTCTTCGGCGCGGCCTTCATCGTCGTGCTGCCGATCGTGCTGAGCCTGGCGCTGCCCGCCATCGCGAGCCTGTTCGGCTTCCAGATGTCCACCGCCGGGGTGTCGCATGCCGAGTTCATCATCTTCGGCGCGCTGATCGTCTGGTTCCTGATCGTGGAGCCGCACGGCCTTGCCAAGCTGTGGTCGATCGGCAAGCAGAAGATGCGCGTGTGGCCGTTCCCGCATTGATCTTGAAGTTGTGATTTTTCCGTGTGTAGTGCGCATGCCGCGCAAGAAGTCAGTTGACGTTCGTTCATTCACTTTTCATAGGAGACAAACCATGAAGTTCACTCGTCTGGCATTGGCCGCCACCCTGGCAGCCGCAAGCGCCGGCTTCGCCGGCAGCGCGTTCGCTCAGGAACAGTTCATCCCGCTGCTCTCGTACCGCACCGGCGCCTACGCGCCCAACGGCATCCCATGGGCCAACGGCAAGCAGGATTACCTCAAGCTCGTCAACGAGCGCGACGGCGGCATCAACGGCGTGAAGATCGCCTACGAAGAGTGCGAAACCGGCTACGCCACCGACCGCGGCGTGGAGTGCTACGAGCGCCTGAAGAGCAAGCCCTTCGTTGCCGCGTTCGACCCGCAGGCAACCGGTATCACCTTCGCCCTGACCGAGAAGGCCCCCGTCGACAAGATCCCTCTGATCACCCTGGGCTATGGCCTGTCGATCGCCAAGGACGGCAACGCCTTCCCCTGGAACTTCCCCTTCATGGGCAGCTACTGGACCGGAGCGGACATCCTGATCCAGCACATCGCCAAGAAGGCGGGCGGCCTCGACAAGCTCAAGGGCAAGAAGATCGCGCTGATCTATCACGACAGCCCGTTCGGCAAGGAGCCCATCCCCTTGCTGCAGGAACGCGCGAAGATGCACGGCTTCGAGCTGCAGTTGCTGCCGGTGACGGCGCCGGGCGTCGAGCAGAAGGCGACCTGGCTGCAGTTGCGCCAGAGCCGTCCCGACTATGCGCTGCTGTGGGGCTGGGGCGTGATGAACTCCACCGCGCTCAAGGAGGCTCAGGCCACCGGCTTCCCGCGCGACAAGCTGTACGGCGTGTGGTGGGCCGGCGCCGAGCCCGATGTCCGCGACGTGGGAGAAGGAGCCAAGGGCTATCAGGCGCTCGCCTTGAACGGCTTCGGCCAGAACACCAAGGTCGCGCAGGACGTGCTGAAGTATGTGCACGACAAGAAGGCCGGCTCCGGACCGCGCGATGAAGTCGGCTCCGTGCTGTACACGCGCGGCATGATCATCTCGATGCTGACCGTGGAAGCCATCCGCACCGCGCAGGAAAAGTTCGGCAAGGGCAAGCCCATGACCGGCGAACAGGTCCGCTGGGGCTATGAGAACCTGAACCTGACGGAGGCACGCCTGAAGGAACTGGGCTTCGACGAGGTCATGCGTCCGCTCAAGACATCGTGCGGCGACCACATGGGCTCCAGCTGGGCACGCATCCACACGTGGGACGGCAAGAAGTGGAACATGGGAAGCGACTGGTACCAGGCCGACGACAAGGTCATCGACCCCATGATCAAGGAGCATGCGGACAAGTATCTGGCCGACAAGAAGATCGCGCGCCGCACCGACTGCAAGTGATCTGCGGGGCGCCGGGCGCCTCTCCTCCCGCACCGCGCACGCCGCGGCGCGAGAGGGGCGTCGCTCCCGCCGCGAAGCGGCCCTCGTGCGGCGGTTGCCGGGGCGGGGCGCGCTTCACCGGGGCGCGGGCAACTTACGTCACGCGCGCAGCCGAAAGCCTCCCGCAAGGTGGTTTTCGATTGGGTGAATGGCTTTGAAAAGGCTCAAACATGGAAGCGAAAAACATCGTTCTCAACGTCAACGGCATCGAGGTGATCTACAACCACGTGATCCTGGTGCTCAAGGGCGTTTCGCTGCAATTGCCCGAGCGCGGCATCGTCGCGCTGCTGGGCGGCAATGGCGCGGGCAAGACCACGACGCTGCGCGCGATTTCCAATCTGCTCAAGGGCGAGCGCGGCGAAGTCACCAAGGGCTCCATCGAACTGCGCGGCGAGCGCATCGAGAATCTCTCGCCCGCCGATCTCGTCAGGCGCGGCGTGGTGCAGGTGATGGAGGGCCGCCACTGCTTCGCTCACCTGACCATCGAGGAAAACCTGCTGACCGGCTCCTACACGCGCACCAGCAAGGCAGAGATCTCGGCCAACCTGGAGAAGGTCTACAACTACTTCCCGCGCCTGAAGACGCGCCGCACGTCGCAGGCGGCATATACCTCGGGCGGCGAGCAGCAGATGTGCGCGATCGGCCGCGCGATCATGTCCAACCCCAACATCATCCTGCTCGACGAGCCGTCGATGGGACTGGCGCCGCAGATCGTCGAAGAGGTGTTCAACATCGTCAAGGACCTCAATAGCAAGGAAGGCACGACCTTCCTGCTGGCCGAGCAGAACACCAACATGGCGCTGAAGTACGCGGACTATGGCTATATCATGGAAAGCGGCCGCGTCGTGATGGACGGCGCGGCCCATGATCTTGCGAACAACGAGGACGTCAAGGAGTTCTACCTGGGCGTCGGCGGCGGCGAGCGCAAGAGCTTCAAGGACGTGAAAAGCTACAAGCGCCGCAAGCGCTGGCTGGCCTGAATCGCGCGAGAAGCAGCGCTCCCCCGCACTTTCCCGGCAGTTTTGCCAGCTCCTTCCCCCGAAACCATTGTTCAACTCGGGGCGGAACCCATACGCCCTCGAATGCTCCAGGAACCTGTCATGACGTCCTTCTACGATGCACTGGAAACCCGCGACCCAAAGGACCGTGAGGCGGCCTTGATGGCCGCGCTGCCCGCGCAGATCGCCAATGCGCAACACAACTCCAGCGCCTTTGCCGAGATCCTGGCGGGAGTGACTGCCAGCGCAATCACCAGCCGCGCCGCGCTCGCCGCCTTGCCGGTGACGCGCAAGTACGAGTTGCTCGAACGCCAGCAAAAATACCGCGACACGGACCCGATCGGCGGCTTCGGCACGCTCGCGTTCGGGCGGGAAATGCCGCGCGTTTTCGCCAGCCCCGGCACCATCTACGAGCCAGAAGGCACAAGAAAGGATTACTGGCGCGTGGCCCGCGCCATGTATGCGGCGGGTTTTCGCCCGGGCGAGTTGATCCACAACAGCTTCAGCTACCATTTCGTTCCCGCTGGCTCGATGATGGAAAGCGGGGCCCACGCCCTGGGCTGCACGGTATTTCCCGGCGGCACCGGCCAGACCGAACAGCAGGTCCAGGCCATGGCAGAGCTCAGGCCCGCGGGCTACGTCGGCACGCCGAGCTTTCTGAAGATCATCATGGAAAAGGCCGGCGAGCAAGGCGTGCAGCTGGCAAGCGTCACCAAGGCTCTGGTGTCGGGCGAGGCGTTTCCGCCATCGCTGCGCGACTGGATGGCCGAGCGCGGCGTGCAAGGCTTCCAGTGCTATGCGACCGCCGACCTTGGCCTGATCGCCTATGAAACCCAGGCCCGCGAGGGGCTGGTGCTCGACGAAGGCGTGATCGTCGAAATCGTGCGTCCCGGCACGGGCGACCCCGTGCCCGAGGGGGAAGTGGGCGAGCTGGTCGTCACCACGCTCAACCCGGACTACCCGCTGATCCGCTTCGGCACCGGCGACCTCTCGGCGGTGCTGCCCGGCCGCTGCCCCACGGGGCGCACCAACATGCGGATCAAGGGCTGGATGGGCCGGGCGGACCAGACCACCAAGGTACGCGGAATGTTCGTGCACCCAGGCCAGGTGGCCGCCGTCGTCAGGCGGTTCCCGCAGATTTCCAAGGCGCGCCTCATCGTGAGCGGTGAAATGGCCAACGACCAGATGAAGCTCGTCGTCGAGACCACCGAGACCGCGCCGGGACTTGCCGGACTGCTGGCCGAGGCGCTGCGCGAAGCAACCAAGCTGCGCGGAGACATTGAAATGGTGATTCCGGGCACCCTGCCCAACGACGGCAAGGTGATCGAGGACGTGCGCAGCTACAAGTAAAACGGGGTAGTTTGGCGGCTTCCCCTAAAAACCCTTACCACCTGAAAATTACATGAGCTTGACAACCCATCGCCCAATACTATTTTTTATCGGTGATTACATGCTGCAAGGAGCTTTCGTCAAGCGTGTTTGCGCTTAATTCCTAGTAATTACCTTGATGCGACGAAATGCAATCTTTTTTACCATTTGCGCCTCTTTCGTCAGGATCATCATGAAGACTACTTTTAAATTTGCCCTAGCCGCCGCGGCTGTGCTTGCCGCCTTCGGCGCTTCCGCCGATGCCTACCCCGAAAAGGGCAAGACCATCACCATCGTCGTCCCGTTCACCGCTGGCGGCCCGACCGACCGCGTCGCGCGCGATCTGGCCGAGGCCCTGCGCAAGCCGCTGAACGGTACCACCATCGTGATCGACAACACGGCCGGCGCCGGCAGCTCCATCGGCATGGCCAAGGTTGCGCGCGCCACGCCGGACGGCTACACGCTGCTGCTCAACCACATCGGCATGTCCACCGTGCCCGGCCTGTACCGCAAGCTGCCGTTCAATGTCGAGAAGGATTTCGAATACCTCGGCATCATCAACGACGTTCCCATGACGCTGATCGGCAAGCCGACGCTGCCCGCCAACAACTACAAGGAACTGACCAGCTGGATCGCCGCCAACAAGGGCAACATCAACCTTGCCAACGCCGGCATCGGCTCTGCTTCGCACCTGTGCGGCCTGCTGTTCCAGAGCGCGCTGCAGACCGAAATGACGCCCGTGCCCTACAAGGGCGCGGCGCCCGCGATCGCCGACCTGATGGGCAATCAGGTGGACCTGCTGTGCGACCAGACCACCAACACCACGCAGCAGATCGCCGGCAAGAAGGTGAAGGCCTACGCCGTGACCACGCCCAAGCGCCTGTCCATGCCCGAGCTCAAGGACCTGCCGACGCTGCAGGAAGCCGGCCTGAAGGGCTTTGAGGTGACGATCTGGCACGGCCTGTATGCCCCCAAGGGCACGCCCGCGGCCGTGATCAAGACGGTCAACGAAGCGCTGAGGGTCGCGCTCAAGGATCCCACCTTCGTGAAGAACGAGGAAATGCTGGGCGCCGTGATCGCCAATGACGACCGCCTGACGCCGGAAGGCCACAAGAAGTTCGTGATCTCCGAAATCAACAAATGGGGCCCGATCATCAAGGCCGCGGGCGCCTACGCCGACTGACGACGTGCATCGAACGGTGGCCGAGCCTGGTGTCGGCCATCCAGTAGCTGCGCAAAAACGGAAAACCGGCGGGTTCCTGCGAACCCGCCGGTTTTTTTCCGCTGGTTGAACCAGCCTGGCTCACCAGACCACGTCGTTGCCTTCGGCGGCGCTGCGGCGCAGCATGTCGATGAAGGGCGCTGCGCGCTGGCGCAGCTCGATCACCTCGCCTTCGTTGACCTTCTGGTCGTCTTCGCCGGCGCTCGCATAGTCAGGCGTTTTCTGCTTCTCGTCGCGGCCCAGGTTTTCCTCGGCGGCCACGGCCGCCTCCAGCGCCGCGATGGCGGCAGGAATCTGCGCCACGGTGACGATGCCGTGCGGCCCGCCCGGGTCTTTGCCGATGATGGTGAGAATCTGGCGCGCCGTCGGCTCCAGCATGATGAGGTCGGCAGTGGAACGTGATTTGAACTTGTAGAGCATCGAGGCTTTCTTCGTCAGGTAGGGATCAGGAATGAACCGGCGATGAATGACTGGCCGCGTCCGCCTTGGCCCGCTCGTTCGCACCTGCGCGCGGCGCGTAGATATAGTCGCGCGTGAAAGGATAGACCGACTGGGCTCCGGCCATTGTCCCTGATTGCAGGTTTCCGTCGGGACGCACCGCAAGCATCTGGTGAAGCGCGGTCCAGCCGCGCTCGAAGCCCAGGGCGCAACCGGCCAGATACAGCCGGTACGCCCGCAGCGCCTTGCCGCCCTTTTCCTCGCCGTACTGCGCGTTCAGGATCGCGGCGGCCTTGTCCAGCTGCGCCTCCAGCGCATCCGACCATGCCCACAGCGTCTTGGCGTAGTGTGGGCGCAGGTTTTCCGTATCGACCATTTCCAGGCCGCCAAGCGCCATGTCCTGCTGCACGGTGCTCACGTGCAGCAACTCGCCGCCCGGGAAGATGTACCGCTCGATGAAGTCGCCCATGCCGGCGCCCAGTTGCGCGTTGTCCACGCCGCCCGCCGTGATGCCGTGGTTCATCAGCAGGCCGCCGGGGCGCAGCAGGTCATGCACGGTCCTGAAGTAGCCCACCATCTGCTCGCGGCCCACGTGCTCGAACATGCCGACCGAGGCGATCTTGTCGAACGGCTGATCAGCCTTCAGCTCACGGTAGTCCGCCAGCTTCATGCGCACGCGCGCGCCGAGCCCGCGCTCCTCGATCAGGCGCTGCACGTGCGCATATTGATTCTTGGAAAGCGTGATGCCGGTGGCGTCCACGCCATAGTTCTCCGCGGCCCACAGGAGCAGGCCGCCCCAGCCCGCGCCGATATCCAGGAAACGCTCGCCCGCCCGCAGATCGAGCTTGCGGCAAATGTGATCCAGCTTGGCCTCCTGCGCCTTGGCGAGCGTGAGCTCGGGCGTGCGGTAATACGCGCAGGAATACACCCGGCGCGGATCCAGCCACAGCGCATAGAACTCGTCGGAGAGGTCGTAGTGGAATTGGATGTTGCGCGTGTTGTGCGCCACCGTGTGCGCCGCCATGGAGCGCGTGCGCTGGATGACACGCTGCCACCAGTGATTGCCGGAGCCGCTGGTGGGATCGAGCTTGAGCAGGGCCGACGCCGCTGTCATGAGCTGGCGCATGTTGCCCTCGATGGCGACGCGCCCCTCCACGATGGCCGCACCCACATTGCCGATCTCGCCCATGGCCAGCGCCACCATGGAGAGCCGGTCCTTGCAGCCCAGCCGCACGTCCGCATCGCTGGCCCCCAGACGCCTTCCATCCGGCAGCTGGATCTGCACGGACACCGGCACTTGCGCCAGGCTGAGCTCGAGCGACTTCATCAAATCCTTCACAACAACTCCTTGCAAAGCCGATAACAGGTTCTGATTCTTCTAGCGGAGCACGACAATCGTCAATGGCCCCTGTCTTACACGATGGCGGGCGGTAGTCCCACGCAAGGCTTCATGGAAATGTCACTTTTTGCATTCCACAGCCCACGAAAACCATCGTTTCCGCGCGAATCCGGGTCGTCAAAAAAGCCCATTTCGGACCGCTCGGGCGCCAAATATGGCCTAATAGCGGGTTCATCCGATTTTTTCTCAAGAGGAGCCGTCATGGGCAACAAGATCGTTACCGAAGCAGACCGCAAGCGCAGTCCCCGTCCAACCCCGATGCCAGGCATGCCTGTCGCGACCGCAGGCCGCGGCCAACGCGTGAGCCTGGAGCGTGGCGTCGCAACCCGCAACAAGAAGAACCCCGGCAAGCGCTCGCACAAGGGCGGCTGATCGGGCGGCTGGTTTCAGCCTGTGCTCTGCACCGTGCCCGAAACCTGTTCGGGCGCTGTGCGGGTCAAGGCACCGGAAGCCCCTGCCGGAAAAACAATGCCTCGCGTGCAATGCGCAAGACAGGCAAGCCCCGCTTACTCCCCAGCCGCGTTACCGGCAGGCGGAATCCCCCCGGAATTTCATCGCTTCACGGCGTCTCACCGGCTTTCGGCACGGTAAATAAGTCGCGCGCCCGCGCCGCCGCATCATGCACGTGGCAGCCGGCGATGTGGTCGTTGACCAGCCCCATGGCCTGCATGAACGCGTACATGGTCGTAGGCCCCACGAAGCTGAAGCCGCGTTTTTTCAGATCCCTGGACAGCGCCTGCGACGCGGCCGTCGCCGTGACGGCGCGCACGGCATCGTAGGTGTTCACTGCCGGACGGTTCAGAGCGGCCTGCGGCGCGTAGCTCCAGACATATGCGGCCAGCGTGCCGAATTCACGGCGCAACTCCAGCACCCGCCGGGCATTGTTGATGCACGATTCGATCTTGCCGCGATGCCGCACAATGCCCTTGTCGGCCAACAGGCGCAGGACGTCCTTCTCGTCGAAGCGCGACAGTTCCTGCGCCTCGAAATTGGCGAAGGCGGCGCGAAAGGCCCCCCGCTTGTTCAGGATGGTGAGCCAGCTCAGCCCGGCCTGGAACCCTTCCAGGCAAAGCTTCTCAAACAACCGCCGGTCGTCATCGACGGGAAATCCCCATTCATGGTCGTGGTAGTGTCTGTACAGCGGCGACGCCTCGCACCAGAAGCAGCGCCGGCAGCCGCCGTCATCGGAGAAGAGTCCCGCCACGGGTTGCGGTTGCTGGTGTTCGGCCATCGGGCCATTGTGCCGTGAAAACATGGAAAAGTTGTGTCTGCCCGCATGAAACATCCCCTCCCACGCTGCCTGCGACGCATGGCCGCCAGCATCGGCATGGCGCTGGCGCTCGGCGGCTGCGCGGCCGCACCGGACGACAGCCTGGCCGGCTATTACTGGCAGTCCTTCCTTGGCCACATGGAGATCATGAATGCAGCGAAGCCGCTGGATGAGTGGATCGGCCAACCCGGCATTCCGCCCGCGCTGCGCGAGCGGCTGGAGCTCGCACGGCGCGCGCGCCGCTTCGCCACCGAGGAGCTGGGCCTGCCCGACAACGCCAGCTACCGGCGGTATGCGCAGCTCGGGCGCAAGGCCGCCGTCTGGAACGTGGTGGCCGCGCCGCCATACTCGCTCGAACTGCATACGTGGTGCTTCATGGTGACGGGCTGCGTCGGCTACCGCGGCTACTTCGCCGAAGCCGATGCGCAGGCCGAAGCCCGGCGCCTGGCGCAAACCGGGTTGGAGACCAGCGTGTACCCGGTGCCCGCGTACTCGACGCTGGGCTACTCCAACTGGCTGGGCGGCGATCCTATCCTGAGCACGTTCGTCGGCTGGCCGGAAGGGGACTTCGTGCGCCTGCTGTTCCACGAACTCGCGCACCAGGTGGCCTATGCGCCCGGCGATACCGCCTTCAATGAATCCTACGCGACGGCGGTGGAACGCCTTGGCGTGCGGCAATGGCTGCGCGAGGAATCCACCCCTCGGGCGCAGGCGGAATTCACCGCTGGCGAGAAACGCCGCGCGGAGTTCCGCGCGCTCACCCGGAGCACGCGCTCGGCGCTGGATGCCATCTACCAACAGGCCGATGGAGGCGGCGAGGCCCCGCAGGCGGCCAAGCAGCAGGCCATGCAGTCTTTCCGCGACGATTATGAAAAACTGCGGGAGCGCTGGGTCAGCGCGGATCAGGTCCCACCCGCTCAGCTCGCCAGCCTGGATCGCTGGGTGCGTGAAGCCAACAACGCCGCCTTCGGCGCTCAGGGCGCGTATGACGATCTGGCGCCCGCCTTCATGGCCCTGTTCGAGCACAAGGGTCGACGCTGGGACCGTTTTCACGCCGCGGTGAAAAAGCTCGCAAAAGCCAGCCTCGCCGAGCGCAGGGCGGCCATGAAGGAGCTGATGCCGGCAGCGCCCGCGCCCACCCTCCACGCCGCAACCAGTTGAATGGAAGGGCTCCGTTGAGTGGGGCGCGTCAGCCGCGCAGGGACTCGATCAGGTCGATGTACTGCCGCTTGGCATCTTCGCTGCTCGTGTCCTTGAGCTTGTCCCACGCATCCCACTTCGCGCGGCCCACGATGTCCGAGAAGCTGGGCTTCTTCTCCTCGTTGTCGCCGACCGTTGCCTGCTTGTAGAGCGCATAGATCTTCAGCAGCGTCGGATTGTCGGGACGTTCGCTCAGCTGCTTGGAATTGGCGACGGCGGCTTCGAAATCAGCGTTCAGGTCGGACATGGGGTCTCCAGGAATGGGGAATCGGATGATGGCGGCAGCACATGAACCGGCGCGCCGCACCTTTCCAGTGTATCGAAAAAACCCAAAAATACGAACGATCGTTCTATTTTATTTGCAACCGCATCGCGCCCGCCTTCTCAGGCGTTCGCCGCCTCGGCGGCGGGGACTGCCAGCCACTGCTCGGCCAGTTGCACCCAATAGGTCGCACCCAGCGGGATCAGCTCGTCGTTGAAGTCATAGCTCGGGTTGTGCAGCGTGCACGGGCCTTCGCCATGCCCCATTTCACGGTGGTCGCCGTCGCCGTTGGCGATGAAGCAATAGGCGCCGGGTTTTTCCAGCAGCATGAAGGAGAAGTCCTCCGCGCCCATGGTGGGCTCCTGCGCCAGCACATGCGCCTCGCCGACGATGCCCTGCATCACCTTGCGCGCGAAATCGGCTTCCGCCGCCGAGTTGATGGTGGGCGGGTAATTGCGGCTCAGCTCGAACTCACAGGTTGCGCCGAATGCCGCGCAGATGTGCTCGGCCACCTCGCGCATGCGGCGCTCCAGCAGGTCGAGCATCTCGACGCTGAAGGTGCGTACCGTGCCCTGCATCTCGCAGGTATCGGGAACCACGTTGGTCGCCTCGCCCGTATGGATCATCGTGACCGAGATGACGCCCGCTTCGATCGGCTTCTTGTTGCGGCTGATGATGTTCTGGAATGCCTGCACCATCTGCGCGGCGATCGGCACCGGATCGATGCCCATGTGCGGCATGGCGGCGTGGCTGCCCTTGCCATGGATGGTGATGATGAATTCATTGCTCGACGCCATGACCGGCCCTGGACTCACCGCGAAGCAGCCCGCTGGCATGCCGGGCCAGTTGTGCATGCCGAAAACGGCCTGCATGGGAAACTTCTCGAACAGGCCATCGTTGATCATCTCGCGCGCCCCGCCGCCGCCCTCTTCGGCGGGCTGGAAGATGAGATAGACGATGCCGTCGAAATCGCGGTGCCGCGCGAAATGCTGCGCAGCGGCCAGCAGCATGGCCGTGTGGCCATCGTGGCCGCATGCGTGCATCTTGCCTTTGTGCCTGCTCGCATGCGCGAAGGTGTTGAACTCCTGCATCGGCAACGCGTCCATGTCGGCGCGCAGGCCGATCGCGCGGCCGCAGGCGCCGCCGTCGCGGCCCTTCACGATGCCGACGACGCCGGTCTTGCCCAAGCCTCTATGGATGGGAATGCCCCACTGCGTTAGCTTGGCGGCGACGAGGTCGGCGGTGCGCACCTCTTCAAAACACAATTCGGGATGGGCGTGGATATCGCGCCGGATGGCGGCGATGGATGCCGCTTCGGCGACGATCGAATCTATGACTTTCATGTGCAGGCTTCCTTTGGGCCTGCTCGAGGACTGCAGCTGGTCGGCTGATCCTGCGGGTCGATCCTCGGACAGGCTCCGTTCAATGCCTCAGTCTAGCCCGGGTCGGCCACGCCCGCCACCGGGTTCCTACCGCCCCGCCCGCGCCACGCAAATGCGGACTGCTCAGGCTTGCGGGTCGGCGACGGCTTGTTCTATGGCGCCAAACAGGCTTTGTCCGGCCTTGTTCTTCATCTCGATACGGATGGTGTCGCCAAACTTCATGAATTCGGTCTTGGGCTGGCCGTCCTGGATGATTTCCATGCAGCGCTTTTCCGCAATGCACGAATAACCCTTGGACCAGTCCTTGTTGCTGACCGTGCCGCTTCCCACGATGCTTCCGGCGCGCACATTGCGCGTCTTGCAGATATGCGCGATGAGTTGGCCGAAGTGAAAGGTCATGTCGGGCCCCGCCTCGCACATGCCCACGCGGCGGCCGTTCCAGGTCGATTGGAGCGTGAGGTTCACGCGGCCCTTGTCCCAGGCATCGCCCAGTTCGTCGAGCGTGACGGCCACGGGGCCGAAAGCCGTCGCCGGCTTGCTCTGAAGGAAGCCGAAGCCCTTGGCCAGCTCCGGCGCAATCAGGTTGCGCAGGCTCACGTCGTTGGCGATCGTCATCAGGCGGATGCCGTCGAGCGCCTGCTCCGCGGAGGCCCCCATCTTCACATCGCCGGTAATCACCGCGATCTCGGCCTCGAAGTCGATGCCCATGGCCTCGCTGGGCACGACGATGTCGTCGCAAGGCCCCAGGAAATCGTCGCTGCCGCCCTGGTACATCAGCGGGTCGGTGTAGAAGCTCGCGGGCACTTCGGCATTGCGCGCCTTGCGCACCAGTTCCACGTGGTTGATGTAGGCCGAGCCGTCGGCCCACTGAAAGGCGCGCGGCAGCGGCGCCATGCACTGGGCGGGATCGAAGGGAAACGGGTGACGGCCGCGTCCCGCATTGAGCTGGTCATACAGATCCTGCAACTGCGGGGCAAGGAAGTTCCAGTCGTCAAGCACCTGCTGCAGGCGGTCGGCGATGCCGGTCGCATAATGGGCGGTGCCCAGGTCACGCGAGACCACGACGAGCTGGCCGTCACGCGAACCGTCTTTGTAAGTGGCTAGTTTCATGGCGAAAAATTCCCTTGGATTCCTGGCAAATCGCCCATCATGCCGCCGTATGAATTACGATTTGCGGAATTGATTCAACAAAAAAGAATTTGAAAATTCTAGTGCAGATGGACACAGAACGCGCCGGTATTCAATCAGTGGAAGTGGGCTTCGCGCTGCTCGAGGTCCTCACGCATTCCCGCGGCCCGCTGATGCTCAAGGACCTGGCCGCCGCAGCCGGCATGAGCGCGGCCAAGGCGCACCGCTATCTTGTGAGCTTCCAGCGCCTGCAACTGGTGATCCAGGATAGCCGCAGCAGCCGCTACGACCTCGGGCCTGCCGCGCTCAAGCTCGGCCTGGCCTCGCTCTCGCGCATCGACGCCGTGCGGATGGCGCGCGAGAGGGTTCCACGCATCATGGAGCAACTCGGCCACACGGTTGCGCTGGCCGTCTGGGGCAATCGCGGCCCGACCATCGTGCATTGGGAAGAAGCCCCCTTGGCGATGACCGCCCATCTGCGCCTGGGCGACGTGATGCCGTTGCTCTCGTCCGCCACGGGCAGATGCTTCGGCGCATGGCTGCCGCGCGAGAAAACCGCCGCGCTGATCGGCGAGGAGCTGGGACACGCGGCCCATCATCGGCGCCACGACGGGCTGCCGCACAACCTGGATGAAGTGTCCATGCTGTACGAAGAAATCCGGCAACATGGCTGCGCTCGGGTGGTCGATACGCTGCTGCCCGGGATCAGCGCTTTTTGCGCGCCGGTGTTCGACTCCGATGGCCATCTGGTGATGGGCATCACGACGCTGGGCTCGTCCGCGACCCTGGATCCCGCATGGGGCGGCCAGGTGGATGCGGGGCTGCGCGCCGCCGCTCACCAGCTCTCGAGCGATCTGGGCTGGGTGGCGCCCAGGCCATCAGCAGACTGAAAGGGATGCCAGGCCCGGAAGACCCCCTTTTCCCCTGAAATCCTCACCCGACTTCCATGCCGCGCCGCGCCCTCATTTTGCTCACACTGCTGGTCCTGGCCCTTCATTGGCTGGTGCTTGGCGGCGTGCCGCTGGGCGGCACGGACCAGGGCTCCGCGCAGCGGCTGGCGTTCCACACCCGCATGGTGACGCCCGCGCCGCCAACTCCTGCCGCCGAGACGGCCAAGGCGCAGCCCGCCGCGCCGGAGAAACCGCGCACCCAGCCAGCGCCGAAACCCAAGCCCAGGCCCAGGCCACACCCCGAGCCCACGCCAGCAGCCGCCCAACCGCCCGCCGAGGCGGAACTCCCCGGCGATCAGGATGCCGCCGCCGATGCGTCCCTGGCGCCCGCGCCACCCGCCGAGGCCTTCACCGACATCATCGGCCCCGCATCCGACGCGGCTTCCGGCGCGGCCTCCGTCCCGGAAGATGGCGCGCAACAGGCCTCCCCGGCTGCGGACACGGCCTCTTCCAGCGACTCCAACACCAACGCCGCATCCGCCCCGCCCGCGGAACATCCTGACGACGAATTGAGCGCCGGCGTCGACATCCGGCCTCCCGGAGCCGCCGGCGGCCAGGAGAGCGCCGAGCCGCCGCCCATCCGGTTGCCCGCAACGGCCACCCTCAAATATGCGGTGACGGGTGAAGTCAAGAAAATGCGCTACAACGTCAACGGCGAGCTGTCATGGAGGAACGATGGAGACCGCTATGAGGCCCGCCAGGAGATCAGCGCCTTCCTGCTCGGCACGCGCAGCCAGACCAGCACCGGCAAAATCACGCCCAGGGGGCTTGAACCCGCGCGCTTCGGCGACAAGGGCAAGCGCGAAGTGGCGGCGCATTTCGATTTCGACCAGCACATCGTCATCTTCAGCGCAAATACCAATCGCACCCCCATAGGCCCGGGAGCGCAGGATCGCGTCAGCGTGCTCATCCAGCTCGCGGCCATGCTGGCCGCCGCGCCCGACCGCTATCCGTCCGGCACGCAGATCGCATTCACCACGATAGGCCCGCGCAATGCGGATCGCTGGATTTTCACGGTCGGTGAAACGCAGATCCTGGATCTGCCCGCCGGCCCCACCCGCGCCATCCGCCTGCAGAAACAGCCTCGGCACGAACGGGATTTGCAGGCCGACCTCTGGCTTGGCATCGAACAGCAATACCTGCCCGTGCAACTGCGGCTGACGCAGTCCAATGGCGACTATGCCGAGCTGAAGCTGAAATAAGGCTGCGAGGATCGATTCCGGCGCCGGATGCGCGGCCCGGCCTGTTCAGGGATTCCGGATTCCGGGATCCTGTTGCGCGAGCGGTTGAATATCTTTTCACAAAATCACGGATGGACCGCCGCCGCCACTCCGCAAAACCAGAGATTCAAAAGGAATACCGAATTTATAAATATCGCAGAAAATGCAGCCCAAAAAATTTAATTAACGTATTTTTTGTCAAATTCGCGCCACCGGGTTCGAGCAACGCAAATCCATGGAATACTGTTCTTCAGATGTCTGTCCATTTCGGTGATGGCGACAGGGCGGCGCTGCATTCCCTCGATGCCCCGCCCTCTTGAAATTCCGACTCTGGCATTCATCTATTACCGCAGTGAAAGGAGGAACCTGACCATGCACATGCTCTACGACTCAGATTCTTTTGTGGTCGTCCACATGCAGCCTGACGCCGACCTGAGCGGCGAAGCCACATCCGCTGCCGCCCAGCCCACCGTTCCTCAACTGCCGCGCCACGGCTTTGAGATCGTGGACAAGCGCTCCGGCAAGGAGGTCTACCTCGACGGCTCCTGGGCGGAAATGTTCCAGCAGCAGATTCTGGAGTGGCAACGCAACACGCCCACACAGGAAGAAGTGGAAGACACGCTGGACGGCTATGTGGGCCTGGCCCAGAACCCCGTGCTGGTGCACTGAAAAAGCACTGAAACCGGCTACGGCCCCATCATTTACCCGCTCCCGCGCCATTTGCAGGCACCCTGCAAATGGCGCTTTTTCATGCGCGCGACCCGTAGATGCGGTGATACAGCGGCGCTACCAGCAGCAGCACGGCAACCAGGCGGCAGACCTGAAACGCCGTCACCACCGGCACGCCAAGCTGCAGCACCTTGGCGGTGATCGACATCTCCGCGATGCCGCCGGGCGAGGTGCTCAGCACCAACGTCACCCAGTGCTGGCCCGCCAACCACGCCAGCCCCACGGCAAACAGCGCGCAGGCCATCATCAGCGCGAAGGTACCGCCAGCCACGATACCCATCCAGCGCGGGGCCGTATGGATGAAATCCGAGCTGAAGCGCACGCCCAGACTCACGCCAATCGCCAGTTGGGCGGCATTCACCATGAGCTGCGGAACGGCGGAGAGTGTCGTGCCGCTTACGGTGATGCCCAGCGTCACCAGCAGCGCACCCAGAAACCAGGGATTCGCGCGGCCCAGCCTGCGCATGACGAGCGCGCCAACGCCCGCCGCGGCCATCATGACGACGAGCCCCACGGGATCGACCACGCGCGTGGCCGGCGGCAGGCGGTCCAATCCATGCAGGCCGCTCCATTGCAGCGCGAACGGGATCGTCACCGTCACGATGAGCACGCGCAGGCTGTGCGCCGCCGCGACGAGGTCGGCGCGGGCGCCTTCGCGCTCGGCCAGCAGCGTCATCTCCGACGCCCCGCCAATCGCGCCCGCGAAATAGCAGGTGGCGCGCATGGACCGCGCGGAAATTGTCGGCATGCGCGGCGCGGCCACACGGTACAGCCATGCGCCAAACCCCCAGCCCAGAAACAGCGCCCAGACGATGGCCAGCGCAATCGCCCACCACAGCCCGCCCACCAGATGCGCGACCTCGGGCGTGAAGTACAGGCCCAACGCGGTTGCAATCGTCCATTGTCCGGCATTGCGGCAGGCGATGGCGCTCATGGTGGGCACGCCGAACATGGTGAGCAGCGCGGTGCCCAGCAGCGGGCCGATCATCCACGGCAGCGGCGTGTGCAATGCCACGCAGAGTTCAGCGGCAAGCCACGCGGCGAAGAGGGTGAGCGCTATGCGCAAAAGCGAATGGGTTTTCGAAGACATGAATCAACGGGGCTTGGGTCGGGAACGCCATGTTTCTTCATGCAGGATTTCTGCGGCGCCAGCGTTCATGGTGCGCAAATTGTGCGCGAGTCCATCAACCACATTGATCATCAAGGCGACACGGGATCGCTCCACTCGCGAGGCCTGCCATCACCAAATCAGGCCGCTGCGGGCGCGGCGGCTCACTGTCTGCGCCGGGCCGCCATTTCCTCGCCCATGGCCTGCTGCTGTGGCACGGCCACCACCTTGCGCGCCGCCGGATAGATCACGCCGTCCTCCATGCGCAGATGACGATCGTAGCGCTGGATCATCACGTCGAATTCCGCCTCCTGCGCCGCTGTGAATTGTCCGATGGAGCCATCGGCCAGCGCCTTGAGCACGCCACGCAAGGTGCGCTCCCAGTGCGCATGCATGTCTTCGTGGTCCTGCTGCAACTGGCGGATGCTGGACTGCAGGTCCGCGTCATCCGCGCAGCTTTGCTTGAGTGCCGGGAAGATGTGCAACTCCTCGTCCTGATGGTGCAGCGGAGCGGCCAGATCGAAGTAGCGCAGCACGTCGCGCGCCGCCTGCCGGGCCGAATCGTCGCACGCATGCGTGTGCAGGTACGCGCGCAGGTCGGACAGCAGCTTGAGCGAGCGCCGCACCCGGTCATGGCATGCGTCCAGCATCTCGAAGGGCTGCTCGAAACCAACGCCGGGTGAGCGCAGGCCCGGAAGAGAGACTTTGGAATTCATAGGTCGTCCTCGAACGATTCAAACCGCACGGGCCATCATCCCGGACGACCGTCGGCGCGCGGCTTGCCATACCATGAGCACAGCCTGCCGCCCCAGATCGCGACGATGACGACCCACAGCAGCGCCGCGCCGCTGAGCAGCCACGCGCCCAGACCGCCGCCGAGCGCCGCCGCCACGCGCATCACCACGGTGGCCTGCAGCAGGCAGAACAGGCCCCACACCACCGAATCGGCGTGCAGCATGCGGCCGCTGTGGCCGCAGGAAACGCGCGTGACCATGGCCAGCAGCAGCGAGCCCAGGGCTCCCATCGTGAAGGCGTGCAGCGCGGCCAGCTCCCAGCCCGACACGGGCATGAACAGCGAGATCCATTTCACGCCGCCCGCGATCACGAAGGCGATGCCGATCCAGGAGAAACCGATGTGCAGCATCGCCAGCAGGTGGTTCTTCAGGCTCTGCACCAGCCCCCAGCGATACGCCAGCCACATCAGCATGCCCCCCGCGACCAGCTCGAACGAGCCGCAGACGATGCTCCACGCAGTATGCAAGGAGCCGGACAGCAGATACGTGGAAATCCACGCATCGGCCACCCTGACCGCCATCGCCGCGAGCAGCAGCCACAATACCCAGAACGGCCGCCAGACGTCGATGAATGGCAGGGCGCTGGATGTGAAAAATGGAATCATGCGATGGGCCACCACGATATACACCACGCCGACAAAGCCCCAGACGGCGGTGAGCACGAAGGCCCGGGTGATGTCGATGCGGCCCGTCAGCAGGCCCAGTCCCGCCGCGGCAAGGCTCACGCACCCTACCGCGCATGCCACGGCAATCGCCTTGGCGTGGATTCGGTCCTCCATCCTGCTGCGCCGCACCAGGCCCCAATAGATGGCGCACATCCATGTAAAGCCCAGCCATGCAATGCCAAGAGCGACCATTGCAATCGACTGGAACGACATCGCGCCAACAAGCCACAGCAGCCAGCCGAATGCCTGCATGAGCAGCGGCGGCAAAATGGCGGACATGTTCGGCGGCTCGACATGCAGCCATTTGGGCCCGGCGGTGAACAGGAAACCGGCAAAGAACAGCGGGAAGAAGCCAAAGCACATCACGATGGAATGCCCCAGCATGGGCGGCATGCCGTAGGGCAGCAGCGCCGCTCCCGTGGAGCGGTCCAGTTGCACCAGCGCCCACCAGATTCCGGATGCGATCAACACCACCATCGCCAGGAAAAAACTGATGCGATGCGGGGCCTGCGCGAGCATCGCGGCGCTCCAGCGCTGCGGCGGCAGCCGGGGTGGCTCGGACCTGGCGCCCTCCTGCTTGCCGATGGCGATGACGGGACGCCCCGCGCCGGGTTTCTTCCCCTGTTCTTCTGTCATGATTTTCCTTGGTACTCGCGCGCCGTCAAACAGCCTGGTTGCCGTACTGCTGGCAGCCGAATGCCTCCTGCGTCAACAACCCGGTATCGGGGCCGGTGCTGCTGCTCGACGCCTTGGATGCGGGTGTGAACACGCCTTCCGTCACGTCGAACACATATACCTGCCCTTCCTCGATCACATAGTGCCAGCCATGCAGGCTGATGCTTCCATCCTCGACACGCCTGCGCACCATGGGGTACCCCATCAGGCGTTCCAGTTGCAGTATCACCGCGCGCTGCTCCGTGCGGCGCAAAGTCTCGGGCGAGCGCTTGTCGGGCAGCATGGCGTCGCGGCCCAGGTCGAGCCAGCGGCGCAGGTTCAGGGCCTCGGGGGAGACTTCGCCATACATGGCCTTGATACCGCCGCAATCGCTGTGCCCGCAAACGACGATACGGCTCACGTTCAGGTTGAGCACGGCAAACTCGATTGCGGCCGCTGTGCCGTGGTGCCCATACGAACCGTCATAGGGCGGAACGAACGCGCCCACGTTCCGCACCAGGAACAGCTCCCCGGGGCCGAACCCCGTGAGCAGATAAGGCACCAGGCGAGAGTCCGAGCAGCCGATGAAGAGCGTGCTGGGATGCTGCCCCTGGTTCACCAGCGACTCGAACTGCTCGCGGTAGTGCGGGAACGCATCGCTGTGGAAGCAGCGCAGGCGGTGCAACAGATCATCGTCGGGCACGAATCCTCCTTGAGGTGACGAGGCGGTCTGCGCGGCTTGGATCGACTTCACGGGCCATGCCTGCTTCTAGGACGCCAGGGGCGCCTCTTCCGAATCCATGGCGACCCCCTCGATGCTGGACTGTTCCGCCAGCGACTGCAGGTAGCGGCGCACGGCATTGGTCCAGGCCTGCTGGCGCAGCACATGCACCACTCCCGCGCGCGCGTTTTCGTAGGACAGCGCTTCGCCGGCCTTGCGTTCGAGCACTTCCACGACATGCAGGCCAAAGCGGCTGTGCACCAGATGGGACATCACTCCCACTTCACTGGAGGAAAAGATCTCCCGGGAGAATTCCTCGGCACAGTCATCGCGCCCCAGCCATCCCAGGGCGCCGCCTTCGGCGCCACTCGGGCAGTTGGAGAGCTCGCGCGCCATTTCGGAGAAGCGCGAGGGCTCGTCCGTTCCCTCGGCCCGCAGCGTGAGCAGCACGCTTTCGGCGCGTTGCCTCAGCGCCGCCACATCGACGCCCTGTGTCACAGCGAAAAGGATATGACGCAGCAGCGCCTGCTCGTTGGGCCGTTGGGGATGCGCGGCGTAGTAACGGCGGCATGCGTCTTCCGAGGGCTCGGGACAATCGAGTTCGCGATCAAGCAGTTGCTCGATGGCGTGGGCGGCCGCATCGCTGATTCCGCCGCCCTGCGCCTCCGGCTGGTCGGCGCCGTCCAGCAGGCCCTTGAGCTGCGCCTGCTGCCTCAGCAGCTCGGTGCAGGCGCGCTGGCGCAGTTCCTCCGGGCCCAGCAGCTCCGTGGCTCCATGCAACGCGACGCCATTGACCCGCGCAACGGCGACGGCGGACTCCATTGCTTCGTAACCCGAGGCACCACCACTGGAGCCGCACCCGCCGCCTCCGCAACCACATACATGGGATTCATGAGACATGAGAAATACCTGCTTTCAGTTCACGCCGCGCCGTTCTGGCGGGCGCCGCGGTTGTGATCGGCGGGGAGGTTCAAGCGGCGCGCGCGCACCACCTGATAGGGCCGGAGCACGTATGCCAGGGTGGCAAAACCGCTCCAGACATGGACCAGCCGCGTGAAGGGGAAGATCAGGAACAGGGTCATCCCCAGGAACATGTGGGTCTTGAACACCCAGCTCGCGCCGGCCAGCATCTCGACGCCGCCGGTGCGGAAGGTCACCTCCCGCTGGGCCCATTCAGCCAGGCGCATCATCATCGAGCCATCCAGGTGCTCCGCGGACAACGGGATCGTCGCCAGGCCCAGGGCCAGTTGAACCCACAGCAGCACCAACAGCAGGATGTCGCTGGTCTTGGAAGTCGCGCGGATGCGCTCGTCTCCCAGGCGCCGGATCAGCAGCAGCGTCACGCCAATGAAGGCCGCCAACCCTGCCAGGCCGCCGCTCACCATGGCCAGCAGTTGCTTGTGCCCGGCGCTGATGAAGCCTTCATAGAGAAAGTGCGGCGTCAGCATGCCAACGCCGTGGCCGAAGAAGAGGAACAGCACGCCGACGTGAAACAGATTGCTCCCCCATCGCAAGGTGCCCCTGCGCAGCAACTGCGAGGAGTCGCTCTTCCACGTGTACTGATCGCGGTCGAAGCGTATCCAGCTTCCGATGAAGAAAACCGCCAGGCAGATATAGGGATAGATACCAAACAGGAAGGTGTTGAGCCAGTCGGTCATGCTGAGACTCCTTGGTGTTGATTCGGAAGATCCGACTTGCGCACAAAGTGCATGGGTTGTGGTGTGCCGGGCCTGGACTGGCCATGGGTGCTGCAGCCCGCGTAGGCTTCTGGCTCGACCCAGGCATCGTCCATGTCGGGCTCGGGGTCGATCTCCACCGCGTGCGCCTTGGCTCCCGCCAGTTCCAGGATGGCGGCAAGCACGCATGCGTATGGGCTCTGGCGCTGGACCAGCGCCGAGAAGACCGCATTGAGGATCTCGACCATTTCGCCCAGGAAATCCTTGGCCAGATGAAGGGGCTGGGTGGAGGCGAACTCGAGAACCACCGGCAAATGGTCTGGCAGCTCGTTGGCGTCGAACAGCAGGCCCGCCTTTTCGTAGGTCTGCTGCAGGTCGACCAGCGCCGGGCCGCGATCGCGCGAGTCGCCATGGATGTGCTCGAACAGATGCAGCGAGGTCTTGTGGCCGCGGTCGAACAGTTCGACATAGCGGGCCTGGGCTTCCCAAGGACCCAGCGCATTCAGGTGCGCGCATAGCTGTCCGATTTCTTCGACCCGGGCGCGCGGCAGTGCCTGTTCCAGGCGCAGCGCATCGACCATGGGCGACAGGTCGGCAAAGAGTTCCGCATCCGGATAGGCCAGGAGCCGCGAGAGAACGCGAAGCGTGTACCGCGCGGATGGGGGAGTGGCTTTCATCATGATTCCGTCCTTCCAGTTCCCGCCGCTCAGATGGTGGCCTTGATGGGGATGGTCCGCTGCTTCTTGCCGCCGAACATGCTGACTTCGGACGAACCGTCCGAGCAGCCGTTGCCGAACGAGAAGCCGCAGCCGCCGCGCAGATCGAACGCGTTTTCGGCGTACTCCCGGTGCGCGGTCGGAATCACGAAGCGGTCTTCATAATTGGCGATCGCCATCACGTGGTACATGTCCTCGACTTCATTCCTGGACAGTCCCACCTGCGCAAGCACGTCGGTGTTCTCGACCCCGTCCACGTGCAGGTTGCGCTGGTAGGTGCGCATCGCCAGCATGCGTTCGAGCGCGCGCACGACGGGCATGCGGTCGCCGGCGGTCAACAGGTTCGCCAGGTACTGCACCGGAATGCGCAGCTGCGACACGTCGGGGATCTCGCCATTGGCGTCGAGATGCCCTGCATTGGCCGCAGCCGTGATCGGCGAGAGCGGCGGCACGTACCAGACCATGGGCAGCGTACGGTACTCGGGGTGCAGCGGCAACGCCACCTTCCACTCCATCACCATCTTGTAGACCGGGCTTTTGCGCGCGGCGATCATCCAGTCGTCGGGGATGCCGTCGATACGCGCCTGCTTGATGACTTCCGGATCGTTCGGATCGAGGAAGATGCTCATCTGCGCCTCGTACAGGTCCTTGTCCTTCTCCACGCTGGCGGCTTCGGCAATACGATCCGCGTCATAGAGCATCACACCGAGATAGCGGATGCGGCCCACGCAGGTTTCCGAGCACACCGTCGGCTGTCCCGACTCGATGCGTGGGTAGCAGAAGATGCACTTCTCGGCCTTGCCGCTTTGCCAGTTGTAATAGATCTTCTTGTAGGGGCAGCCCGACACGCACATGCGCCAGCCTCGGCATTTGTCCTGGTCGATCAGCACGATGCCGTCTTCCTCGCGCTTGTAAATCGAGCCGCTCGGGCAAGACGCCACGCACGCCGGGTTCAGGCAGTGCTCGCACAGGCGCGGCAGGTACATCATGAAGGTGTTCTCGAACTGGCCGTAGATGTCCTTCTGCACGTTCTCGAAGTTCACGTCCTTGCTGCGCTTGGAGAATTCGCCGCCGAGGATTTCTTCCCAGTTCGGACCCCATTCGATCTTCTCCATGCGCTTGCCGGTAATCAGGCTGCGCGGGCGCGCCGTGGGCGCGGCCTTGCTTTCCTTGGCCGACTGCAGATGGTCGTAGTCGTAGGTGAAGGGCTCGTAGTAGTCGTCGATCTGCGGCAGGTTGGGATTGGCGAAGATGCGCATGAGCAGCTTCCACTTGCCGCCCTGGCGAGGCTCGATCGAGCCGTCCGCCTTGCGCACCCAGCCGCCGTTCCAGACCTCCTGGTTTTCCCATTCCTTGGGATAGCCGATGCCGGGTTTGGTCTCGACGTTGTTGAACCATGCGTATTCCATGCCGGGGCGGCTGGTCCACACGTTCTTGCAGGTGACGGAGCAGGTATGACAGCCGATGCATTTGTCCAGATTGAGCACCATGCCGATTTGCGCGCGTACTTTCATCGTGATTCTCCTTATGGCGCCACTCAGGCGTGCGCTATGTTGCCTTGTTGTTCTTCGTCGAGCCAGTCGATACGGCGCATCTTGCGCACCAGCACGAACTCGTCGCGGTTGGTGCCGATCGTTCCGTAATAGTTGAAGCCGTAGCTGAACTGCGCATAGCCGCCGATCATGTGCGTGGGCTTGAGCACGATCCGGGTGACCGAGTTGTGGATGCCCCCACGCGTGCCGGTGATCTCCGAGCCCGGCGTGTTGATGATCTTCTCCTGTGCGTGGTACATCATCACCATGCCCTGGCTCACGCGCTGGCTGACCACCACGCGCGCCGCAATCGCGCCGTTGGCGTTGAAGAGTTCCACCCAGTCGTTGTCCACGATGCCGGCGCGCTTGGCGTCGTCCTCGCTCAACCAGACGACCGGACCTCCACGATTGAGCGTGAGCATGTGCAGGTTGTCGCTGTAGGTGCTGTGAATGCCCCACTTCTGGTGCGGCGTGATGAAGTTCAACGCAATCTCGGGGTTGCCGTTGGGCTTCTTGCCTTCGACCTCGTGCAGCGTCTTCAGGTGCACGGGCGGACGATAGCTGGCAAAGCCTTCGCCGAAGTCGCGCATCCACGGGTGGTCCTGATAGAACTGCTGGCGGCCGGTAAGCGTTCGCCATGGAATCAGCTCATGCACGTTGGTGTAGCCGGCGTTGTAGCTGACCTTCTCGCTCTCGAGGCCCGACCAGGTAGGCGAGCTGATGATCTTGCGCGGCTGCGCCTGGATGTCGCGGAAGCGGATCTTCTCGTCTTCGCGATGCAGCGCCAGGTGCACGTGATCGCGGCCCGTCTGCTTGGAGAGCGCGTCCCAGGCCTTGCACGCCACATGGCCATTGGTCTCGGGAGCCAGCATCATCACCACCTCCGTGGCGTCGATGTCGCTCACGATGCGCGGCATGCCCTGGGTGGCGCCCTCTTCGCGCACGCTGCCGTTGAGCTCGCGCAGTTGATCGACTTCGGTGACCGTGTTCCAGCCGATGCCCTTGCCGCCGTTGCCGATCTTCTCCATCAGCGGGCCGAGTGCGGTAAAGCGCTTGTAGACGTTCGGGTAGTCGCGCTCGACGACGGCGATCTGCGGCGCCGTCTTTCCGGGAATGAGCTCGCACTCGCCGCGCCGCCACTCCTTCACGCCGTAGGGCTGCGCGAGTTCGGCGGCAGTGTCGTGCATGATGGGCGTGAGCACCACTTCCTTCTCGACGCCCAGGTGGCCGACGCACAGCTCGCTGAACGACTTGGCGAAGCCCTTGTAGATTTCCCAGTCGCTCCTGGCCTGCCATGCGGGGTCCACCGCGGCGGACAGCGGATGGATGAACGGGTGCATGTCGCTGGTGTTGAGGTCGTTCTTCTCGTACCAGGTCGCCGTCGGCAGCACGATGTCGGAATACAGGCAGGTGGTGCTCATGCGGAAGTCGAGCGTGACCAGCAGGTCGAGCTTGCCTTCGGGAGCCTGTGCGTGCCACTTCACTTCCTCGGGCTTGGCTTCTTCCGGTCCCAGGTCCTTGCCCTGCACGCCATGCGTGGTGCCCAGCAGATGCTTGAGGAAGTATTCATGCCCCTTGCCCGACGAGCCCAGGATGTTGGAGCGCCACACGAACATGTTGCGCGGCCAGTTGGCCGGATGGTCCGGATCCTCGCAGCTCATCTCCATGGAGCCGTCCTTGAGGCCCCGCACGACATAGTCCTTGGCATCGACGTTGGCCGCCTGGGCGTCGCGCACCACTTGCAGCGGGTTGGCCTTGAGCTGCGGGGCGCTGGGCAGCCAGCCCATGCGCTCGGCGCGCACGTTGTAGTCGATCATCGATCCGCTGTAGCTGCCGCGGTCGGCCAGCGGCGAGAGCACTTCTTCCACGCCGAGTTTTTCGTAGCGCCACTGGTCGGTGTGCGCATAGAAGAAGCTCGTGGAGTTCTGCTGGCGCGGCGGACGAATCCAGTCGAGCGCGAACGCGAGCGCCGTCCAGCCGGTCTGCGGGCGCAGCTTTTCCTGGCCCACGTAATGCGCCCAGCCGCCACCGCTCTGGCCAATGCAGCCGCACAGCATCAGCATGTTGATGATGCCGCGGTAGTTCATGTCGCAGTGGTACCAGTGGTTCATGGCCGCGCCGATGATGACCATGGACTTGCCCTGCGTCTTGTCGGCGTTGTCGGCGAACTCGCGCGCCGTCCTGATGACCTGATCACGCGGCACGCCGGTGATCTTTTCCTGCCATGCAGGTGTATAGGGCACGTTGTCGTCGTAGCCTATGGTCTGCCCCTCGCCCTCGAGACCACGAGAAATGCCGTAGTTCGCGGCCAGCAGGTCGAACACCGTCGCCACGGCCACGCGGCCTTCGATGCCGTCGCCCGACAGTTCCATGTGCGAGATCGGAACGCGGCGCACGAGGACGTCACCGTCCTGCTCGTTGTGCTTGAAGTTGGGCGACTGCACGCCGCCGAAATACGGGAACGCCACGTCGGCCACGGAGTGCGCCGTGCTGGCGTTCTCCAGGACCGAGAGCTGCAGGCGCACCTCGCGGCCATCCGTCGCCTCTTTCGTCTCGAGGTTCCACAGGCCCTGGTCGCCGCGGCCTTCGGCGCCCCAGCGGAAGCCGAGGGAGCCATTGGGCACCACCACGCGGCCGTCCTCTTCATAGGCCACGGTCTTCCAGTCGGGGTTGTTGTCCTGGCCCAGCGCGGAGTTGAAATCGCTCGCGCGCACATAGCGGTCGGGCACCAGCGCGGTGCGGCCATTGGCCAGCTTCTTCTCCTTGAGCGCGACCAGCAGCGGCAGGTCGGTATAGCGGCGCGCGTATTCGTCGAAGTACGCGCTCCTCTTGTCGAAGTAGAACTCCTTGAGGATCACGTGGCCCATGGCCATCGCCACCGCGGCGTCGGTTCCCTGCTGCGGGTGCATCCACAGATCGGCCAGCTTGGCGACTTCGGAATAGTCGGGCGTGACGGCCACGATCTTCGCGCCCTTGTAGCGCACTTCCGTGAAGAAGTGGGCGTCGGGCGTGCGGGTCTGCGGCACGTTGGAGCCCCAGGCGATGAGGTAGGTGGAGTTGTACCAGTCGGCCGATTCGGGCACGTCCGTCTGCTCGCCCCAGGTCTGGGGGCTCGAAGGCGGCAGGTCACAGTACCAGTCATAGAAGCTCATGCAGACGCCGCCGATCAGGCTCAGGTAGCGGCTGCCCGCGGCGTATGAAATCATCGACATGGCGGGGATCGGCGAGAAACCGATCACCCGGTCGGGCCCATGCTTCTTGATGGTGTAGATGTTGGCCGCGGCGATGATCTGATTGACCTCATCCCAGGTGCTGCGGACAAAGCCGCCCAGTCCGCGCTGCTTTTGCCATTCGCTGCGGGCGTCCTGGTTCTCGACGATGCTCGCCCAGGCATCGACCGGGCTCTGCGCCACGGCCAGCGCCGCGCGCCAATGCTTGAGCAGGCGACCGCGCACCATCGGGTACTTCACGCGGTTGGCGCTGTACAGATACCAGCTGTAGCTGGCGCCCCGCGCGCAACCGCGGGGCTCGTGATTGGGCATATCCGGGCGCGTGCGCGGATAGTCCGTCTGCTGCGTTTCCCAAGTGACGATGCCACCCTTCACATAGATCTTCCATGAGCACGAGCCGGTGCAGTTCACGCCGTGCGTGGAGCGGACGATCTTGTCGTGGGCCCAGCGGTCGCGGTATGCATCTTCCCATGTGCGGTCCTCGCCATTGGTCTGGCCATGCCCGTCGGAGAAGTTCTCCTTCGGTTGCGAGAAATACGTGAGTCTGTCGAGAAAGTGGCTCATCGTGGAACTCCAAAAATGAACTTGTCTTGTTATAGATATGTGGAAAAACGGAGCTGTCAGCAGGGCATCTCGGCGTTCTTGCGGGAATAGAACCACCAGGTAATAACCACGCAAAGAACATAGAAAACCGTGAAGCACCACAGCGCGAGCTCCGGCCCACCGGTGGCCGTAATGGAACTGCCGTAGCTCTTGGGGATGAAGAAGCCGCCGTATGCGCCCAGCGCGCCGGCAAAGCCGATGGCAGCCGCGCCTTCGGTATTGCCTTCCTTGAGGGCTTCCGCGCGGGCGGCTTCATCGTCCTCGCGCACGCCGCGCAGCTTCTGCGAGAGGAAGATCACGGGGATCATCCGGAAGGTGGAACCGTTGCCGATGCCCGTGGTGCAGAACAGCAGTAGGAACATCACGAAGAAGCCCGCGAAATTGCCTTCGGCCGGCCCCATCGGGAACTCAAAGCCGCCAGTGCCCTTGGGAAGGAAATACAGGACACCGAGCACGCACAGCGCCATCACGACGAAATTCCAGAAAGTGACCTTGGCGCCACCGACCTTGTCCGCCAGCCACCCGCCAAAAGGCCGGGTCACCGCGCCGACCAGAGGGCCCATCCAGGCATACGTGAGCGGATTGACGTCCGGGAACAACGCCTTGATGAGCAGGGGAAAGCCCGCCGCAAAGCCGATGAACGAGCCGAAGGTGCCGAGATACAGCACGCACATCACCCAGTTGTGCTTGTTGCGGAAGATCGCCGCCTGGTCTGCGAAGCTGGCCTTCGCGTCCGCGATATCGTTCATTCCGAACCATGCGGCCACCGAGGTGATGGCAATCCATGGCACCCAGATGAATGCCGCGTTCTGCGCCCAGATGGTCTGCGCCTGCCCGGCCTTCGTGACGACCTGCGGATCGCCGCCCAGCACGCCGAACACGCCGGCGGTGATGACCAGCGGGCTCAGGAACTGCACCACGGACACGCCCAGATTGCCCAACCCCGCATTCACGCCGAGCGCCGAGCCCTTGCGTTCCTTGGGGAAGAAGAAGCTGATGTTGGCCATGCTCGAGCTGAAGTTGCCTCCGCCCAAGCCGCACAGCAGCGCCAGCATCAGCATCGTGGGATAGCTGGTGGTGTTGTCCTGCACCGCGAACCCGATGCCGATGGCCGGCAGCAGCAGCGAAGCCGTGGAGATGGCCGTCCAGCGCCGTCCGCCGAACACGGGGATCATGAACGAGTAGAAGATGCGCAGCGTCGCGCCCGAGAGCGCCGGCGCCGCGGCAAGCCAGAATAGCTGGTTGGTGGAATATTTGAAGCCCATCGCCGGCAGGTTCACGGCGACCACGCTCCAGACCTGCCAGATGCAGAATGCGAGGAACAGGGCCGGCACGGAGATCCAGAGATTCACGCGGGCAATGGCTTCGCCCTCGCGCTGCCAGAAGGCCTTGTCCTCCGGCGTCCAGAGCGTGAGCACGCGGCCTTGGCGGTGCCCGTTCTGCGTTGAAGTTGCATTCGACATAAAGTCTCCTGAGAAAATTCGGTTCGATATGACGCGCTTACGCAGACATCACGTTGGCGCGCCGCACCTCGGTGAAATACATCCAGATGAGCGATACCCAGACCACGCCGTACATCAACATGAAGGCGCTCGAGCGGATGCCCGTCCAGTCCATGAGCATGCCGAACATGATGGGGAGCACGAAGCCGCCCATGCCTCCGGCCAGGCCCACGATGCCGCTGATCGCTCCGATGTTTCCGGGGTAGTCATCGCTGATGTACTTGAATACGCTGGCCTTGCCAAAGGCCCAGGCAATGCCAAGGATGAACATCAGGCCGGTGAACACATAGACATTCAGACCGATGTGGAACGTGGAGGGACCGTCCACCGTGAGGATCGTGAAATCCGTTTGCGGATAGGACAGCAGGAACAGGCAGATCCAGCTCACCCACATCACCCACCAGGTGACGGAGTGGGCTCCGTATTTGTCGCTCAGCACGCCGCCAATGGCGCGCAGCACACCGCCGGGCAGCGAGAAGCAGGCAGCCAGCAGGGCGGCCACGCGGATGTCGAGGCCGTACTCGCCGACGTAGTACTGCACCATCCACAGCGACAGCGCGACGTAGCCGCCGAACACGATGCTGTAGTACTGGCAGTACTTGAGAACACGCGGATCCTTCAATGCCTTGAGCTGTTCGGCAAAGCTCACGTTGCTGGACACCAGATGCGATGGATCGCTGTAGCTGAAGAGCCAGAACAGGATGACGGCGCCCAGCATGATGGCGGCATACACGTGCGGCACGGCTGCCCAGCCGAAAGCCACCAGGATCACGGGAGCGACGAACTTGTTGACCGCCGCTCCGGAGTTGCCGGCGCCGTAGATGCCCATCGCCGTGCCCTGGCGGCTCTTGGGGAACCAGCGGGCGACGTAGGGTGTGCCCACCGAGAACGAGCCGCCCGCCAGTCCGACGAACAAACCCGCCACGAGGAAGTGCCAGTACTCCGTGGCATAGCCCATCATCCAGATGGCCGGCACGGTCAGCACCATGAGCACGGCCATCACGATGCGGCCACCGTATTTGTCGGTCCAGATGCCAAGCGGCACACGCACCAGAGAGCCCGTCAGCACGGGCATGGCGGTGAGCAATCCAAACTGCGTGGCGTTCAGGTTCAGCATTTTCTTGATCGGAATTCCGATCACGCCGAACATCATCCAGACCATGAAGCAAACCGTGAATGCCAAAGTGCTGACGATGAGCACCGACCACGCGCGGCGTGTCGTCTGTGCGCTGTCAACCGTACGTACGCTGGCATCTGACGTGACGCTATTCGACGTTTTGACCATTGATGAGCCCTCTTTTTGGATAGGGTTTCATGATCAGGGTTTCCCCTGCTTTTGAACATCCTCCAGCCGTATGCCGACAGCAGTGCAAAAGAACGATGGCGGCTACGACAGAGGTAGTTCCAAAGAACTACTTACTACCAAGAAAACACCAACACATTCCGAAAAGTGCAGGGTTGCGAGCGGGCGAGTGCAATGCCGCTATCAAGACTGCTGGCGGTCCACTCCACGCGATCTGTCCGATGCGTAGACTGCCGCCTGTACACGCGAGGAAACACCCAGTTTGCGCAGGATATGCTGCACATGGATCTTGACCGTAGTTTCTGCAATTTCCAGAGCGCGTGCAATCTCTTTGTTGCTGGCGCCCGATGCGATGTGTCCAAGCACCTCCTCCTCACGCGGAGACAACGGGGAAAGCGCCTGGGTATCCTCATCCATCGCCGTTGCGGCCTCTTCGTCGGAGTCCCGCGCGCGCAGCGCATCCACCAGCTTTCCCATCAACTCGGGACTCACCACCGACTCGCCGCGGATGGCCCGCTGGATGGAGTCCGCCAACATGTGGCCCTCGATGGTCTTGAGCAGATAGCCCTGCGCGCCATTGCGCAGCGCGGCAGCCAGGTCATGGCCGTCCTCGCTGACCGTCAACATCAGAATCCGGCTGCGGGGCGATGCCTCGCGCAGTCCGGCGATCGCGTCGACGCCCTTCACGCCCGGCAGATGGTTGTCCAGCAGGATCACGTCGGGCTGCAGTTCCGGCACGAGCCGCAACGCCTGGGCCGCATCGGCGGCTTCGCCGACCACGGCCAGGTCGTGCTGCTGCGACAGCAAGGCGATGAGCCCGCGCCGCATCAGCGTGTGGTCGTCGATGAGGAATACGGACACAGCCTGGGTCATACGGCCTCCTTGAGCGCGCCCGGGAACTCGGCCGCCTGATCGCCGACGCCGATATCCCCGCCAGCATCACCGCGCGCATCGTCGCCCGCGGGATTCACCACCGACGGCGTCAGGGTCTGGGGAAGCCGCAGGATCACGCTCGTGCCTTTGCCGAAGCGGTCGGGCTGGATCTGCAGCACCGCGCCGATCCTCTTTGCGCGCTCCTCCATGATGCCCAGCCCCACGTGCAACGAGTCGGGCGGTATCTGGCCCGGATCGAAACCGCGGCCGTCGTCATGCACTTCAAAGAGCCAGAATGGATGGCGCTGCACGCGCAGTTCCACATGCTGCGCATGCGAATGCTTGCGGACGTTGGAGAGCGCCTCCTGCATGATGTGAAGCACCTGGATCTGCACGTCGGGCGGCAGCGGATAGCCGTAGCCGGACATCGTCAGCAAGGTGGCGATGCCTGTCTGATGCTCGAACTTGGAGAGCGTCGAACGCAGCGCCGCCTCGATGTCCTCGTTCTGCGTGCGCGTGCGAAAGTGCACCAGCAGCTCGCGCACGTCGTTGTAGCACTCGCGCACGCCGATCTCGAGCTCGTCCATGCTGCGGTCCCGCGCGCTCACGTCATTCTTGGAAACGGCTTCGCGCAGCAGATGCGTCTGGATCTTCAGGAACGCCAGCGACTGCGCGATCGAGTCGTGCAGTCCGCGCGCGATCAGGCTGCGCTCTTCCGACACGGCAGCCTCGCGCTCGAGCGCCGTAACGCGCATGCTTTCCATGAAATTGGCCAGGTGATGCGCCATGGTGCACAGCAGGTCGCGTAGATCATCGCTCATGACCGGAGCGGAACGGTAGAACAGATCGACTTCACCGAGCACGCGCTGCTGGATCTGCACCGGAATACTCACCAGCGCCTTGAAACCCTCCTGCGCGCAATGCGACTGCCATTCCTGCCGCTGTCCGCGCCGCACCAGCGAAATCACCTGCGGACCGGATTGGGGCTTGCCGCATTCACACGACCCGGCCATCAGGCATTGCTCCTCCATCTGCACCGTTTCGGGCATGCCGTCCGATGCAAGCATCATGAAGCGCTGGTTGGTCTCGTCGGCCCAGCGCACCACGGCCGCATCGCAATGCGCGATCGCCTTGACCTGCTGTATGAACCTGCGGGTGAGAGATTGCAGATCCTCCGCCTCGCTGGTGAGCGCGCTCACCGCGTACAGGGCCGCCAGCCGCTGGTTCTGTATCTCGATACTGGCGGTCTTCTCATGCACCTTGCGCTCCAGATCCTCGTGCGAGGATTGCAGCGCATGCGCCATCAGGTTGAAGCCCGCGTTGAGCTGGCCGAATTCATCGTTGGTGTCCACCTCCACGCGGGTGCGCAGATCGCCCTGGCGCACGCGCGCCAGCGCTTCCTGCAGGCGCGAGACGGGGTTGAGCACCAGCAGATAGCTCAGCGCAATGAACGCCACCGCCGAGCCGATGGCCACGGCCACCATGAACAGCTGAAACAGATGCAGCGCGGCGGTCAGCCGCGCAATCTGGCTCTCGATGGCCTCGACAAACTGGTTGACCTGCCCGACCAGCTCATCGGCGCGCTCGGTGGACTCTCGCACATCAATGCCTTCCGATGCCTGCCAATCCGACTTGAGCGCCTCCCAGTTGGCTCGAACCTGCTCCGAATACCGGCGTGCATCGTCGTTCCATGGCACGAACAAAGGACGCGAGGGATCGCCCTGACGCAGCAGCTCCAGCGATTCATCGAATCGTTTCATCCGCTGATTCAGCTCCGCGGGCGTCTCCTGCTGCTGGGCGATCACCATGCGCATCACATTCATGCGTAACCGCCCGGCCTCGTTGACGGCCGCCGCGCTCCCCTCGAGCCGCCAGGTCACCCAAAGCGTGAAGCCTATGGACGCCAGCGCTCCGAGCAAAAAGATGATGCCCAGCACCAGCAATTTCGTGGACAGCGATGGCATTCTTGACATTGCTCCAGTCTATGTTGGGAGCAATTGTTAAAAATTGACTTGTATCAATTTTTTACCCAAGTAACGCCGGACGAACACCCCGGAAAATGAAGAATGGCACGTACCTGAGCGGACTCGCACGTGCAATGATTCAAAGACATCAGGCCTTGCACGCTCGACATGCAAGGCCTGATGGATGCTTCAATCGGATGCTTCAATCGCCGCAACGGCATCCAGGCGGGTCCGGCCGGTCGGCCGGCACCTTCAGCCGCAGCTGCCGAGCGCTCCACACTGTGTGCAGTAGTCGCAGCCATCCTTGCGGATCACCGCATGCGCGCCGCATTCGTGGCATTTCTTGCCCGCCATGGCGGGCGGCGTGCCGGTCGCCGATATTTCCGTGCTGGCCGAAGGCGTCGGCTCCTCCAGCGGCAGCACCTGCTGCTGCGGCGCCGCGCGCAATGCAAGAATGTTCTGCACCGCATAGGCAATGGCCGCGACTTCGGAGTCGTGCCACATCGGCACACGCGTGCCGTCATCCTTCACATGGAAGCCCAGGCGCACCGGGCCGCGATCCCAGGCCACCTTGCGCATGTCGCTGAGCGCGCGCTCCAGGAAGCCGCCGCGCGCCGCGAGCGAGAGCAGCCGCATGCTGGAGGTGATCCACTGCTGCGACTCGCCGCTTTGCCCCACCGGCATGAAGAACTCGATGGCGCGCTCGACCGTCGCGCCGCGGCCGTCGGGAACCGGCAGGAAAGAGACGATGAGGTACAGCGCCTTGTGCCCTTCCTGCGTCCAGTATTCCAGCTTCTCCGCAACGGCCGAGAGCACGCCCTTGGGACGGCTTTCGATCACCGCGCGCATGGGGTCGTACGGCGGCACTTCAGGGGTGAGCGCCGCCGGCTCCGGCTTCGCGGCAGGCGTGACTTCCAGCACCGCGCCCAGAATGCTGTTGGGGCGATAGGTCGCCAACCCCTTCAGGCCTGAATGCCAGGCCTGCAGATACAGGCTCTTGAAATCGTCGTATGGATAGTCTTCCGGCACGTTGACGGTCTTGGAGATGGCGGTGTCCACGAACGGCTGCACCGCCTCCATCATGGCCACGTGATCGGAGGCGGACATGTCCATCGCGCTCACGAAATACCCGGGCAGCTCGTTCACGTCGCCGCCCAGCGTCCGGTACAGGCGCCATGCGTAGTCCTCGACGACATATTCGCTCTTGCTGCCGTCGGCCTCGCGCTTGCGGCGCGTGTAGGTCCACGAGAACGGCGGCTCGATGCCGTTGGAGGCGTTGTCGGCAAAGGCCAGGCTCACGGTGCCCGTGGGCGCGATCGACAGCAGGTGGCTGTTGCGGATGCCGTGCTTGCGGATGGCTTTCTTGATCTCTTCGGGCAGGCGGCTCGCAAACGTGCCTTCCTTCAGGTAGCCGTCCGCCTTGAACTTGGGGAAAGCGCCTTTTTCCTTGGCCAGCTCCACCGAAGCGGTATAGGCCGCGTTGCGCATGCGCTCGGCGATCCTGACCGCCATGTCGCGCCCGTCCTTGCGGTCATAGCGCAGCTTGAGCATGGCCAGCGTATTGCCCATGCCGGTGAAGCCCACGCCGATGCGGCGCTTGGCCGACGATTCCGCGCGTTGCTGCTCCAGCGGCCAGAACGTCAGGTCCAGCACATTGTCGAGCGCCCGCACCTGCGTCGCCACGGAGGCCTCGAACGCATCGAAGTCGAACTGCGCATCACCGTGGATGCCGAACGGATTGCGCACGAAGCGCGTGAGGATGATGGGTCCGAGATCGCAGCAGCCGTAGGGCGGCAGCGGCTGCTCGCCGCATGGGTTGGTCGCCTGGATCTTCTCGACGTAGTGCAGGTTGTTGTCGGTGTTGATCTGGTCGAGGAACAGGATGCCCGGCTCGGCGAAGTCGTAGGCCGACTTCATGATCGTGTCCCACAGCTCGCGGGCGCGCAGCGTCTGATAGACCCACTGGCCGTCGGAGCGCTGGCGCGCGCCGGCCCGCTTCAGTTCCTCGCCGGGCTCGGCGGCATGAACCAGCTCCCACTGCCCGTCCGCTTCCACCGCGTCCATGAAATCATCGGGAACGCCCACCGACACGTTGAAATTGTTCCAGCGGCCCGGCGTGCGCTTGGCGGTGATGAAATCCAGCACGTCCGGGTGATCGATGCGCAGCACGCCCATCTGCGCGCCACGGCGCGCGCCAGCGCTCTCCACCGTCGAGCAGGACTGGTCGAACACGTTGATGTAGCTGCAGGGACCGGAGGCCATGGACGCCGTGCCCTTGACCTGCGCGCCGCGCGGGCGGATGCGCGAGAAGTCGTATCCCACGCCACCGCCGCGCCGCATGGTCTCGGCGGCTTCACGCAGCGCCTCGTAAATGCCCGGATAGCCGGCGTCGTCCACGCCCTGGATGCAGTCGCCCACCGGCTGCACGAAGCAGTTGATGAGCGTGGCCTGGATGTCGGTGCCCGCAGCGCTCATGATGCGGCCGGCGCCGATCGCGCCCAGCCGCAGGTTGTCGAGAAAACGCGCCTGCAGCGGCTCGCGCAACTCCTCGCGTTCCACCGAAGCGAGCGCGCGGGCCACGCGTTGATACAGCTCCTCCACATCCTTCTCGTCGTTCTTGAAGTATTTCTCGCGTAGAACATCGAGACTGATGGGTTGCATGGGCAAGGTGGGAGCCAGATCAGCAGATTCGCGCTTCATGGACGGGTTCACTCCGGGGACGGTGACGGGAGAAAAGGGAAAAATACGGTGCTCGCCAGGCTCGGCGCACACGGGAAAAGCCAGGTAGTGTTTCTACACCTTTTGGCCCTCAAAAGTCTGATCCTGCGTCAAGACCCAGACCTTCATCAAAAGATTTCGATAGCAGGCAATTCAGAATAGAGCTCACGATTTGAGCAAATAAGGTGCATTACCTACAGGGAAAATTCTGACATTGATTTACATGATGCCCGATTATCGCCATGCCAAGGTCCACCGCGCCGAGAGTCTCCCGAAACCCGCGTAGATCAACGTTTTCGAGCGCGACAGCAGCTTCAATAACCCCAGGCAATCAACAGTTATCAAGAATGATTCTCAACAAATCTACTCCACTGCCACCATGCCATTGGCTCACATGCGCCGCCCTGGCCGCTGTGCTGGCCGGATGCGCGCACCCCGGCGGCGGCCGGTCGCCAGACACTCCCGAGGTGCGCCTGGCTTCCACGGATTCATTCGCGGCCTGGCGCCGGCAGCTCGACGCCCTGTTGCCAGCCGACGTTCTCCTGCTGGGCGAGCAGCATGACGCCGATGCGCATCATGCGCTCGAGGCCGACACGGTGCGCGCCCTGGCATCCAGCCAGCAGCTCGCGGCGCTGGTGCTGGAGATGGCGGACGCTGGCGCATCCACCCGGGCGCTCGCGCCGACCGCCACCGAGGCCCAGGCGCAGGCCGCCCTGCGCTGGGATGAAGCTGCCTGGCCCTGGGCGTCCTATGGCCCCGCCGTGATGGCCGCCGTGCGCGCCGGCGTGCCGGTGCTGGGCGGCAACCTGCCGCGCGCCTTCCTGCCGGAAACCATGAAGGACCCGAGGTTTGACGGCAAGCTGGGTCCGGAGGAAATGCGGATGCAGATCGACGCCATCCGCGAAGGGCATTGCGGCCTGCTCCCCCCAACGCAACTGCAGCCGATGGCGCGGGTTCAACTCGCCCGCGACGAGAGCATGGCCAAGACCATCGAAGGCGCCCTGCAGCCGGGCCGCATCGTGCTGCTGATCGCGGGCAACGGACATGTGCGCAAGCGCCTGGGCGTGGCGCAGTGGCTGCCCGAGGCGCTCGAGGTGCGGGCCGTGATGGCGCAGACCGCCGGCGCGGGAGCATCCACCGAAGCGGAGGCGGACGCCATCGTCGTCACACCCGCGCTCGCGCCCAGGGATCACTGCGCGGAGCTGCGCCGCCAGTGGCGCCAGCACAAAGGCGGCGATGGGCGCCAGGACAAGGTCGATGCGCGGTGATATCTCTTGGCGCCGCGCCGCGGAACGCGGCGGCGCATCGATCAATTTCCACACCGCCGCGCCTCGAAAAGAAAAGATATCTATAGTGTCGGGCGCTCTTCGCGCCCCTTGCCCCCGCCAGCCCATCCTGGCCGCAGGCAACAAATGACCCGATTCGGCGGCCGCGCCCGCCGGAAGAGCGACAATCGCCTCCTATCTATGAACGATTCCTACATCCTGACCCTTTCCTGCGCCGACCGCGTCGGTCTGGTCCATGCGGTTTCCGGTTTCCTCGCCGAACGCAGCGGCAACATCGAAGAAGCCGCCCAATACAACGACAAAGCCACGGGCCTGTTCTTCATGCGCGTGCAATTTGCGTGCGACGATCCCGACGCCGCGACACTGAGGGCCGACCTGGCGGAATTCGCCGCCGCCTATGAAATGCGCTGGAGCCTGCACACCACCAGCGAGGCGATGAAGACCGTCATCATGGTCAGCAAGGAAGGCCATTGCCTGAATGACCTGCTGTTCCGCTGGAAGTCGGGCCTGCTGCCCATCGACATCCGCGCCATCGTCAGCAACCACCGCGACTTCTACCAACTGGCGGCCAGCTACAACATTCCCTTCCATCACATTCCCGTGACGGCGGCGACCAAGGCGCAGGCCGAAGCAAGGCAGTTCGAGATCATCCAGGCGGAAGGGGCCGAACTCGTCGTGCTGGCGCGCTACATGCAGGTCCTGTCCGACGATCTGTGCAAGAAGCTCTCCGGCCGCGCGATCAACATCCACCACAGCTTCCTGCCCAGCTTCAAGGGCGCGAAACCCTACTACCAGGCCCATGACCGTGGCGTGAAGCTGATCGGCGCCACGGCCCACTACGTCACCGCCGACCTGGACGAAGGCCCGATCATCGAGCAGGACGTGGCGCGCGCCAGCCATTCCGACACCGTCGAAGATCTCACCGCCCGTGGCCGCGACACGGAAAGCCAGGTCCTCGCCCGCGCGGTGAAATGGCACAGCGAGCACCGCGTGCTGATGAACGGCCACAAGACCGTGATCTTCAAATAGCCCGCGGGACTTTCCGGCACAGCGGCTTATCCACCAGGGTCCACGACATGAGCAGCGCCCCCACCCCCATTCCCATGAGCGCTGACTCCAGCGCGCTGCGCCGCATCCCGCCCATCCAGTGCCTGCTCACCTTCGAGGCGCTGGCGCGGCTGCGCAGCGTGACACTCACCGCCGAGGAGCTGTGCGTGACGCCCAGCGCGGTCAGCCACCGCGTCAAGCAGCTCGAGCAGATACTCGGCACGCGCCTGTTCGGGCGGGCCGATTTCTCGCTGACCACGGACGGCAGCGCCTATCTCGCCCACGTGCGCGAAGGACTGGGGGCGCTCCAGCGCTTTCCCGGCGCGGCCAGCGCGCCCGGCAAGCGCCGCCTGAAACTGGCGGTCACGCCCACCTTTGCCAGAGCCATCCTGATTCCGCGCCTGCGCCAGTTCACCGAGGCCTATCCGGAAATCGACCTCGCGCTGCAGGTCTCGATTCCGCTGCTCGACGTGGTGGCCGAGGACGCCGACCTGGTCGTGCGCTTCGGCCCCGGCCACTATGCCGACATGGAACACATCGAGCTGGCGCGCGACATCGTCACGCCGCTGGCGTCACCGGGCTTCGTGCGCGAGCACGGCCCCTTCGAGCGGCCCGAAGACCTCGAAGGCATTCCCCTTCTGCGCAGCCCGCTCGAGCCCTGGAGAAGCTGGTTCGACGTCTGTGGACTGGACTGGCCCGCGCCCAGCGAGGGGTCGCAGTTCAACGACGTCGGCCTGATGTGCGACGCCGCCGCCGCCGGCATGGGCGTGGCTCTGGTGCGGCTGAAGCTCGGCGCGCCCTGGCTCGATCAGGGCACGCTCGTGCGCCTGTTCGACAACATCATCGCGCCCAGCCCCCATGCGCACTATCTGTGCTGGAAAACCGGCACCATGGACCGCTGGGAATGCTCGGCGTTCGCGGACTGGCTGCGCAAGACGCTGGCCTGAGA
>NZ_JBEBOW010000009.1:0-46555 GCF_040396215.1 Diaphorobacter ruginosibacter | reverse complement strand
AGCGTGGGGGCCTTTTTTACCCGCGCGCGCTCATTCTGGAGACAATTGCGCCATGAACACCATGACACCGCCGACGACAAGGCCCAGGCGTTACTGGCTGATGAAGTCCGAGCCCGGCGAATGCTCCATCGATGACGCCCTGGCCGCAAAGCACGCCACCGTGCCATGGACGGGCGTGCGCAACTACCAGGCGCGCAACTTCATGCGCGATGAAATGCAAGCCGGCGACGGCGTGTTGTTCTATCACTCGAGCTGCCCGCAGCCGGGCATCGCCGGCATCGCGGAAATCGCTTCGGCCGCGCGGCCCGATCCGACGCAGTTCGACCCCGATTCACCCTACTTCGACCCCAAGGCCAGCCACGGCAAGCCGCGCTGGCTTTTGCGCGATGTGAAGGCGCTGCGCAAGACGCGCCTGCTCGGCCTTGCCGAACTGCGAGCGCACCCCGAACTCGCCCACCTGAAAGTCCTGCAACGCAGCAACCGCCTGTCCATCACCGAAGTTAACGAGGCCGATTGGGAGCTCATACTCCGACTGCTCGCATAACGCCGCCGTCAATCGTGGCGCATGGCTATTGTCTTGAGCTGCGTGAATCCGTAAAGCGCCTCGAAGCCCTTCTCGCGCCCATGGCCGCTGGCCTTGTAGCCGCCAAATGGCAGCTCGATGCCGCCGCCCGCGCCATAGTTGTTGATGAAGACCTGGCCGGCCTTGACCTTGCGGGCAACGCGCATCTGGCGAGCGCCGTCACGCGTCCAGACACTCGCCACCAGGCCGAAGGCCGTGCCGTTGGCCAGAGCGATGGCCTCCTCTTCGGTATCGAAGGCCATGGCCGCGATCACCGGGCCGAACACCTCCTCCTGTGCGAGCCGGTGGGTGACCGGCACGTCGCGCACCAGGGTCGGCACCTGGAAAAAGCCGCCCGCGGGCGCGCCCTGCGCCAGTTGCCCCTGCGCGGCGATCGGCAGGCCGTCCCTGGCCGCCTCGTCCAGAAACGACCGAACCCTCTCCATCTGGCTTTTGCGGATCAGGGGGCCGCAGTCCAGGTCCATTTGGGACGATCCCACCCTGAGCTGTCCAAAACGCTCGCTGAGCAGCGCAATCACCGTCTCGTAGATGCCGCGCTGTACCAACAGGCGGCTGCCCGCCGAGCAGGTCTGCCCCGCATTCTGCACGATGGCGTTGACGACGACCGGCAGCATGGCATCGAGATCGGCGTCCTCGAACACGATCTGCGGCGATTTGCCGCCAAGCTCGGTCGTGACCGGCGTGTGGTTGTCGATAGCCGCCTTCACGACCAGTTTGCCGACATTCGGCGATCCGGTGAAGGACACGTGATCGATGCCGGGATGCGCGACCAGATCGGCGCCCGCCTCATGGCCGTAGCCGGTCACGATATTGAGCGAGCCCGCCGGAAACCCCACGTCGCGCGCCAGCTCGGCCACCCGCAGCAAGGACAGGCAGGCGTCTTCCGCGGGCTTGACCACGACGGCATTGCCGGCGGCGAGCGCGCCGCCGACGCTGCGCCCGAAGATCTGCATGGGATAGTTCCACGGCACGATGGCTGCCGCCACGCCGTAGGGCTCGCGCACGCAAAGCACGGTGTAGCCATTCTGGTAGGGGATGGTGGTGCCCAGCAGCTTGTCCGCCGCGCCGCCGTAGAACTCGAAATACCGGGCGATGGCGGCGGCGTCCGCGCGCGCCTGCCTGAGCGGCTTGCCGCAGTCGCGCGCCTCGATCTGTGCCAGCTCTTCGGCATGTTCCTGCAATTTGTCCGAAAGCCTGAGCAGCAGGCGGCCGCGCTCCGCCGCCGTCAGAAGGCCGAACTCGCCCTCGAATGCCTGCCGCGCGGAACGCACGGCGGCATCCACATCCTCCCGCCTGCCCCGCAGGATGGCGTCATAGACCTCGCCGGTAGACGGGTCCACCACGTCGATGGCCTCGCCCGAGCCCACCCATTGGTTGTGAATGAAATGCTGGCGCATGTGTTTGATCTCCTTGATGTTGTATTCGTCCGCTGGCGGCGCCCCGCCCGGTCAATCAATGCGGTTCATTCCGGCGGTTGCGCAACGAGGTGACCAGTTGCGGAACCAGCGCCTGCGCGCCCTCGTGCTCCACGGCGAATGCGTAGGCGCCGTGGACCGCATCGGCAATCTGCAATGCCGCCCCGGACTGTCCCGCCATCGATACGTAGTACGCCATGTCCTTGAGCGCGTTGCCCATGAAAAAGCGCAGTCCCTGCGGGTCGCCGTCGATCATGTAGGGGCGCAGCCGCTCCAGCGCCACGCCGCCACCGCCGCCGCTGGCCAGAACATCGACGAACACCTGCGGCGAGATTTCGCCCGCCGCCGCGCAGGCCGCCGCTTCGGAAATCAGCGCCACCGTGCCGAGGGAGACATAGTTGTGCAGCAGCTTCATGCGATGGCCCGTGCCCACCGCTCCGGTATGCGTGACGTTCTCCGCAAATGCGCGCAAGAGCGGCAGGCATTCATCGAACACGTCCCTGTCACCGCCCACGAGCAGGTTGAGCCGCCCCTCGGCTGCTTCCCGGGGCGTGCGCGTCATGGGAGCGTCGATGAAACGGACACCCGCCGCCTTTGCGGCCTCGGCCATGCGTTCGGTCGATTCGGGCAGCGCCGTGGAGCAGTCGATGATGACCGAGCCCGGCCTGAGCGCCGCCAGCGCCCCCTGCCCGCCCAGCAAGATAGCCTCGACCTGGGGCGAGCCGGTCACGCACAGAATGAGCGCGTCCACGCCCGCCGCCAGTTCGTGCAACGACGCACAGGACTTCACGCCCAACGCCTTCAGCGGATCCAGCGGCTGATTGCCCGGATGCTCGAGCACCGTCAGCGCATACCCCTTGCGCGCCACATTCAGGGCAATGCCATGCCCCATCAAACCCACGCCCACCAGGCCAACGCTACGGAGATTCATAGTGCAAAGCTTTCTTGAGTCATGAAACATGTCTGCGCGGGCATACGTCCCGCCCGTCATTCAGTCATTGCGCATTGAGCGAACCATAATACAGCCCCATCGGGCCGAAAAACCGAAGAGCGCTTACGCACCGGTGCGTCCCGCCGGGACACAATCGCTCGCATCCCGCCTTCTCCTCCACTCCACGGACACAGCAGACAACCCATGCGCTCCATGATCGATTTCAGCTCCTGGCAGTCCATTGTCTCGACCATCGCCGGCCTGCTGGTCGTGACCTGCCTGATGATGGGCGTGCGGCTGCTGTTCATGCAAACGATGCAAAAGCGCCGCGAGCGCCAGAATCGCCAGATCAACGAGCGGCTGAAAACACTGATGGCGGCATACAAGACGCTGGGAGGCTCCTTTACCGGGCAACTGCAGGTCAGCCCCACCCACATGCGTGACCTGCGCGGACAGCAGGCAACCGGCAGCGAGGCCGATGAGTCCGCCGAGCCCGATTCGGCCATCACCAGCAGCGAGCGCCAACGGCGCATGCGCGATGCGGTGGAAGCGGCGCTCTCCGACATCATTCTGCTTGGCACCGAAGAGCAGGTGCGGCTCGCCGCGCAAGCCGCGCAGGACATGGCAGCCGGGCGCAGCATCCATACCAGGGATCTGGTCATCTCCCTGCGCACCTACGTCCGCGCAGCGCTCGACCTGGAGAGCATCCCCGCCGACGTCCGCATTCCCGACCAGGGTCCCCTGCGCCCCGCGTCATCCGGTGGTGCGAGCCGCAAGGCTGGCGGGGGAGGTTCCGCTGGCAATGAATCCGGTGGCGGCGCAGGTGGGCGTGGCGGTGGTGGCGGCGGCCAGGGCGGAGGCGGAGGCGGAATGGGCGCTCTCGGAATGGGGATGGGCATGGGCGCCGGCGCGCATGGCCTCGCAAGCGGCGGCGATCCACTCGGCCCGGATGAAACGCGAGTGCCTTGAAAGCCTGCGCGCTCTGGCACAACCGTGCGCCGGATTCGCGCCACACTCCAGCGGGTTTCGGGCAATACGGCGTGGCAGCATCTAGAATCCCGGCCGTTGCACCCATTCATATTTCAGGAAACCATCCACTCATGGCTTTTGCAGACAACCTGCGTGAACTCCCTTCCATTGCCCACATCGCCGCGCTTCACCTGCTGGACAAATCAGGCAACGAGGTGGCCTCCATCCCCAACCAGCCCGGCAAGGCCGGCTCGCTGACCGTTTACGCGGCTCTTGCGGCCAGGCACGGCTCCATCGACGCCGCCGCGGCCCGGGAGGGACTGGATCTGTTTGCCGAACACACCCAGGATGCGCGCGAGCATCCGGGCAAGCACCCCAATATCGACCGCCTGTTCGAGCTGATCGCCAGCGGCAAGCGGCTGGCCGTGCGCATCGAGCCGCAATCCTGATCGGGCGGGCAGTCCAGACAGCGGACTGACCATGAAAGCAAAAAAGCCGGATGGCCAGCATCCGGCTTTCATGTCGGTGCATGCCCGAGCGCTCAACTCAACGCTTGAGCGGCACTCCGGTCTTGGACTGGATTTCCTCGAAGGTGACGCCAGGAGCCAGCTCGACCAGCTTGAGCCCTTCGGGCGTCACATCCATCACTCCCAGATCCGTGATGATGCGATCCACCACGCCCACACCGGTCAGCGGCAGCGTGCACTTGGGCAGGATCTTCATGTCGGTGGTGCCGTCCTTCTTTTTGGCGACATGCTCCATCAGCACGATCACGCGCTTGACGCCGGCCACCAGGTCCATGGCTCCGCCCATGCCCTTGACCATCTTCCCCGGGATCATCCAGTTGGCCAGGTCACCGTGCTCGCTGACCTGCATGGCGCCCAGGATGGACAGGTTGATCTTGCCGCCACGGATCATGGCGAACGACTGGTCGCTGCCGAAGATCGACGAGCCGGGGATCGTCGTCACGGTCTGCTTGCCGGCGTTGATCAGATCGGCGTCCACCTTGTCCTCGGTGGGAAATGCGCCGATGCCGAGCATGCCGTTTTCCGATTGCAGCCACACTTCCTTGTCGCCCGTGTGATTGGCGACCAGCGTCGGAATGCCGATGCCGAGATTGACGTAAAAGCCGTCCTGCAGTTCTTGCGCCGCGCGCGCGGCCATCTGGTCTTGCGTCCACGCCATGATCAGGCTCCTTGCTTTTCGGTGATGGTGCGCTTTTCGATGCGCTTTTCGGGATGAGGGTTGTGCACGATGCGGTGCACGTAGATGCCCGGCAGGTGGATCTGGTCAGGCTCGATCGCGCCGGTCTCGACCACTTCTTCCACCTCCACCACGCAGATCTTGCCGGCCGTGGCCACGGCGGGGTTGAAGTTGCGCGCCGTCAGGCGGAACTGCAGGTTGCCGGATTTGTCCGCCCGCCATGCCTTCACCAGCGACACGCTCGGAACCAGCGAACGCTCCATCACATAGGTTTCGCCATCGAACTCGCGCAGCTCCTTGCCCTCGGCCACCATGGTGCCCACGCCGGTCTTGGTGAAGAACGCCGGGATGCCCGCGCCGCCCGCGCGCAGCTTCTCCGCCAGGGTACCCTGAGGGGTGAACTCGAGCTCCAGTTCGCCGGCCAGATACTGGCGCTCGAACTCCTTGTTCTCGCCCACGTAGCTGGCGATCATCTTCTTGATCTGGCGGGTCTCCAGCAGCTTGCCGAGGCCGAATCCGTCAACGCCCGCATTGTTGGAGATGACCGTCAGGTCCTTGACGCCGGAATCCTTCAGCGCCTCGATCAGCGCCTCAGGGATGCCGCACAGGCCGAAACCGCCCACGGCCAGCAACTGGCCGTCCGCCACAACGCCCTTGAGCGCATCGGCCGCGGAGGGATAGAGTTTGTTCACTTCTGTCTCCTGTTCAAAGAATGCAACGAGAATGCGCTACGATACTACGTACCGAATTAAGTAGTTTTTCGTAAATAGAAATACCCGCACGCCATGGATATCGCAGATTACCGCCTCGCCTTCGAGATGGCCCCGGTGGGCCTGGTGATCTCCCGCAACCGCATCATGATCGACTGCAACCGCCATGTCTGCGAAATGTTTGGCGCATCGCGCGAACTGCTGATCGGGCAATCATTCAGCATCCTCTATCCCAGCGTCGATGAGTACGAACGCCTGGGCAAGCGCATGGAGCCGATCCTCAACGCCCGCAGCCACTACGCCGACAACCGGATCATGAAACGGGCGAGCGGCGAGGTCTTCTGGTGCCACGTCTCGGGCCGCGCGCTCAACCGCAACGACCCCCATGCCTCGGGCATCTGGAGCTTCGAGGACCTGAGCGAGCAGCGCCCCGTCAAGGCCGAACTCACCGGCCGCGAACGCGAAGTGGCTGCCAGGCTGCTCGACGGCATGACCTCCAAGGAAATCGGCCGGGCGCTGGACATCAGCCACCGGACGGTGGAGATCTACCGCGCCCGCCTGATGCGCAAATATGGCGCATCCACCGCCGCAGACCTGGTTCAGAAACTACTGGTCGGCTGAACAAGGCAGCAAATCGCAATATTCACATATTGCTAAATATTTTCATTCAGCGGATAACAAATCCATCCATTCTTCTCCATTTGATCCCGATGGAAATACTGAAAATCAAAAGCCAACATTGATTTTCTGCAAACCTTATTCGTTCATCCTTGCTAACTTTGACGGCTCGCCCGACAAATGCCTCACAGTGGCATCGAGCCAGACCACTCACAGGATGACGCATGAATATTCCATCAATTTTCTCCAGACATACCCAATCCCTATTGGCAATTGCAGTCGCGCTTGCCTTGGGCGGATGCGGCGGATCGGGCGGCAGCGACCCGGCGCAGTCGAATGCTGCGCCGGATTCCGAATCGACCACCGTGGTGGCCGACGGGGATGCGGCTCCAAAGCCCGATCCGCAGGATCTGGGCTCCATCGAGCAGCCCGATGAAGGTGCTGATGAAACCGCGCCGGAGCTTCCCGCCATTTCCGATCCGGGTGAGACAGACACCGCCATCATCGATCTCGGTGAGCTGGTCCAAACCCGAAGCCAGGCAGCCGCTGACAGCCACGGGGCGGCACGCGTCGGCGTGGCGCGAGCAAGCGCCATCACCGCCTCCGCAGCACAACTGAATCAGCGGCTCCGCTGGAAATCCGCAAGCAACGGCAGCCGAATAGCGACTATCCAGTTCCAGTCCAATGGCGCTTTTGAAATGCGTATCGGCCTGTTGGTCGATGACATGCCCGCGGGCGCCCTCCTGAGAACCTATCCATCCGCCAGCAGGGCCGACGCCATGCAGACCAGCGGCAGCCGAATCAAGGAAATCATTGCTCTCAACCAGGAGGCTGGAGATGTCTCCAACGAGGCGCGCACCTGGTGGACGCCCAGCATTTCCGGCGACGCTGTCACACTCGAAATCGAATTGCCTTCCGGCACATCACCAGATCAACTGAAAGTATCGGTACCAGAAATCATTCACGTATATGAAAACCCCGCCTCGGGTTATACGAGAGTTAATGCATCTGGCGCATTATCGACGCGCTCCGTCGGAGAATCCGCCTCCTGCCATCTGGACTCCAGCTGCTACCCTGACTACGCCACCACCAGAAACTCCGTCGTGCTGATCAATTATTATGACGGAGGATATTATTATCAGTGCACCGCCACGTTATTAAACAATGCGCGCCTGGACCGGACGCCTTACGTCGCCACGGCCAGCCATTGCATATCCCGGCAAACCGCCGCCTCGACGATGGAAAGCTCCTGGTTTTTCACGAGCACGGGCTGCAATGCAAAAACCTACAAGACCAGAACCAGAACGGCCAGCGGCGCAAAACTGCTCTATTCGACGAGCAGCCGGGATTTCACTCTGGTCCAGCTCAATGACACTCCACCGGTCGGCGCCACCTTCGCGGGCTGGAGCGCAGCCGCCATGGCGGCAAACATGCCGGTCGTGGGCGTTCATCACCCCATGGGGGATCTGCAGAAAATCAGTTTCGGCAAAATCACGGGCACCACGGAATGCTATGCCCTCAGCGGCTCCATTTACTGCGGCACGTCCGCCACACCGTCGGGCAATATGTACCGCATCGCATGGGACCAGGGCGCCACCGAATGGGGAAGCAGCGGCTCTCCGCTGTTCTACAACAATCGATTCATCGGCGCGCTCTCGGGCGGCAGTTCATCCTGCCATGGCGGCGGTGAAGACATCTACACGCGATTCGATCTCGTCTATCCGGCCATCAAGGCCTGGCTCGCGCCATCGAATTCATAAAAATGCGCGCAAGGCGCGGCTGCCGCGCTTCAATGCAGCTTCATGCGGCCCGAAACCCGCTGCTGCAGCAGCCGGGCCAGCGCCAGCAGCCCGGTTTTTCCCGAGCCAAGAATGGCGCGGTGGTGCATGAGATGCAGCGACATGTACATCCATTTGGCGATCAAGCCCTCGACGAAGAAGTTCTTTCCCGCCAGGCCGCCCATCAGGTTGCCAACACCTTTGTTGTCGCCAAGAGAAACCAGCGAGCCAAAGTCCTTGTAGACGAAAGGCTCGTCGCTTTCTCGCTCCTTGAGCAAGGCCAGGAGCACCCTGCTCAGATAGCTTGCCTGCTGGTGTGCGGCCTGGGCCCGGGCTGGCACCTGCCGGCCCTCCTCCCAAGGGCAGGCCGCGCAATCGCCCATCGCATAGATATCGGCCACCGAGGCCCGCAGATGATCATCCACGACGAATTGATGAATACGGTTGACCTCCAGTCCCAGCCTCGCATTGGAATCCGCAGCCTTGATGCCGGCGGCCCAGACAATCAGGTCGGCTTGAATCTCTCCACCCGACGTGACCAGCTCGCCCTTGCGCAGCTCCAGCACCCGCGTGCTCAGCAGCACCTTCACGCCCTTTCGCCTGAGCGCGAGCGTCGCCTGTTCCGATATGCGCTGCGGCAGGCCGCCCAGAATACGCTCACCGCCTTCCACCAGGGTGATATCCAGGCGGAAGCGCTGGCTGCTGCCCAGGCTTTGCATCAGCTCGGCATGCGCCTCCAGCAACTCAGCCGACAGCTCCACGCCCGTGGCTCCCGCGCCCACGATCGCAACCGACAGCGAGCGCTCGCTGGAAAACGAAGCACGCACCGCGGCGCTCAGCCAGTCGGTGTGAAAGTGCTGCGCATCCACCGCGTTTTCGAGCAGATAGGCATGCTCGATGCCCGGAGTGCCAAAGGAGTTGGAGCCGCTGCCCGTGGCAAGCACCAGATGCTTGTAGCTCACCATGCGCTGTGGAACCAGCTCATTGCCTTGCGCGTCTTTCATGGACTCCAGCGTGATGGTTTTTCGCTGCGCGTCGAGCGCGCACATTTCGCCGATGGAGAAGCTGAAGTGATTTCTTCTTGCGAGAACCGTGTAGGACAAACCCTCTTGATGCGCATCGAGAGTTCCCGCGGCTACTTCATGCAGGGTAGGCTTCCAGATGTGGTAGGGAAAACGATCAATGAGAAGCACCTTCTCACCACCGAGACTCCTGCCCAGGTGGCGCCCCAGCTGGGCCGCAAGCTCCAGCCCTCCAGCGCCTCCGCCAACGATCACGACATCGAAATGCATGGGAACCGCCTGACTTTTGAGTTACGCTGGATGCAGCTTAACTCGCATCAAAATGAATGAGGCAATTCCTATAGCTGATTTTTGGATATTCAATTGGCCCTGATTCATTTCCATTCGGACAATAACGACCAACAACCGATTTCGATAGCAGCAACACATTAACCACGTAGGAGTTCAAATGACAAAACGTCTCACCACGGTAGGCGGCGCGCCCGTTCCCAACAATCAGGACTCGATGACTGCCGGCCCACGCGGCCCGATGCTGTTGCAGGATCTGTGGCACCTGGAGAAGCTCGCCCACTTCAACCGCGAAGTGATTCCCGAGCGCCGCATGCACGCCAAGGGCTCCGGTGCGTTCGGCACCTTCACCGTCACCGGCGACATCACCAAGTACACCCGCGCCAAGATCTTCTCCGAAGTAGGCAAGAAGACCGAACTCTTCGCACGTTTTTCCACCGTGGCGGGCGAGCGCGGCGCGGCCGACGCGGAACGCGACATCCGCGGCTTTGCCGTGAAGTTCTATACGGAAGAAGGCAACTGGGATCTCGTGGGCAACAACACGCCGGTGTTCTTCTTCCGCGATCCGCTCAAGTTCCCCGACCTGAACAAGGCGGTCAAGCGCGATCCCTACACCAACATGCGCTCCGCGGAAAACAACTGGGACTTCTGGACCGGCCTGCCCGAAGCGCTTCACCAGATCACCATCGTCATGAGCGATCGCGGCATTCCCCGCGACTACCGCCACATGCACGGCTTTGGCTCGCATACCTACAGCTTCATCAACAAGGACGGCGTGCGCCACTACGTGAAGTTCCACTTCCGCTGCATGCAGGGCATCGAGAACCTGAGCGATCAGGAAGCCTCGGCCGTCGTTGCAAAGGACCGCGAAAGCAGCCAGCGCGACCTGCTCGAATCCATCGATCGCGGCGACTTCCCCCAATGGAAGCTCTGCGTGCAGATCATGACGGAGGAACAGGCACAGACCTACCGCTTCCACCCGTTCGACCTCACCAAGGTCTGGAGCAAGAAAGACTTCCCGCTCATCGAAGTCGGCATCATGGAATTGAACCGCAACCCGCGCAACTATCACGCGGACGTGGAACAGGCCTCTTTCGCGCCAAGCAACCTGGTGCCGGGCATCGGCCCCTCGCCCGACCGCATGTTGCAGTCGCGCCTGTTCGCCTACGCTGATGCGGCCCGCTATCGCCTGGGCGTCAACAATTACCAGATTCCGGTGAACGCGCCCAAGTGTCCTTTCCATGCATACCACCGCGACGGTGCCATGCGCGTGGACGGCAACTATGGCGATGCCATTGCCTATGAACCCAACACCAAGGGCGAATGGCAGGAACAGCCGGAGTACGCCGAGCCGGTCGAAAAGCTCTACGGCGATTCCGCACGCTGGAATTACCGCGAAGACGACAGCGACTACTTCACCCAGCCGGGCGACCTGTTCCGCTTGCTGACCCCGGAAAAGCAGCAACTGCTGTTCGAGAACACCGCGCGCAACATCGCCGGAGTTTCAGAGCACATCGTGCAGCGCCACATCGAGCATTGCACCAAGGCCGATCCCGCCTACGGCAAGGGCGTGGCTGATGCAATTGCTCGCCAGAAGGCGGGCAAGCTGTAAGAACCTGATTGAAAAGCCAGTGGAAAAAACAAGAATCGGTTGAACGCAACTAAGACTTCAGCGCCCGGAGCACCAGTGCCCGGGCGCTTTTTTGTTGCCGGGCCGCCCCAAGACAAAAAGCACCCCCTCGGGGGCAGCGGACCACGCGTAGCGGGGAAGCGTGGGGGCGCTTTTTTGTCGCCGGGCCGCCCCAAGACAAGAAGCACCCCCTCGGGGGGCAGCGGACCACGCGTAGCGGGGAAGCGTGGGGGCTTTTTTTGTTGTCGGTGTCTCATCCTGAATGCCGACGGATGCCCCTGGTTGTGGCTGCTTGCGCGACGCTCACGGCAGGCATTGCAACCTCCACGAGCCGGCTCCGGGTTATGCTTGCCGGATCACCAACCGCCACTCATGGAGACAGACAACATGGCAGCCCGCTATCCCTTTGCCGATCTGAACACACTGCCCGACGACCTCAAGGCCAAGATCCTCGAAGTACAGGAAAAAGCCGGCTTCGTGCCCAACGTGTTTCTCGCCCTCGCCCGCCGACCCGCGGAGTGGCGCGCGTTCTTCGCGTATCACGATGCGCTCATGGACCCGGAGAGCGTGGGCCGCAGCAGCCATCTGACCAAGGGCGATCGTGAAATGATCGTCACCACCACGAGCGCCGCCAACCAGTGCCTGTATTGCGTGGTCGCGCACGGCGCCTTGCTGCGCATCTACGAGAAGAAACCCATGGTGGCCGACCAGGTGGCGGTGAACTACCGCAAGGCCGACATCACCCCGCGCCAGCGCGCCATGCTCGATTTCGCCATGAAGATTTGCCAGCGCGCGAACGAGACCGAAGACTCGGACTTCGAAGCCCTGCATGCCCACGGCTTCGATGATGAGGACATCTGGGACATCGCCGCCATCACGGCCTTCTTCGGCCTGTCCAACCGCATTGCCAGCTTTGCGAACATGCCCCCCAATCAGGAGTTCTACCTGATGGGGCGCGTGCCTCGCGACAAGAAAGCCTGATCCTCGGCCTTGGCAACGCTCAGGCCCGAACACCCGGCCCAGATGTCCAGGTCCGGGTGGTAGCTGGGCGATTTCACGTCCAGCACCCCGAGCATGGAGTGATAGAGGTTATCGTGCGTGTAGGCCGTGCCGGACCGCCCCTTCAGGCACCCCGGCGACACCCGGTCGCGGCGCACCAGTTGCGGAGAGAGCCACGCAATCATCGGCACGTGTTTCTGCACGTCGGGCGCGACGGAGTACGGCAAGCCGTGCAGAAACTGCCCATACTCGCCCAGCGATTCTCCATGGTCGCTCAGGTAGAGCATGCCCGTGTCGTACGCCGACGACCTGGCCTGCAGCCAATCGATGGCCGCGGCAAGAAAGCGGTCGGTTTCCACGATCGAGTTGTCATACGCGTTCATCAGTTCGGAATGACTGCAGTCGGCCAGGACTTCCGTCGTGCACTCGGGCTTGAACAGCTTGGAGGACGCCGAGGACCGCTTGGAATATGCGGGCCCATGACTGCCCATCTGGTGCAGCACCAGCAACACGCCCCTGCCGCGTTTATCGGCGGGGATGGCATCGAGCCTCTGCTGAAGGTTTTCCAGCATCGCCATGTCCCTGCATTCACCGTCCGCGTCGCAGAGCTTTCTTTTCTGCTCGGCGCTCAGCCCCTCGGAAGCGTAGACATGCGGAACGCGGTCGCACACGCCCTTGCAGCCGGACTGGTTGTCGATCCACAGCACGTTCATGCCCGCCGCCTGGACCACGTCGAGCAGGGTTTCATAGTCGTCCGCCCGTGACTCGAAATCCTTCTTTCCCAGCGGCGAGAACATGCACGGAACGGAGGCCAGCGTGCTGGTGCCGCACGAGCGCACGCTCGTCCAGTTGAACACGCCGCGCGCCGCCAGTTGCGGATTGGTGTCGCGATCGTAGCCATTGAGGGCAAAGTGATCCGCTCTTCCCGTCTCGCCGACCACCAGCACGAACAGCAGCGGCTTGCTGCCGGCCGCATGCGTGGCGCCCAGAGCGGCGCCGGCCGTCATCGGAATCAGTCTTTTCTTGCGTGTCACCCATGGCCTGACGATCGAAACGCTGGCCGAGTACAGGCTGGCGACCGGATTGAGCATGTAGCGCAATTGCGGATTGCTGCGCATCAGCGGAGCCAGATCGCGGGACGTGGTGGCGATGAGCACGGCGGCCACGGCCAGCGAAGCCGCCAGCAGCAGCAGATTGCGCGCCACCTGGCGCAGCGGCCTCATCGCCGGAATGCGCACCTGCAGCAGCCACCACACCGGAATCGCCAACACGACGGCCACGCTGAAAAACATCCGCCAGCCCAGAAGGTCAGCCACTTCGCGGACATCCGTCTGCATGACGTTGGCCGCCATGCCCGTATCCATGACGACGCTGTAGGTCAGCATGTAATACTGCGACAGCGCCGCGATCAGCGCCACGGCGATCCACACCAGGCGCATGCCGCGCGTCCATGCGGTGAACGCGAGAATGGCCGTGGTGCCGCAGGCGATCAGCGCTCCCAGCGTCACGGCGGACCGCATGTAGAGGCTGGGCGCGCCGCCGATACGGGCCATCTGGAGCCACAGCGGCCAGTTGGTGGCGAGGACAAAATAGACGGCCAGCAGGCAGACGATTTTCTGCGCCGACATGGAGCGCGAGAAAAAACCATCGATCCATCGCAGCGGCGACAGCGCCGCCCGCGAACGATGAAAACTCTCGCCCGATTGCGAGGAAGGCCGCGGCAGCGGGATATCCATGGGTCTGGCGCTCATGGCTGCAACTCCCGATCCGAAGTAGCGACGGGAGCCATCCGCTTCTTGAACTGGATGGCATGGCAGGCAAGGTCTACGGCCGCACCCACGGACCAGCAGATGAAGCCGCTCCACAGGGTGTGGCTCATGTAGTGCGCCCCCCTGAGCTGCTGCGCGAAGCCCAATGCGAGCCCCAACACCAGCGCGGCTGTCAGCCAGCGCGCGGCAATCTCGGGTGCCGCCCGGCGAATGACGAACCAGCCCGCAAGAAAACCGAATGCCGCCGAGGCATGGCCCGCGGGAAAGCAATGGCCAGGCCCTCCATCGCGCACGCCCAGCGTCCAGTGCGATACGTATGAAGCCACTCCGCCAAACTCGCTCACGTCCCACGGGCAACTGGTTGCGCTCAGGCGCTTGAGCGCCGTCACGGTCAACATGGCGCCCACGATGGAGACGGCCAGTTGAACGCGCTGGCTTTTGCTCAGGCGCCCCAGAAAGCCCCAGGGCTTGAACACTCCAAAAATCAGCGCGGCCACCAGCAGGCTGCTGAGCGTCCTCGGGATTTCATGAAAGGCCATCGTGAACGCATGGCTGCCTCGCAGGGGAAAACCTTCGGGAGTGCCAAAGAGCCGGGCAATCGGCAGATCCAGGCCCGTGGCATCCCACAGCACGATGAGAAAGAGCGCCGCAACCGTCCAGCAAAGCACGCGGCGCGATATCCAGGAAAACATGGGCAAATAAAAACCGCTGGCCGATGAGAAGGCACGGACGCGGTACGTCGTTGAGAAGGCTGGAAGGCTATTGCCGCTTCCTGAACATTGGCTGAATGAAGCCCGCGCGGAAAAACCTCCACTACACTTCCTGAACAACGCCAAAATACCTACCCATGCGTGTCCTGCTCGTAGAAGATGATCGTGCGCTGTCCGAGGCGCTTTGCGGCTATCTGCACGCCAAGGCCTTCGTGGTCGATGCCGTCGCCACCCTCGCATTGGCAAAGACGGCGCTGATGACAACTCAATACGCCGCCGTGCTGCTGGACCTGCATCTGCCCGATGGCGAGGGACTGGCCCTGCTGCCGCAGATCCGCGCGATTGCCGACCGGCCCATCGTGATCGTGCTGACCGCCAAGGACCAGGTCAGCGACCGTATCCTCGGCCTGGATGCCGGAGCCGACGACTACCTCGTCAAACCGTATGACCCCGCGGAACTGCTGGCGCGGCTTCGCGCGGTGGAGCGCCGCCGCAATGCGGCGGCAACGCCCGTGCTGGTGATCGGCGATCTGCAGATCGACCTGTCACAGGAGCTGGTGCGCCGTGCGGGCGTGCCGATTCCGCTCACGCCCAAGGAGTGGGCCTTGCTGCGCGTGATGGCGACGCGGCCCGAGCGCAACCACACGCGCGAACGCCTGCAGGACGCTCTCTACAGCTTCGACGACAGCACGGACAGCAACACGCTGGAAGTGTTCATCAGCCGCCTGCGCCGCAAGCTCGGCCGCGAACATATCGAGACCATGCGCGGCCTGGGCTACCGGCTGGCCTTGCACAAACCCGAGGCCGGACGCTGATGCCGCGCGTGGACACGCTCGCGGGCAGGCTTGCCAGAACGCTGATCCTGTGGGTCGGCGGCATATGGCTTCTGAGCCTGCTGGCCGTGGTCTGGTACACGGGGCGCGAGATCAACTACAACTTCGACAACGAACTGGTGGAAGTCTCCCACCGCATGTTCGACATCGCGCTCGACCATCTGGATGGCGCAGCGAAGAATCCGCCCGCGCAGGGGCCATTGGTCATTCCCTCGCCCGGCTCGTTCGCCGACGCCGAAGTGTTCTACCGCCTCGTCGGCATGGACTCCAAGGTGCTCGCCCGATCCGCCGAAGCCAATGATGGGATGTTCGACGTGTCGCTCGTCCCGGGTTTCGAGAACACCGGCAAATGGCGCATCTACACCCAGTTGCACCCCACCCGCGGCGTCTACCTGCAAGTGGCCGACCCGCTGGAGGAACGCAGCGAAACCGTCAACCGCACGCTGTTCGGGCTGATCATTCCGTTCATCGCGCTGCTGCCGATTCTGGCGCTTTTGCTGCGCAACATCGCCCGCAAGGAATTGCGCGTGCTCGAAGACCTGTCGGATCAGATCGCACAACGCGACGGCCGCCAGCTGGAGCCCATCGAGCTGGACTCGCCTCCGCATGAAATCGCCACCGTGCAGGAGCATGTGAACCGCATGCTCGGGCGCCTGTCGCAGGCGCTGGATGTGGAGCGCGCGCTGGCCGCCAACGCCGCGCACGAATTGCGCACCCCGCTCACGACCGCGCGGCTGCGGCTGCAGACCGCGCTCGATCACGGCTTGAGCCGCGAAGACGTGCAAGCAGCCCTGCTCTCCCTGCAGACCCTCAGCCATCGCACCGAGAAGCTCCTTCAGCTCTCGCGCGCCGAATCAAGCGCGCCATTCACCAGGGACAGCGTGGATCTGGTGCAGCTCGCCACCACCGTTGCGCGCGAATTCTGGCTCGATGACAAGGCCGCGGACCGCCTCGAACTGATCACCCGGCCGGCCTCGCCCGCAGCCGGCGATGGCGCGCCGCTCACAAGCAAGGGCGACTTCGACGCGCTGGCGATAGCGCTGCGTAACCTCGTCGAGAACGCGCTGGCCTACTCGGGCAGCGGCAGCGTGGAAATCATCGTCGGCCCGGGCCGCGAAATCACGGTCCGGGACGACGGTCCGGGAGTCCCGCCCGAACGGCTCGAACGTCTCAAGCACAGGCACGTACGGCAAAGCGCGGAGCGCACGGGCTATGGGCTCGGCCTGTCCATCGTCTCCAGCATCGCCCAAAAGCATGGAGCGGATCTCGCGCTCACATCTCCGCTGCCGGGAAGCAGCCATGGATTCGAAGCCCAGCTGATTCTTCCCGACCACGATTGAGAAGTTTGCGCGCAGCCCTTCAGCCCGGACCGTTTCCCGGCGGGCCGCAGGGAGCGATTGTCATGTCTGAAATCACTATTGGGACAGCAAAACCCGAGGTTGCCCCATCGATGCGCGCTCCCATGAATACAATCTGCTGATCCGCAAAGCCGCGACAGACGGCAAGCGACAACAGTTTTTCAATTCAATACGTTTACGAGACACCCATGACGAACGACGAAATCCTCGCCCAGTACGGCCCGCGAGAGGCCATGGAATACGACGTAGTGATCGTCGGCGCGGGCCCTGGCGGCCTGGCCACCGCGATTCGACTCAAACAGCTTGCCGCCGAAAAGGGACAGGAGCTCTCGGTCGTCGTGCTCGAAAAAGGCTCCGAGCCGGGCGCGCACATTCTCTCCGGCGCCATCATGGATCCACGCGCCATCAACGAGCTGATCCCCGACTGGAAGGAAAAAGGAGCGCCGCTCAACCAGCCCGTCACCGACGACGCAATGGTGTTCCTGTCCGAGAAGGGCTCGTTCCGCACGCCCAACATGGTGCTGCCCGCGTGCTTCCAGAACCACGGAAACTACATCGTCAGCCTGGGCAACGTGGTGCGCTGGATGGCCGAGCAGGCCGAAGCGCTGGGCGTGGAAATCTTCCCCGGCTTCGCCGCCGCCGAGATCGTCTACAACGAAGACGGCTCGGTCAAGGGCGTCGCCACCGGCAACATGGGCGTGGGCAAGGATGGCGAGCCCACGGCGGAATTCCAGCTGGGCATGGAACTGCACGGCAAGTACACCATCTTTGCCGAAGGCGCGCGCGGCAATCTCGGCAAGCAGCTCATCGCCAGGTACCAGCTCGACGAAGGCCGCGATCCGCAGACCTACGGCATCGGCATCAAGGAGCTCTGGGAGATCGATCCCAAGCGCCATCAGCCCGGCTTCGTCCTCCACACCGCCGGCTGGCCCATGGACAACAATACCTACGGCGGCGCCTTCCTCTACCACCTCGAGGACAACAAGGTCACGCTGGGCTTCATCACCGGCCTGGACTACGCCAACCCCTACCTCTCCCCGTTCGAGGAGATGCAGCGCTGGAAGACGCATCCCAACATCCGCTGGTATCTCGAAGGCGACGAATCCAAGGGCATCAAACCCGCCAAGCGCCTGGGCTACGGCGCCCGCGCCATCGCGGCGGGCGGCCTGATGAGCCTGCCCAAGTTCGTTTTCCCCGGCGGCGCGCTGGTCGGTTGCGACGCCGGCTTCCTGAACGTCAGCCGCATCAAGGGCAGCCACGCCGCCATCAAGACCGGGAAGATGGCGGCCGAAGCCGCCTTCGAAGCCATCAGCGCCGGACGCCAGGGCGACGAACTGTCCGCCTACCCCGAGGCTTTCGAGAACAGCTGGCTGTACGAGGAACTGAACAAGTCGCGCAACTTCAAGGCCTGGTTCAAGAAGGGCCTGACCACGGCCACCATCATGAACGGCATAGAGCAGTTCGTGCTGCGCGGCCATATTCCCTGGACGCTGCACCGCGACAAGCCCGATCACGCCTATCTGAAGCCCGCGGCCGAATGCAAGCCCATCGTCTATCCCAAGCCGGACGGCAAGCTCACGTTCGACCGCCTCTCCAGCGTGTTCATCAGCAACACCAACCATTCCGAAGACCAGCCCGCGCACCTGACGCTCAAGGACGCGAGCGTGCCGGTCAACGTGAACCTGGCCAAATTCGCTGGCCCGGAGCAGCGCTATTGCCCGGCCGGAGTGTATGAATTCGTGCCGGACGAATCCAAGGGCGGGAATGCCGAGCGCCTGCAGATCAATGCGCAAAATTGCGTGCACTGCAAGACCTGCGACATCAAGGACCCCACCCAGAACATCGTCTGGGTGACGCCCGAGGGCGGCGGCGGCCCGAACTATTCGGGCATGTAAGCCGTTTCAGCCAAGACACAAGCACATGCGGCCCAGGCGGCCCATGTGCTTTTTTCGTATGAATCACGCGACACGCCGGAATGCAGCAAAGCTGCTTGTTTCAGATATGCAAATACAGGGTTAATCCACAGTTTCCCGCCCGGCTTGCCCGGCGCATACTCGGGAGCTGCCTGACAGGTTGTAGACTTCTGCCCTTGAGGCGGAAACAAAAAATCAGCCACAGCCTGCAAAACAAACAGGAACAACCCAACCTTTCCGACTGGAGATCTTGAAGAATGAAGAACCTGACCTGGGCCCCCCTTGGCGCACTGGCATTGGCCATGGCATCCCTGTCCTCCGTTGCGGTGGCGCAGACCAAGTCTGTCGCCGTGACGGCCATCGTCGAGCACCCGGCTCTGGACGCCATCCGTGACGGCGTGAAGGAAAGCCTCAAGGCCGCCGGCTACGAGGAAGGCAAGAATCTGAAGTGGCAATACCAGAGCGCGCAGGGCAACACCGGCACCGCGGCGCAGATCGCCCGCAAGTTCGTGGGCGACAAGCCCGACGCCATCGTCGCCATCGCCACGCCTTCCGCGCAAGCCGTGGTTGCCGCCACCAAGGACGTTCCCGTGGTCTTCTCCGCAGTGACCGACCCGGTCGCCGCCAAGCTCGTCAAGAACTGGGAGCCCTCCAAGACCAATGTGACCGGAGTCTCCGACCTGCTGGCACTTGATCCCCAGATCGAACTGATCAAGAAGGTCGTGCCGGGCGCCAAGAAGGTGGGCATGGTCTACAACCCCGGCGAAGCCAATTCCGCCGTGGTCGTCAAGCAGCTCAAGGAACTGCTGCCCAAGCACGGCATGACGCTGGTGGAAGCCTCCGCTCCGCGCTCTGTCGACGTGGGCACGGCGGCCCGCAGCCTCGTGGGCAAGGTGGACGTGATCTACACCAACACCGACAACAACGTCGTGTCCGCCTACGAATCCCTGGTAAAGGTGGGGCAGGACGCCAAGCTGCCGCTGATCGCCTCCGACACCGACTCCGTCAAGCGCGGCGCGATCGCCGCCCTGGGCGTGAACTACAAGGACCTGGGCCTGCAGACCGGCCAGATCGTCATCCGCATCCTCAAGGGCGAGAAGGCGGGCGACATCAAGCCTGAAGTCAGCAACAAGACCGAGCTGTACGTGAACCCGGGCGCCGCCGAGAAGCAAGGCGTCAAGCTCTCCGACGAGCTGATCAAATCCGCAGCGCAAGTGGTGCAATAAGCATCGCCGGCAACGGTCGTGGCCTTACCCTGTCATGACCGAGGCAATTCCATGCAGGAGCTGTACACACACGGCTCCTGCTTTGTTTTTTCAGTAGCGACTGTCCATGTCACTTTTCTCCCTGCTGGGCGCTCTTGAAATCGGGCTGATCTTCAGCCTGGTCGCGCTGGGCGTCTTCATTTCCTTTCGCCTGCTTCGTTTCCCGGACCTGACCGTGGACGGCAGCTTTCCGCTCGGCGGCGCCGTCTGCGCCGTCATGATCGCCTCCGGCAGCAACCCGTTCGTGGCCACCGTCGCGGCGGCCGCGGCGGGCGCATTCGCCGGCGCCATCACCGGCTGGCTCAACGTGCGCCTCAAGATCATGGACCTGCTGGCCTCCATCCTGATGATGATCGCGCTGTATTCCGTCAATCTGCGCATCATGGGCGGCCCGAACATTCCGCTGATCAATGACGCCACCATCTTCACCATCCTGCAGCCCGAGGGCCTGCCGGACTATTGGGCGCGCCCCCTGATCCTCATCGTGATCGTGATCGCCGCCAAGCTCGCAATGGACTGGTTCTTCGCAACCGAGCGCGGCCTCGCCATCCGCGCCACCGGCTCCAACGCCCGCATGGCCCGCGCCCAGGGCATCAATACCGGAGGCATGGTGCTTCTGGGCATGGCGGTCTCCAATGCCCTGGTTGCGGCGGCCGGCGCGCTGTTCGCCCAGACCCAGGGCGGCTCCGACATTTCCATGGGCATCGGCACCATCGTGATCGGCCTGGCCGCCGTGATCGTGGGCGAAAGCATCCTGCCCTCGCGCCGCCTGGTCTACGCCACCCTGGCCGTTGTCATCGGGGCCATCGTCTACCGTTTCTTCATCGCGCTCGCGCTCAACAGCGATTTCATCGGCCTGAAGGCGCAGGACCTGAACCTGGTCACCGCCGTGCTCGTGACCGTTGCGCTGGTGATACCGCAGCTCAAGCGCAAGCTGTCCAGGCGCGGCTCCTGATGCGTTCGGCCACAAGAAAAAGGAAAGCGAAGAAGAAATGCTGAGCGCAAAAGACCTGTTCATCACATTCAATCCCGGCACGCCCATCGAGACCCGTGCGCTGCGCGGCATGTCGCTCGACATCCCGGCAGGCCAGTTCGTGGCCGTGATCGGCTCCAACGGCGCGGGGAAATCCACCTTCCTGAACGCCATCTCGGGCGACCTGGGCGTGGACAGCGGCACGATCAAGATCGACAACGAGGACGTCACCCGCCAACCCGTATGGTCACGCGCCACCCGCGTGGCCCGCGTGTTCCAGGACCCGATGGCCGGGACCTGCGAAGACCTCACCATCGAGGAGAACATGGCGCTGGCGCATCAGCGCGGCACGCGCCGCGGCCTGGGCGGTGCCGTCAAGAAGAGCCACCGCGACCTGTATCGGGAAAAACTCTCCACGCTCGGCCTGGGCCTGGAAAACCGCCTCACCGACCGCATCGGCCTGCTCTCGGGCGGCCAGCGCCAGGCGGTGAGCCTGCTGATGGCGTCGCTGCAGCCCTCGCGCATCCTGCTGCTCGACGAGCACACCGCCGCGCTCGACCCGCGCACGGCCGACTTCGTGCTGCAGCTCACCGCGCGCATCGTCGCCGAGAACAAGCTCACGACCATGATGGTCACGCACAGCATGCGCCAGGCGCTGGATGTGGGCGAGCGCACCGTGATGCTTCACCAGGGGCAAGTGGTGCTGGACGTCTCCGGCGAGGAGCGTGCCCGGATGGACGTGCCGGACCTGCTGCAGATGTTCGAGAAAGTGCGCGGCGAAAAACTCTCGGACGACGCGCTGCTGCTGAGCTGATCCGCGCTCATGGCGGCCCGCAAGGCACCGGCGAGCCGTTGCGGCCTTTTGCGTGGTGATCCCGCGCAACCCGGGCCGATATTTTCAAGGCATGCCATGACCGCCGCCATGGTGGATCCCTGGCCCAGCGGTATCATGCGTCGCCCCTGAGACGGGCCATCCGCCCGTCAACCATAGGACATCCAGCCAAGAAACTGGTATTTGATTCATGAACACCAGCACCCCAACAGATACTCAACCCGGCCAGTTGCGCCGCTCCCTGAAGGCGCGCCACATGTCGATGATCGCCATCGGCGGCTCGATCGGCACCGGGCTCTTCGTCGCCTCCGGCGCCACCATTTCGCAGGCAGGCCCCGGCGGCGCGCTGCTGGCCTACATGGTGATCGGGCTGATGGTCTATTTCCTGATGACCAGCCTGGGCGAAATGGCCTCGCACCTGCCGGTATCGGGCTCGTTCGCCACCTACGGCGCCAGATACGTGGACGAAGGCTTCGGCTTCGCGCTTGGCTGGAACTACTGGTACAACTGGGCCGTCACCATCGCCGTCGATCTGGTGGCCGCCCAACTGGTGATGGCCTACTGGTTCCCCGACGTGAACGGCATGCTCTGGAGCGCGCTGTTTCTCGCGCTGATGTTCGGGCTCAACGCGCTCTCGGCCCGCGGATTCGGCGAATCCGAATTCTGGTTCGCCACCATCAAGGTGCTCACCGTGGTGGTCTTCCTGGGCATCGGCCTGCTGATGGTTCTCGGCATTCTGCATGGCGGCTCGCCCGACGGCCTCTGGGGCAATCTTGCGAATTTCACCGTGGGCGACGCGCCCTTCGCGGGCGGCTTCGCCGCGTTGATCGGGGTGGCCATGGTGGTGGGATTCTCCTTCCAGGGCACGGAGCTGATCGGCATCGCCGCCGGAGAATCGGAAGACCCCGCCAGGAACGTGCCGCGCGCCGTGCGCAAGGTGTTCTGGCGGATTCTGCTGTTCTACGTCTTCGCCATCCTGGTCATCGGCCTGCTGATCCCCTACACCGATCCCAAGCTGCTCAAGAACGACCTGGGCGATATCGCGGTCAGCCCGTTCACGCTGGTGTTCGAGCGCGCCGGCCTGCTCGGCGCGGCGGCGCTCATGAACGCCGTGGTGCTGACCTCGGTGCTCTCGGCAGGCAACTCCGGCATGTACGCATCGACCCGCATGCTCTACGCGCTCGCCAGACAGGGCATGGCGCCGCGCCTCTTTGCGCGCGTGAACGCGCGCGGCGTACCCATCATGGCGCTGATCGCCACGACGCTGATCGCGGCCCTGTGCTTCCTCACCAACATCTTCAGCCCTTCCGCGGTCTACATCTGGCTGCTCAATCTCTCGGGCATGTGCGGCTTCGTCGCGTGGCTCGGCATCGCCGTGAGCCACTATCGCTTCAGAAAAGGCTGCGAGGCGCAGAACTACAACCTGGCCCGTCTGCCCTACCGCGCACCCGCGTTTCCGATCGGCCCCGTATTCGCCTTCGTGCTCTGCATGATCATCACGCTGGGGCAGAACTACGAGAACTTCATCGCCGACAGGATCGACTGGGTGGGCGTGATCGCCACCTACATCGGCCTGCCTCTCTTCCTGACGATCTGGTTCGGCTACAAATGGGCCAAGGGCAGCCGCCTCGTCTCCTACAAGGAAATGGACGTGAGCGGCCTGCGCTGAGCCGCCCAGCTTCCGGGCTCAGGACGCGCCCAGCGGCAGATCGGCCTTTTTCAGCGTCCTGAGCACAAAGCTGGAACGGCTGTGCCGGATGCCCCTGATCTTGTAGAGCTTCTCCCGCAGCAGGCGCTCATAGTCGCGCGTGTCCTTCACCACGATGCGCAGCAGATAGTCATAGTCACCCGAGACCAGGTGCGCCTCGACCACTTCGGGGATGGTGGCCAGCACCTCGCCGAACTTCTCCAGCGTGTTGTCGGAGTGGCTGTCGAGCGTGACCTGCACCAGAACGGTGTCCGACAGGCCCAGCGCCTGCGGATTCAGGCGCACCGTGTAGCCCTCGATCACTCCACCCTCCTCCAGCTTTTTGATGCGCCCCCAGCACGGCGATGCGCTCAGGCCCACCGCCGCGCCGATCTCCTGCAGGCTCGCGCGGGAATCCGCCTGCAGGCGCGCGAGAATTTTCCGGTCGATAGCGTCTATTCGCATAATTTTCTGAAAATTTGAAATAAATAAAATATTTTTTCAATTCTCCATCAATAACAAGAAAAAACAAAAACCTATTCGGCGCGCATGGAGGCAAACTTCTTCCATCGAAACGCTTTTACCAAGGTTTATTTCAAGCAGAGCCCGTTTACCGACGGCAACTCTCATGCAGGCCCCCGAGGCGGTTACCGCTGCCTTCCGGGGCTTCGTCATTTCCGGCGACAGCGGCGGACAGAGCGCAACATCATAAAAACCCCAATTCCGCTGACAGGCGCTTTGCACACAATGGACGGCAGAGGCGAAATCCGCCCATCCCTCCTACCGGAGACAACTTCGGCCCTGCCGATGAGGAACGTTATGCGACTGAAGACACTTGCACTGGGGATTGGAATGGCCGTGAGCGCCCTGGCGCTGTCAAGCCAGGTGAATGCACAGACCACGATGCGCATCAGCATTTCCGTGGCGCAGAACTCGCACCAGGGCGTCGCCATCGACACCTTCGCGAAGGAGGTGGAAAAACGCACCGCCGGCCGCTACAAGATCCAGACGTTCTACAACGGCTCCCTGGGCGGCGAGCGCGAGTCGATCGAGGCCGTGCAACTGGGCACGCAGGAGCTGGCCTTCAGCTCCTCCGGCCCGGTGCCCAACTTCGTGCCCGAAACCAAGATCCTGGATGTGCCGTTTCTCTTCCGAGACAAGGCCCATGCGCGTGCCGTGCTGGATGGCCCGATCGGCCAGGAACTGCTCGCCAAGTTCGACGCCAAGGGATTCAAGGCGCTCGCCTGGGCGGAAAACGGTTTCCGCCACATGACCAACAGCAAACGCGACGTGCTGACCCCGGACGACCTGAAGGGCCTGAAAATGCGCACCATGGAGAACCCGGTGCACATCGCCGCCTACAAGGCATTCGGCATCATCACCACGCCGATGGCCTTCCCCGAAGTATTCACCGCGCTGCAGCAAGGCACGGTCGATGGCCAGGAGAATCCGCTGCCGGTGATCATCTCCGCCAAGTTCGACCAGGTGCAAAAGCACCTGTCCCTGACGGGCCACGTGTACTCGCCGTGCATCCTGCTCATGAACAAGGCGGCATTCGAGAAACTCTCCACCGCCGACAAGCAGTCCTTCATCGACGCAGCCAAGGAAGCCGCCAGGCTCAACCGCGCGCGCGTGGACGAGGATGACGCCAAGGGCGTCGCCGACCTGCGCTCCAAGGGCATGACGGTGATCGACAACGTGGACAAATCCAAGTTCGTGGCGGCGCTCACCAACGTGAACGCGCAGTTCGAGAAAGAATTCGGCAAGGCCAACCTCGACCGCATCCGCAACTTCAAATAACGGCATGCCATTCCCGCCCGCGCGTTTTACGAGAAGGCGCGGGCTTTCCCCTTTTGGCGGATCAGCTTTGGGCGTGCGCTCATGAAAACCCTGTTTCTATCTTTCGAGCGATGGACTACCGCCATCGCGATGGCGGGCGCCTGCGCGATGCTTGCCGTATCGGCCAGCCTCGGCATGTTCCAGATCCTCATGCGGTTCGTGCTGGAGCAGCCCGCCGAATGGACCGAGGTGCTGATTCGCTTCAGCCTCATCTGGATGGTGTTTCTCGCCATTCCCATGGCGTTCCGCCAGGGTGCGATGGTCAGCGTGGACGTGCTCTACCGCTGGAGCCCGCCGGGCCTGCGGCGCATGCTCGACTGGGCGGTCAGCCTCGCCGCGCTCACGCTCATCGGCGTGCTCATCTGGTGGGGATTCGACTATGCCGCCCGTGGCTCGGTGCAGACCATGGCGGGGCTGGAATCCATCTCCATGTTCTGGGCCTACCTCGCGGTTCCGGTGGGGGCGCTGTTCAGCATACCCGGCATCATCGGCAACCTGATCGATCCCAAGCGCCTTGAGCTGGAGACCGCGCAATGACCCCGGTAATGATTGGCACCATGGTGCTGTGCTTTGCGCTCAGCGTGTCGGTTGCGGTATCGATAGGGCTGGCCTCGATCGCCGGAATCCAGATGTCGAACGCCAACATGCTCATCTCGGTCAAGGAGATGTTCGGCGCGATCAACAAGTTTCCGCTCGCGGCCATCCCGTTCTTCATTCTCGCCGGCAACCTGATGGAAACCGGCGGCATCTCGCGCCGCCTGGTGGAGTTCGCCAAGAGCATCGTGGGCGGGGTCCAGGGCGGCCTGCCGATGACCTGCGTGCTGACCTGCATGATCTTCGCGGCGGTCTCCGGCTCATCGGTGGCAACCACCTTCGCCATCGGTGCGATCCTGATCCCGGCGCTGATCAAGCATGGCTACCCCACCAGCTTCGCCGCCGCGCTGCAGGCCACCAGCGCCGAGCTGGGGGTGATCATCCCGCCATCCATCCCCATGATCCTGTATGGCGTGAGCGCCGAAGTGTCGATCGGGGAACTGTTCATTGCGGGCTTCGGCCCCGGCATCCTGATCAGCCTTGCGCTGATGGCCTTCGTCTGGGTGTTCTGCAAGTTCAAGGGCTGGGGCAAGCACGATGGCGAGGGCCGCATGTCCTTCGGACCGGCGCTGCTGCAGGCCGGGTGGGCGTTGCTGATGCCGGTGATCATCCTGGGCGGCATCTATGGCGGCATCTTCACGCCCACGGAAGCCTCCGCGGTGGCCGTGTTCTACGCGCTGGTCGTGGGGATGCTGATCTACCGCGAGATCGGGTTGAAGGATCTATATGCCATCCTGCGCAAGTCCGCGCTGTCGTCCGCTGTCATCATGTTCATCATCGCCAACGCCGGCTTGTTCGCGTTCCTGATCACCCGCGCGGGCGTGCCTGACGCGATCGGCCACTGGCTGCAGGAGGTGCTGAAGTCGCCCACGATGTTCCTGCTCGGGGTGACTGGCGCGCTGTTCGTGATCGGCATGTTCATCGAGACCAGCGCCGCCATCATCGTGCTCGCCCCCATCCTCGCGCCGGTGGCGCAGCATTTCGGCGTCGACCCCGTTCACTTCGGCCTGATCATGGTGGTGAACCTGGCCCTGGGCATGATCACGCCGCCGTTCGGCGTGAACCTGTTCGCCGCCTGCACCGTGGCGCGGATTTCGCTGGACCGCATCGTCACGCAACTGCTGCCCTTCGTCGCGGTCATCCTGCTGTGCCTGATTGTGATCACCTACGTGCCCGGCATATCCCTGGGGCTGCGCGACCTGGTTTACGCGCGGTAGCCATTCCTTGCGTGACGCGATCGGCACTGCCATTTACGCATAAGGAATTCCAGGAAAAGTTATACTTCGTGGATTGTCAGGAGAGAGCCGCCCGGACCGCCCCAAGGTCCGCAGCGCGGCCGCCGAAGGCGCAGGCAGATACCGAACGCTCAGGCAAAAGGACTGGCAGCCGCCCGCAGTGATGCGGGCGTTTTCCCAGCTGGAGAGAGGTCAGGTTCTCATCTGATCCACCGAAGGAGCAAGTCGCGGCGGGCCGCGATGAATCTCTCAGGTAAAGCGGACAGCAGGGCAATTACCGCGACCGGCCCCGTGCCGTTCGCCCGGATCATTTGCCTTGGAGCCTGAAAACCATGTCCGCGCCCTCGCCCGCCTCGCCGCTGCTCACCACGCCCCTCAACGCACTGCATCTTGAACTCGGCGCCAGGATGGTGCCTTTCGCCGGCTACTCCATGCCGGTGCAATACCCGGCTGGCCTGATGGCCGAGCACAACCATACACGCAGCGCCGCCGGCCTGTTCGACGTGTCGCACATGGGCCAGTTGCGCCTGGTCGGCACGGACGCCGCGGCAGCGTTCGAGACGCTCATGCCGGTCGACGTGATCGGGCTGGGCGTGGGCAGGCAGCGCTACGGACTGCTGCTCAATGACGAGGGCGGAATCATCGACGACCTCATGTTCGTCAATCGCGGCAAGGACATCTTCGTGATCGTGAACGGTGCGTGCAAGGTCGGCGACATCGCTCACATCATCGAGCGCATCGGCCACCGCTGCCAGGTCATCCCCATGCCCGAGCGCGGATTGCTTGCGCTGCAGGGCCCCAAGGCCGCGGCCGTGCTCTCGCGCCTGATTCCCGGCGTCGAGAAGCTGGTGTTCATGACCGGGGGCGAGTTCCAGTGGAACAGCGCCGATCTGTTCATCACCCGCAGCGGCTATACCGGCGAGGACGGCTTCGAGATCTCGGTGCACGAAAGCCGCGCCGAAGAATTCGCCCGCGCCCTGCTCGCCCAGGAGGAAGTCCAGCCAGTCGGCCTGGGTGCGCGCAATTCGTTGCGCCTGGAAGCCGGCCTGTGCCTGTACGGCAACGACATCGACGCCACGACCACCCCGCCGCAGGCGGCGCTGAACTGGGCGATCCAGAAGGTGCGCCGCACGGGTGGCGAGCGCTCGGGCGGATTCCCGGGCGCGCAGGAAATCCTGCCGCAAATCGACAACCCGGAAACCCTCACCCGCAAGCGCGTCGGCCTGATCGCCAGGGAGCGCATTCCGGTGCGCGAGCCGGCGGTGCTCGAAAATATGGACGGCCAGCACATCGGCCAGATCACCAGCGGCCTGCTGAGCCCCACGCTCAACCAGCCCATCGCGCTGGGCTACGTGCAGCCCGACTACGCCAAGCCCGGCACCGAGATCTTCGCCATCGTGCGCGGGAAGCCCGTGCCCATGGTGGTGAGCGCCACTCCGTTCGTTCCCACCAATTACTACCGCGGCTGATCCGCCGCGCAGGGCCCGCGAAGCCGCCGGCCCGTCCACCGACGTGGCGCGGCGCATGAGCGGAGCAAATCCACGCTACATTGCGCACTGACCACTCTCAACCTGTTTTCAATCTCAATTTTTCCGGAGCACCCATGAGCATCCACTACTCCAAAGACCACGAATGGATCAACGCAGCCGATGCGAACGCCGCCGTGGTCGGCATCACCGTTCACGCGCAGGACGCGCTGGGCGACGTGGTGTTTGTCGATCTGCCCGAAGTGGGCAAGACCCTTGCGCAGGGTGAAGTCGCCGGCGTGGTCGAGTCCGTGAAGGCCGCGGCCGACGTGTACATGCCCGTTTCCGGCGAAATCGTTGAAGTCAACGAAGCGCTGCGCAACGACCCGTCCCTGGCCAACAGCGACCCGCTGAACGCCGGCTGGTTCTTCAAGGTCAAGCTCAGCGACGCCTCGCAGCTAGGTGGGTTGATGGACGAGACGAGCTACAACTCGTTCGCCGCAAACGCCTGATGTAGTCCAACGCCGCGCCCTCTCCGCACAGGTTCGGGGCGCGGCTTTCTTTGCTTTTGAGACTGGTCCCTCCATGCAAATGCCTGCCGCACTCCCTCTCTCCGCGCTGGAGAACGCCACCGAATTCCAGCCGCGCCACATCGGCATCAGCCCCCGCGACGAAGCCCACATGCTCTCCGTGATCGGAGAGGCATCGCGCTCGGCGCTGGTCGACTCCATCGTTCCGCGCTCGATCGCGCGCGCCAAGGCGATGGACATTCCCGCCGCCATCACCGAAGCCAGCGCACTGGCGGAGCTCAAGGCGCTCGCGTCGAAGAACCAGATTCTCAAGAGCTTCATCGGCCAGGGCTACTACGGCACGTTCACGCCAGGCGTCATCCTGCGCAACGTGCTGGAGAACCCCGCCTGGTACACGGCCTACACGCCCTATCAGGCCGAAATCTCGCAGGGCCGCATGGAGGCGCTGATCAACTTCCAGACCATGGTCTGCGACCTGACCGGCATGCCGATCGCCAACGCGTCCATGCTCGACGAGGCAACCGCCGCCGCCGAAGCCATGACGCTGGCCAAGCGCTCGGTGAAGTCCAGGAGCAACACCATCGTGATTGCCGGCGATGCGCATCCGCAAACCATCGAGGTGATGCAGACCCGCGCCAGGCCGCTGGGCATCGAGGTGAAGGTCGCCCATTCGAAGGAAGAATGGCAGGCTCTGCTCGCCGGGGACTTCTTCGCCGTGTTGATCCAGTATCCCGCCAGCAGCGGCTGGATCGCAGACTGGAAGGCCGACGTGCAAGCCATCCACGCCAAGCAGGCAGCGGCCATCGTCGCCACCGACCTGCTCGCGCTCACGCTGCTCGCGCCTCCGGGCGAGTGGGACGCGGACATCGTCGTCGGATCCACCCAGCGTTTTGGCATGCCCATGGGCGCCGGCGGCCCGCACGCCGCCTTCATGGCCTGCCGCGATGAATACAAGCGCTCGCTGCCCGGCCGCCTCGTCGGCGTGAGCGTGGACGCTCATGGCAAGCCCGCCTACCGCCTGGCCCTGCAAACACGCGAACAGCATATCCGCCGCGAGAAAGCGACGTCCAACATCTGCACGGCGCAGGTGCTGCCCGCCGTGATCGCCAGCATGTACGCGGTCTACCACGGACCCGAGGGCCTGACGCGCATCGCACGCCGCGTGGCACGCCTGACCGCCATCCTCAGCCGTGGCCTGTCCAGCCTGGGCTACACGAGCCGCCACCACGACAGCGCGTTCGACACCATCTCGCTGCACACCCAGGGCGAGACCGACGCCATCATGGCGCGCGCCGTCGCCCGGGGCGCCAATCTGCGCAAGGCGTGGGACGAATACATCTGCATCTCGCTCGACGAAACCACGACGCGCGCCGACGTGGAGCTTCTCTGGTCCATCTTCGCGGGCGAAGGCAAGGCCCGGCCCACCATCGAGGCCATGGATGAAGGCACGCCGTCGCTGATCCCTGAATTCGCGGCACGCAAGAGCGGGTTCCTGTCGCATCCGGTGTTCAACACCCACCACTCCGAGACCGCCATGCTGCGCTACCTGCGCGGGCTCTCGGACAAGGACCTGGCGCTCGACCGCAGCATGATCCCGCTCGGCTCGTGCACCATGAAGCTCAACGCCACGAGCGAGATGATTCCGATCACCTGGCCCGAATTCGCCAACGTGCATCCGTTCGCTCCCGCCGACCAGCTGGCAGGCTATGCCGAACTGGACCAGCAACTGCGCGACTGGCTCTGCCAGGCCACCGGCTATGCGGGCGTCAGCCTGCAGCCCAACGCGGGCAGCCAGGGTGAATATGCCGGCCTGCTGGCAATCAAGGGCTGGCACGAATCGCGCGGCGACAGCCACCGCAACGTCTGCCTGATCCCGAGCAGCGCCCATGGCACCAATCCCGCCTCGGCCCAGATGGTCGGCATGCAGGTCGTGGTCACCGCCTGCGACGCCAATGGCAACGTGGACATGGCCGACCTCAAGGCCAAGTGTGAGCAGCACAGCGCCCACCTCGCCTGCATCATGATCACCTACCCGTCCACGCACGGCGTGTTCGAGACCCAGGTGAAGGAACTGTGCGAGCTGGTGCACGGGCACGGCGGCCGCGTGTACGTGGACGGCGCCAACATGAACGCGCTGGTCGGCGTGGCCGCCCCCGGCGAGTTCGGCGGCGACGTGAGCCACCTGAACCTGCACAAGACCTTCTGCATCCCCCACGGCGGCGGCGGCCCGGGCGTGGGCCCCGTCTGCGTCGTCGAGGATCTGGTTCCCTTCCTGCCAGGCCACCGGACGGCCGGCGTCCAGGGCGGCAACGGCGCCGTGAGCGCGGCGCCCCTGGGCAACGCCGCCGTGCTGCCGATCAGCTGGATGTACATCCGCATGATGGGCCCGGACGGCCTCAAGCACGCCACGGAAGCGGCGATCCTGAGCGCCAACTACATCAGCGCGCGCCTGAAGGACCACTACCCCACGCTGTACGCCAGCGCCAACGGCCACGTAGCGCACGAGTGCATTCTCGACCTGCGCGGCCTCAAGGACACCTCCGGCGTGATGGCCGAGGACGTGGCCAAGCGCCTGATCGACTATGGCTTCCACGCGCCGACGCTCTCCTTCCCCGTGCCGAATACGCTGATGGTGGAGCCGACGGAGAGCGAAACGCTGTATGAGCTTGACCGCTTCATCGACGCGATGATCGCCATCCGCGGCGAAATCCGCGAGATCGAGGCCGGCCAGTTGCCACGGGATGACAATCCGCTCAAGCATGCCCCGCACACCGCCGAGCAGGTTACTGCCGACGAGTGGAAACACGCTTACTCGCGCGAGCTGGCCGCCTACCCGGTCGCCGCGCTTCGCCAGTCCAAGTACTGGTCGCCGGTGGGCCGCGTGGACAATGTCTATGGCGACCGCAACCTGTTCTGTAGTTGCGTGCCGCTGGACGCGTACGAGGACAAACAATGATCCGTCATTGCCGGTAGCCTGTCCGCCGGTTGCCTGGTGCCGGCGGACATGGCGTTTTCCTGCCCTGAGGGCGAGCAGCCGCAAGACTGCCCGCCCGTTTTTGCGTTCCACTTCGGCATATCCGGCCCACTCCGCACACCGATGCAATTTCCTCCACCGCCCCAGATTCCACGCACACGGCTGACCCCTCTCTACGAGGATGAGCATCTGCTCGCGTTCGACAAGCCATCCGGCCTGCTGTGCGTTCCCGGCCGGGGACCGGACAAGCAGGACTGCCTCAGCGGCCGCGTAATGGAGCAATGGCCCGACGCCCTGATCGTGCATCGCCTGGACATGGCCACATCAGGCGTGGTGCTGCTGGCCAGAAGCCTGGACATGCAGCGCGCCATGAGCTCGGCCTTCGCCAGCCGGGCCGTGCAGAAAACCTACGAAGCCGTGGTTGCCGGCCGGCTCGGCACGAAGCCCGCCTCCCAGGACTGGCGGGAAATCGACGCGCCCATTCTTCTCGACTGGCCCAACCGGCCGATCCACATCATCGACGGCGCGGGCAAGCAGAGCATCACGCTCTGGAAGGCGATCGGCTCGTCGGGCATCACCTCGCGCCCAGGCGCGGCCCCCATGGACGCCACCCGGCTCAGCCTCAGGCCGGTAACCGGCCGCACACACCAGTTGCGCGTGCATCTCAAGCATCTCGGCCATCCCATTCTGGGCGATGTGCTCTATGCGCCGGAATTCGTGGAGTGTTCTCCCGCCCGCCTGATGCTTCACGCCCGGTCGCTGGAGTTTTCCCATCCGGCGAGCGGGCACGCGATCGAGATATCCAGCCCCGTACCGTTCTGAATTTGCGTCAAATCAACTGCAACCAGAAGTGACGATAATCGGCGCCGACGCATGCAAACCTCATAGGGTAATCCCCGTTGTGAGACCAATTCCCCTCGATAAGCTGGGCGACTTGCCGGAAAGTACCCCTCACCAGGGGGTGCGGACTGCATACAATTGAACTCTCTCTCGTAACTAATTCAGTGATAGGAAAACTATGCAAACGACCTTCCGTGCGCGTACGTTGATCGCAGCCCTGGGACTGGCTGGCGCAGCATTTATCGGTACATCGGCCCAGGCTCAGATCAAGATCGCAATGGTGATACCGACGACCGGCGCACTGACTCAGTACGGCGACATGGTCAAGGAAGGTGCAACCACAGCTGTTGAAATGGCCAACGCCGCAGGCGGCATCAACGGCAAGAAGATCGAGCTGGTCGCCGTGGACGACGCCTGCGAACCCAAGCAGGGCCCGGTGGCGGCCAACCGCGTGGTCAACAGCAAGATCGGCTACGTGATCGGCCCCGTCTGCTCCGGCGCGTCCATCGCGGCCGCTCCTATTTACAACAACGAAGGCGTGGTGGTCGCCACTCCTTCCGCCACCTCGCCCGCCCTGACGGACGGCAAGAACTACCACTTCATCTTCCGCACGATCGGCCGTGACGACCAGCAAGGCCCGGCGGCAGCCAAGTTCATCATCGAACACGCCAAGCCCAAGAAGGTCGCCGTGCTGCACGACAAGCAGTCCTACGGCCAGGGCATTGCCACGGCCGTGCGCGACGACCTGAAGAAAGCCAAGGTCGACGTGGCCCTGTTCGAGGGCATCAACGCGGGCGACAGCGACTACTCCGCCGTGATCACCAAGCTCAAGAGCGCCGGCGTCGACTTCGTCTACTTCGGCGGCTATCACCCCGAAATGGGCCTGCTGCTGCGCCAGGCGGCCGAGCAGGGCCTGAAGGTCAAGATGATGGGCCCTGAAGGCGTCGGCAACCCTGAAGTGAACGCCATTGCCGGCCCCGCCGTCGAGGGCATGCTGGTGACCCTGCCAGCGGACTTCTCGGCCAACCCGCAGAATGCAGCCGTCGTGAAGGCATTCAAGGACGCCAAGCGCAATCCTTCGGGCGCGTTCCAGCTCACTTCCTTCGCCGCCGCGCAATCGCTGATCGCCGCGATCAAGACCGTTGGCGACAATCCCGCCAAGGTGGCCGACTGGCTGCACGCCAACTCGGTCGATACGGTAATCGGCCCGGTTTCCTGGAACAAGCAAGGCGACCTGAAGTCCTTCGACTTCCAGGTGTTCCAGTGGCACAAGGACGGCTCCAAGACTCCGGCTGTCAAGTAATCCTTCACGCTCTCCCTTCGGGGCAGGACGTCCGCGAACCAGGTTTGCGGCGTACCTGCCCCGTTCGCTTAACTAGTGCCACTGATCGACAGCGCATCCTCCAAGCGCCATCGAGATGAAAATCGCACAGGGGCCATGCAGAACCGGAAGCCGACTGCCCGGCCCTCCAAGTGGACGACCAAGCCATGTCAGATTTATTGCCGCAGCTGATACAACAGCTATTCAACGGGCTCTCACTAGGAGCCATCTACGCCCTGATCGCCATTGGCTACACCATGGTCTACGGCATTATCGGGATGATCAATTTCGCCCACGGCGACATTTACATGATCGGAGCCTACGTGGGACTGGTCACGCTGTCCGCCGTCGGCACCACCAGCGGCCTGCCGATCTGGTTCATCATCGCGCTCATGCTCGTCGTGGCCGTGGTGATCACCGGGGTCTATGGCTTCGCCGTCGAGCAGGCAGCCTACAAACCGCTGCGCAACAGCCCGCGCCTCGTGGCGCTGATCTCGGCCATCGGCATGTCCATCTTCCTGCAGAACTGGGTTGCGCTGGGCCAGGGCGCGCGCGACATGGCCGTGCCGGCGCTGCTGCCCGGCGCGTTCACCTTCCATCTCGGCAGCTTCGAGGTGTTCATCCCCTACGCCCGCGTTCTCATCATCGTGGTGGCCGTGGCGCTGATGGTCGCGCTCACGCTGTACATCAAGCACTCCCGCATGGGCCGCGCGTCCCGGGCCTGCTCGCAGGACATGCACATGGCCAACCTGCTGGGCATCGACACCAACCGGGTGATCTCGTTCACCTTCGTCCTGGGCGCCGTGCTGGCCGCCGTGGGCGGCGTGCTGATTGCGTTGGCGGTGGGCAAGCTCAATCCCTTCATCGGCTTCATCGCCGGCATCAAGGCGTTCACGGCGGCGGTGCTGGGCGGTATCGGCAGCATTCCGGGCGCCATGCTCGGCGGCGTCGTGCTGGGCGTGGCGGAAACCTTCGCCGCCGCCTACATCTCGTCGGAATACAAGGACATCGTGGCCTTCGGCCTGCTGGTGCTGATTCTCCTGTTCCGCCCCACCGGCCTGCTGGGCAAACCCGAAGTGGAGAAAGTGTGATGGACAAGATCCGCTCTCAACTCGGCTCCGCCATTTTCGCCACCATCATCGCGGCGCTGCTGATCATTCCGATCTTCGGGCTGCACCTCGAACGCGCGGGCATCCGCACCTATCTGGTTGCGCAGTGGAACTACGTGATCTGGGGCTGCGTGATCGTCTTCGCGTGGCAACTGCTGCGCCCGGCGGTCAAGACGGCCACCAGGAGCTTCGCGCTCCCCTCGCTGCCCAGCCTCCCTGCCCGCAGCCGCCCAGCGGTGATCCTGGTGGTCGCGCTGATCGCCGTCTCCTGGCCCTTCTTCGCGGGGCGCAATGCGGTGGACATCGCCACTCTGGCCATGATCTACGTGATGCTCGGCCTGGGGCTGAACATCGTGGTCGGCTTCGCCGGTCTCCTGGACCTGGGCTTCGTGGGCTTCTACGCCGTGGGCGCCTACACCTACGCCCTGCTCTACCACTGGGCCGGCTGGAGCTTCTGGGAAGCCCTGCCGCTGGCGGGCTGCGCATCCGCGCTGTTCGGCTTCATGCTGGGCTTTCCCGTGCTGCGCCTGCGCGGCGACTATCTGGCCATCGTGACGCTGGGCTTCGGCGAGATCATCCGCCTGCTGCTGGTGAACCTCAATGACTGGACCGGCGGCCCGGACGGCATCTCCAGCATCCCCAAGCCGACGTTCCTGGGCCTGCCGCTCACGCGCTCGCCCGTGACCGAGGGCGGCACCACGTTCGCCCAGTTCTTCAACATCGAGTTCAGCACCATGCACATGGTGATCTTCCTGTACCTGATGGCGCTGCTGCTGGCCACCATCACGCTGCTCATCAGCAACCGCCTCATCCGCATGCCGATCGGCCGTGCGTGGGAAGCATTGCGCGAAGACGAAATCGCCTGCCGATCGCTGGGCCTGAACCCCACGAAGATCAAGCTCTCGGCGTTCACGCTGGGCGCGATGTTCGCCGGTTTCGGCGGCGCGTTCTTCGCTGCGCGCCAGGGCATCGTGAATCCGGAGTCGTTCACCTTCATCGAGTCGGCGCTGATTCTCGCCATCGTGGTGCTGGGCGGCATGGGCTCGCAATTGGGCGTGATCATCGCGGCCATTCTGATTACCGTGCTGCCAGAACTGGCGCGCGAGTTCTCCGAATACCGCATGCTGATTTTTGGTCTGGTGATGATTTTGATGATGATCTGGCGACCGCAAGGCCTGCTGCCCATGAAGCGCTACCAGGTGGAAGTTGCTTCCGCCGGCAACGGCAAGGAGGGAGCGCACGCATGAGCCATCTACTCGAAGTCAAGGACCTGAGCATGCGCTTTGGCGGCCTGCTGGCCGTCGATGGCGTGCAACTGGCGATCAAGCCCGGCGAAATCTTCGCCATCATCGGCCCCAACGGAGCCGGCAAGACCACGGTGTTCAACTGCATCAGCGGCTTCTACAAACCCACCACCGGCAGCATCACGCTGGAAGGGCAATCCATCGCCAGTCTCGGCAGCCACAGCGTCGCACAGCGCGGCGTGGTGCGCACCTTCCAGAATGTCCGGCTCTTCAAGAGCATGACGGTGCTGGAGAACCTGCTGGTCGCGCAGCACCGCCGCACCAGCAAATCGGTGCTCGGCGGCCTGTTCAACACCAGGAGCTACCGGGCAAGCGAGCGCGCCGCCATCGAGAACGCGATGAAATGGCTGCGCTTCATGGGAATCGGCGAATTCGCCAACCGCGAGGCGGGCAACCTGGCCTACGGCCATCAGCGCCGGCTGGAAATCGCGCGCTGCATGATCACGCAGCCCAGGCTGTTGATGCTCGACGAACCCGCGGCGGGCCTCAACCCGCAGGAGAAGGTCGAGCTGCAGCACCTGATCGACCGCCTGCGAACCGAATTCGGCGTGACCGTGCTGCTGATCGAGCACGACATGGGTCTGGTGATGGGCGTTTCCGAGCGCATTCTGTGCATGGAATACGGCAAACCGATCGCCATGGGAACGCCCGAGGAAGTGCGAAGCAACGAGCGGGTCATCAAGGCCTATCTGGGAGAGGCTTGAGATGAGCGCAAAACACATGCTGCAACTCGAAGAAGTATCGACGCACTACGGCGCGATCCGCGCGGTCGACAAGGTCAGCCTGCAGGTCGATCAGGGCGAGATCGTCACGCTGATCGGCAGCAACGGCGCGGGCAAGACGTCGATCCTGATGACCGTGTGCGGCAACCCGCGCGCGAGCCACGGAAGAATCCTGTTCGAGGGCGAGGACATCACCCAGATGTCCACGCACCACATCATGCGCCGCGGCATCGCCATCTCGCCGGAGGGGCGGCGCGTGTTCAAGGACCTGACCGTCGAGGAAAACCTCAAGATGGGCGGCTTTTTCCTGAACGCGTCGGAGATCGCGGACGGCATCGAACATGTGTTCCAGCTGTTTCCACGCCTGCGCGAACGCGCCGGCCAGCGCTCGGGCACCATGTCCGGCGGTGAGCAGCAAATGCTCGCCATCGGCCGCGCGCTCATGAGCAAGCCGCGCCTGCTTCTGCTCGACGAGCCCACGCTCGGCCTCGCGCCGCTGATCATCGCGCAGATCTTCGACATCATCCAGACCATCCGCGCCAACGGCGTGACCGTGTTCCTCGTCGAGCAGAACGCCAACCGCGCCCTGCAGATCGCAGATCGCGGCTACGTGCTCGAAACCGGCAAGGTGGTGCTCGAAGACTCCGGCCAGAACCTGCTGACCAATGCCGACGTGCGCAAGGCCTACCTCGGCGCCTGAGCGGCATCCGGCCTGACCGTCCCGCGCCAGCCCGCGGGTATTCAATGCACCTGGCAGGCGAGCCGGACCAGGTGCATTTCTCATTTCTCACGGCGCGCGCATTCCCCGTAAGATGCGCGGATGACGAAAAAGCACCTCACCATTCTCACCGGCGGATCGCGCGGCATGGGCCTTGCCATGGGCCAGCAACTGCTGCGCGAGGGACACGTGTTGATCAGCATCGCGCGCAAGACCAGCGAAGCGCTCGCCCGCGAGGCCACCGATGCGCGCCAGCTCCAGCAATGGCAGCAGGATCTGTCGGACAGCGGCGAAGCCGCCCGGCGCCTGGGCACGCTGCTCTCCTCTCTGCACGAGGACGACTGGGCCAGCCTCACGCTGATCAACAATGCCGGAGTGATTCCGCGCATCGCACCGCTGGCCCAGGTGCCCGTGGACGAACTGCTCAACGCCATGCGCGTCGGCCTCGAAGCGCCGATGGCCTTGACCGGAGCATTCCTCGCCGCCACGGATGCATGGCGGATTCCGCGCAAGGTGCTCAATATCTCGTCCGGCCTGGGCCGCCGCCCCATGGCGTCGCAGGCTGCCTATTGCTCATCCAAGGCGGGCATGGACCACTTCACACGCTGCGTGGCCCTAGAAGAATCGCGCAAGCCCCATGGCGCCAGGCTCTGCTCGCTCGCGCCCGGCGTGATCGATACCGACATGCAGGCGCAGTTGCGCACGGCGAACCCGGCGGAGTTCCCCGACATCGGAAACTTCGAGGCGCTGAAGGCCGACAGCCGGCTCACTTCCACTGACGAGGCAGCCGCCCGCGTGCTGGCCTACCTCCAGCGCGGGGACTTCGGTACAAACCCTGTCGCGGATGTGCGTGACGCATGAAATGATGCACCGCACAATACGGGATTGAATACATAGCCGAATACTGGCTGCTCCCGGCGCGCCCGCCCGCACCGGGAGCAGCCCTGGTTCGATCCCATCTCATCCATCTCACATTTCGATCAGGAGACCCGCATGTCCCGTGAAGTAGTTGTCGTCAGCGCCGTCCGCACCGCCATTGGCACTTTTGGTGGCAGCCTCAAGGACATTCCGCCCACCGAACTGGGCGCAACCGTCGTGCGTGAATCGCTGGCGCGCGCCAACGTGGACGGCAAGGACGTCGGCCACGTCGTCTTTGGCCATGTGGTCAACACCGAACCCAGGGACATGTACCTCTCGCGCGTGGCGGCCATCAACGGCGGCTGCGGCGAAGCCACCCCGGCCTTCAACGTCAACCGCCTGTGCGGATCGGGCCTGCAGGCCATTGTCAGCGCCAGCCAGTCCATTCTTCTGGGCGACGCCGACATCGCCATCGGCGCGGGCGCGGAAAACATGAGCCGCGCCCCCTACGCCAGCCTCGCCAGCCGCTGGGGCGCACGCATGGGCGACTTCAAGATGATCGACATGATGATCGGCGCGTTGCACGACCCGTTCCACAACGTTCACATGGGCGTGACGGCGGAGAACATCGCGGCCAAGTGGGGGATCACCCGCGAAGACCAGGATGCGCTGGCCGTCGAAAGCCACAACCGCGCCGAGCGCGCCACCGCCGCCGGCTATTTCAAGGAGCAGATCGTTCCCGTCACGCTCAAGTCCCGCAAGGGCGACGTGCAGTATGCGACAGATGAGCATTTCCGCACCGGAGCCAACGCGGCCGATTTTGCCAAGCTCAAGCCCGTCTTCCAGAAAGAAAACGGCACGGTCACCGCGGGCAATGCTTCGGGCATCAACGACGCGGCGGCGGCCGTGGTGCTGATGGAATCCAAGGCGGCGCAGGCCCGTGGCCTCAAGCCCATGGCCCGCCTGGTGGCCTATGCCCATGCTGGCGTCGACCCCAGGTACATGGGTATCGGCCCGGTTCCGGCGACACAGCTGGCGCTGAAGAAGGCAGGACTCACCATCAACGATCTGGACGTGGTCGAAGCCAACGAGGCCTTCGCCGCGCAGGCCTGCGCCGTCACGCGCGATCTGGGACTGGACCCGGCCAAGGTGAACCCGAACGGCTCCGGCATCTCGCTGGGCCATCCCATCGGCGCGACCGGCGCGGTGATCACCGTGAAGGCTCTGCACGAATTGCAGCGCATTCAGGGTAAATACGCGCTGGTGACCATGTGCATCGGCGGCGGGCAAGGGATTGCCGCAATTTTTGAACGCCTCTGAGCACGTTAATATTCGCACTGGCTTCATTCAGGCGACGAACTCGCACCGTCCCTACCCAGGCCGCGCACCCTGACATCGAAAACCTGCGCGGCCGGCATTGACCGGCCTTGGTTACCGCCAAGGTCCGGCAATGTGCCCGCAGCCCTCAACGAACCCGGCTTCTCGCTCGTTGGGATCAGAGCAGCGTCGCCCCAATCAAGCCCTCGGTCACCGGCATCGCTGAGCCCATCGTCTCAGCCCCCGCCCGGTGCATGCCGAGGGCTTTTCATTGATAACGACAGAAAGCGAACAGCACATCATGATGCGTCGAGTCTTCACCATCACAGCAGCGGCACTGGCATTCGGCGGCATTGCGCACGCCCAGACCACACCTGCGTCCAGCTATCCCACCAAGCCCGTGCGCCTCGTGATCCCCTTTCCGCCGGGCGGCGGCACCGACATTCTCGGGCGGCTCATCGCCAACGAACTCAGCAAGAACAACAAGTGGACCGTGGTGGCCGACAACAAGCCCGGCGCGGGCGGCACCATCGGCATCGGTGAAATCGTCAAGGCACAGCCCACGGGCTACGACCTCGTCATGGGCCAGAAGGACAATCTCGTCATCGGCCCCTGGCTGTACCGGAACCTGACCTGGAACCCCACCAAGGATCTGACCGCCGTCGCGCACGTCGCGTACACGCCCGTGATCATCGCGACGTCCGCCAACTCCAGGTTCAAGACGCTGGCCGACGTGGTCGCCGCCGCCAAGGCTCATCCCGGCACGATCACCTATGGCTCGCCGGGCAACGGCACGTCCATCCACCTGGCTGGCGATCTGTTCGAGAAGGCCGCCGGCATCAAGCTGAGCCACGTTCCCTACAAGGGCTCCAACCCGGCGATGATGGATGCGCTGGCGGGCAATGTCGACCTGCTGGTGTCCTCGGTTCCCTCGGCCATGGGGCAGATCCAGTCGGGCAAGCTGCGCCCGCTGGCCGTCACATCGGCCAAGCGCAGTTCATCGCTGCCGGATGTTCCGACCATCGATGAATCGGGCTACAAGGGTTTTGACGTCAGCACCTGGTACGGCGTGATGGCTCCGGCAGGCACGCCCGCCAACGTAGTGGCCACGCTCAACACCGAAATCAACAAGCTGCTGGCGTCTCCCGAAGTCAAGGCCGCCATTCACACGCAAGGCGCGGAGCCGCTGGCCATGTCGCCGGCAGAGTTCAGCAAGATGCTGAATGCCGAATACACGCAATGGAAGTCCATCGTGGAAGCTTCCGGCGTGAAGATCGAGTAATCCGCAACAAGGCGCTGCCAGCCTTGCGCACAAGGGCTGGCAGCCCTTCCCCCATACGGCAGCGCATGGCACGCAATGGGATTCGCGCAATGCGATCCCAACCTACCGGCCAGGCTACTCGCGCACCACCAGCACCGGGATTTCGGATACGCCCAGCACGCGCTGCGTGACGCTTCCCAGCACCAGCTTTTCAAGCCCGCGGCGGCCATGGGAGCCCATCACGATCAGGTCGCTGCCCACTTCCTTGGCCGCGCGCATGATGCCGTCATGCACCGCATGGCCCTCACCCACCATGGTGTTGATCTTGTCCACACCCGCCTCGCCCAGCGCCTTCCTGGCGGTATCGAGAGCCGTGTTCGCTTCAGCGGTGGCCGCCGTCAGGTATTGCGACTGCCCGTATGCGAAATCCGCACCCACGCCCGTGAACGGATAGGGATCGATCACATAGAGAAGCGTGACCGTGCTGCCGTAGGTCTTGGCCAGACCGGCCGCCTTGGAGACCGCGCTCAGCGCAGTTGTCGAGCCATCAACCGGGATGAGGATATTGGTGAACATGAATACTCCTTGTCTTTAACTCTTATCAACGCAAGAAAAACTTACACCCATCGATTTGTAGTGTGCTGCTACAGCTTCTCATATTGCCTGATACATATCAACCACCACCACACCATCATTCGCTTTGGAACCCTCCGGCACGGCACGTCACGACCAGGGTATCGCGCCAGCCTCCTGCCTCGACGGGCTGAATGGGCGTGGTCTCATGGATCATGCGCGCGTCATCCAGGATCATGACCGACCAGGGTTCGGTCAATGTGAATCGCTGGCCGTTGGGGCCCGCTGCTTCGAAGATGCGCGTTTCCCCGCCCTTCACCCCTTGCCTGTTCACAAGAAAAACAGCCACCAGATCCACGCCATCCCGGTGCGCGCCTTCGGGCGTGGGGCGGCCAATGCCATCCGATGTGTCGATACGGAACTGGTGCGCCTCGATGTGCCAGCTCCGGCGCGCGCCGTCCCGCGCAATGGCGGCTTGCGAGAGCGCCGCCAGGGCGCGCATCATCTGCCGCCAGACGGGCTTCGCCACCGTCTCGTCCAGGATGGGCTCGAACCAGCGCTGCATGCCGCCGTGCAGCGCGTTGTATTCCACCGGCTGCCAGTGGGCACGATGCGCAACCTGCCTGTAGGCGCCATCCTCCACGACGAAACACGAATGCCGTCGACGGCGATAACGGCCGCCATCCTTCAGGAACGCATCCGGCGGCAGGCCTTCCCAGGCGGCGCTCAACTCCAGCAGATCGGACGGAGCACAGCCGATCCAGGTCGCGGCATCGGCGGGCTGTAAAACAGCAAACCCGCGATCACGCAGCTGCGGGGCTACCTGATCCGCGGGTGAATAAGGTGGTGAGAATGTGATCAAGGCCATGGGCCTCAAGCTTAAACCTTGGCACGGCTCCTTCACACCATCGGCTAAAACAAAATCCGCGTCAATCGTGGCCGTGCCTGCCCGGACCATGGCGGCCCGGCCCATGATCGCGGCGATCGTGATCCCAGCGGTCGTGGCGGCGATCCCGCTCGCGCCAATGGGGCGGCGGAGGTGGAGCAACCCGATGGCCGCGATAGGGCTCTTTCAGGAAGTAAACACGCTGGCCGCAGGCGCCGTAGCGGCCGCAATATTTGCGCCAGTTCCTGGCATGTCCCGGAGGGACATACATGTAGACGGGTGCTGCCTGCACTGCAACCGGCGGCGGGGCGACGAGGACAGGCTGCTGATAAATCAGCGCCGGCGCCGGAGCATTTCCGATATCCACGCGGCCATACACGCCCGGCGCTATCTGGGCGCCGATCGAGCCGCTCACATAGGCCTGTGCATGCACCGCTGAACCGACCACCACGAGCGCCAGACCCAACAGCCCCGCGCGGGCCCCTCGAATCAAGCGGCTCGCCAATCGCGCCGAGCGGAAAGAAGCGGATGAAAATTTCTGAACTGACTTCTGAAGTGACATATATCCTTGAATCCCTGAGGCGCAGCGCCACTTGATGGCGACGCCTGAATGCCATGCCGGCTTTGAAAAGAAAGAGTGAAAAACCCCTTGCGCACCGGCATCCCGGAGAAATGAACGGCATAAGCGCCTGCCCCGGCAAGGCCTTCATGGTACGTGCGGCAATTCACATGACCTGCATCATGAAACAACAGCTGTAAGCACCCGTTGGACAGAGGCCGACTATCGATATTCAACGGACTTCGATTGATGACCGTTGACCACGGAGCAATTCTCCATAGACAAAATCTCTGTAACCTTATGTTTGAAATTCACTGCAATTCGATCAGCGACTGGCACAGCACTGCCTGCATCAACGACAATGGCCGCCATACGCCCATTCGCCGATGTGCGTCCCGAATTCATTGAAATCCCATGACATCGCCAGCCCTCGCGGCTGCGCTCGTCACGTAGTTGCAGCAAACAACATGAATATTGTCATTTTGGACGACTACCAGGACGCGGTGCGCAAGCTCCATTGCGCCGAGCGGCTTGAACGATATTCCGCCAAGGTTTACACCAACACGGTCAAAGGCCTTGGCCAGTTGTCGGTCCGTCTCAAGGATGCAGATGTCATCGTGCTCATCCGCGAGCGCACCCAGATCAACAAGCAACTGGTCGAAAAGCTCCCGCGCCTGAAGCTCATCGCGCAGACCGGCAAGGTCGGATCGCACATCGACGTGAACGCCTGCACCGAGCGCGGCATCGCCGTTGCCGAGGGCGTGGGCTCTCCCGTCGCGCCCGCGGAGCTGACGTGGGCGCTCATCATGGCCGCCATGCGGCGCCTTCCCCAGTACATCTCCAACCTCAAGCACGGCGCATGGCAGCAGTCGGGCATGCGCGCGGCATCCATGCCGCCCAATTTCGGACTGGGCATGGTGCTGCGAGGCAAGACGCTCGGCATCTGGGGCTACGGCAAGATCGGCCGCATCGTCGCCGGCTATGCCAAGGCGTTCGGCATGAACGTGCGCGTCTGGGGCCGCGAGGCGTCGCGCGCCCAGGCGCTGAGCGACGGCTTTCAGGTGGCATCCACCCGTGCCGAGTTCTTCGCCCAATGCGACGTGATCTCGCTGCACCTGCGTCTGAACGAGGAAACGCGCGGCATCGTCACGCTGGAGGATCTGAGCCAGATGAAGCCCACGGCGCTCATCGTCAACACCTCGCGCGCCGAGCTGATCGAGCAGGACGCATTGATTGCCGCGCTGAACCGCGGCCGCCCCGGAATGGCGGCGGTCGACGTCTTCGAGAGCGAACCCATTCTTCAGGGACATGCGCTCCTGCGGCTGGAAAACTGCATCTGCACGCCGCACATCGGCTATGTGGAGCAGGACAGCTACGAGCTGTATTTCGGCGCCGCCTTCGACAACGTAGTGAACTTCATCAAGGGTACGCCGACCAATATCGTGAACCCTGGCGCGCTTCAGGTGCGTCGCTGAAAAACCGGCGGTGACTATGCAAAAAGGGCCTTCGGTGACCGAAGGCCCTTTCCTTTTGCGCCGGCTATGCCGTTCGTCAGTCCACCGGCAGCTTCTCGCCGTTCTTGTACGAGAACAACGTCACCGCCGGATTCTTCATCTCGCCATTGGGCTCGAAGGAGATCTTGGCCGTCACGCCCTGATAGTTGGACTTCTTGAGTTCGGGGATGTACTTCTTGGGATCGGACGATCCCGCACGAACCATCGCATCGACCAAAAGCATGGCCGCGTCGTACTTATAGGGGCTGTAGACCTGGAACTGCCCGGGGAACTTGGCGTCATAACGCGCCTTCCACTCCTTGCCGCCAGGCATCTTCTCGATGGAGGAGCCGCCTACCGCGCAGACGACATTGCCCAGCGTGGGGGAGTTGGCCGACAGCTTGGCAAGCTCGGTCGTGCAGAAGCCGTCGCCGCCGAAGAATTTCTGCTTGCTCAGGCCCAACTGCTGCATCTGACGCAGCATCGGGCCGGCCTGCGCATCCATGCCTCCGTAGAAAATCGCATCGGGATTCTTGGCCTTGATGGCGGTGAGAATCGCCATGAAATCGGTGGACTTGTCGGTGGTGAACTGCTCTTCCACCACCTTCATGCCCTTGTCCTGGGCCACTTTCTTGAACACGCTGGCCAGACCCTGGCCATATGCGGTGCGATCGTCGATCACCGCGACGGTCTTGAGCTTGAGCGTCTCGGCCGCATAGGCGGCCAACGCGGCGCCCAGGGCGTTGTCATTGGCGATGATGCGGTACGTCGTGTCATAGCCCGGCTTGGTGAGGTTCGGGTTGGTTGCCGCGCCCGTCACCATGGGAATGCCGCAATCGTGATAGATCTTGGCGGCAGGAATGGTCACGCCGGAATTCAGGTGGCCAACCACGCCGGCGACCTTGGCGTCGCATAGTTTCTGGGCAGCCGCAGTGCCCTGTTTTGGATCCGCGGCATCGTCCTCGGCCATCAGCTCCAGCTTGACCTTCTTGCCGCCAATGGTGACGCCCTTGGCGTTCATGTCGTCAACGGCCATGCGGACGCCGTTTTCGTTGTCCTTGCCATAGTGACCTTGGGGTCCGGATACGGGGCCCACGTGGCCGATCTTCACCACCTCTTGAGCAGTTGCAATACCAGCCACGGCTGCAATTGCCACAGCCACGGTCAACTTCAACTTCAATTGCATACGGATCTCCAAAAAATTTAATATGCCGAGATGCTTTGTGTTGTCTCAACGCGTTGAAACATATCGCAATTCACATCACGAAACACTAGGGATTCTCAGAATAATCGGATTGCAAGAAGCAGGCCATTGAGCACAAACCCGCATCGCCAGGCTGTTTCGGGAGATTTTGCTGTGACAGCAGCCGCAAATGGGCGTTGGAAAGCGCGCGGAGGCGAGCGCATGCACCCATCGGGAGCGCATGGAAAGTGCACGTGTCGACACGTCCGCGTCCGTGGCGCGCCACA
>NZ_JBEBOW010000008.1:0-46954 GCF_040396215.1 Diaphorobacter ruginosibacter | reverse complement strand
CGGAATTCTTCTGTGGTTGTTCTTTATTGATGTTATTTAAGAATGTTAGTAATAATAGGGATGCCAACGGTCTGTGGATAAGCTGTATTTATTCTTGTATTTCAATGATTTGCAGGATTCAGAAGCATGTGGAGCCGACCCGGCTGCCGCTGCATCGGAAATGGGGACAAATCCTGATGTGCTTCCCGTCCTGTGCATAACTGGTGGGTTATTCGGAATGAATCCTCAAAGTTATCAACAGCCCGTGTTTTCCTCTGAAAATTTCGTTATTTCATGGCTGTAATTGTGTTTGTTGCTATATAAAATATAGCAAAATACATTCAGCACGATTGATTGATCACAGCTCCCAAAGCGGCTGGCACAACTCATGAAAACGCCGTGGCGCAACTGGTGGGCAGGGCGTTCCTGGCGTTTCGTGGAGCGTTTGCGGGACAATCGGGGCTTTGTTTTCAAGCATCAGGAGCCCGTGTACCGTGACCGATTCCGCCGCAAAGCCTCAATTGCCCGACCGCCTGTCCATCGATCCCCGCAGCCCGCATCACCAGCCGGAGTTCTTTGAATACGACATCGGCATCGTCTTCAATGGCAAGGAGCGCTTTGACGTGGAGGAGTACTGCGTGAGCGAGGGTTGGGTGAAGGTGCCGGCGGGCAAGACGCTGGACCGCAAAGGCCGCCCGCTGCTCATTACCTTGAAGGGCAAGGTGGAAGCGTTCATCAAGCCGGCGCCGTCGGCGGCCTGATCTTTCCATCTTTCTGTCGCAGAAAAAAAGGAAGCGCCAGGGGTGCCATGCACGCCTCGTGCGCTCACTTCTTCGGATGCCGGGATCTGCCGCTATTCGCTTGCCAGATCATCCAGGATGGGGCAGTCGGGCCGGTCATCCCCATGGCAGCAGTGCACCAGCGTCTGCAGGCTGCGCTGAATGGCCTGCATTGCCGCGATGCGTTCCGACAGGTTCGCTATGTGGGCCTGCGCGACTTTCTTGACCTGGGCGCTGGCGCGCGCCTTGTCTTTCCACAGCCCGAGCAGGGTGGCGATTTCTTCCATGGAGAAGCCGAGATCGCGGGAGCGCCGGATGAAGCGCAGCGTGTGGACGTCGGCCTCGTTGTATTGACGGTAGCCGCTGTCGGTGCGTGATACGTCCGGCAGCAGGCCCAGCGATTCATAGTGGCGCACCATGCGCGCCGACACACCGGCGCGCCGCGCCGCCACGCCAATGGCCACCGGCCAGTGCATTGCGGGCGTCCGGGCGGCGGCGTGTTGTGCAGAGGCCGTCATGCGGCGACGGTATAGCCTTCTTCCTTGATCGCGTTGGCAAGCGCGTCGCGCGATTTGTCGCTTTCCACCACGACCTGTCCCGTGGGCAGATCGACCTGGACGATGGCGTCTGCATCGACTTCGCGCACGGCATGCACGACGGCGCGTTCGCAGTGGCCGCAAGTCATGCCTTGGACTTGGAAGGTGTACTTCATGGTTTTCTCCTGAAATGGTGAGGAATGTATCAATGATGTACCTTGACACGATGTGAGAGTCAATAGTCAATAGCCCAGGATATTTTGCAGGCTCGTAGAGTGCAGGGTATGGTCATCACGGTTTCATGCGCGCGCGGAAATGGAATGCGGCGATATGTCGTTCCCGCAATGCTGATGAGGGCTTGACCTTCACATGATGTTAAGCAGTAACTTGATGGACATGAACTCAACAACTACTCCTCACAATGCGGTGCAAACGGTCGATCTGGGCATTGGCGGCATGACCTGCGCCAGTTGCGTGGGCCGGGTGGAGCGTGCGCTGAAAAAGGTCTCCGGCGTGCAGGACGTCAGCGTGAATCTGGCACTGGAGCGCGCCCACGTGACGCTGTCCGCCGATGGCGCGGCGCCCGCGGCCGATATGGAGGCCGTCCTGCGCCGGGCGGTTCGCAACGCTGGCTATGAGCCGCGCACGACCGCCGAGCAGGAAGCCGGCGAGGCCGCTTCGGAGTCTCCCTGGGCGGGTTTCACGCCCGTGGCGGTTGGCCTCGTGTTGTCGCTGCCCCTGGTGCTGCCGATGTTTGGCGATCTGTTGGGCAAGCACTGGATGCTGCCGCCATGGGCCCAGTTCCTGCTGGCCGCGCCGGTGCAGTTCATTCTGGGCGCACGTTTTTACAAGGCGGGCTGGCATGCGCTGAAGGCTTTGTCAGGCAACATGGATCTGCTGGTGGCGATCGGCACCAGCGCGGGGTTCGGCCTTTCCCTGTGGCTGTGGTTCACTGCCCATCCAGGCCATGTGCCGCATCTGTATTTCGAGGCATCGGCGGTGGTGATTACCCTGGTGCTGCTGGGCAAGTGGCTGGAAGCGCGCGCCAAGCGGCAGACGACGGCGGCGATCCGCGCGCTGCATGCGCTGCGCCCGGATGTGGCCCATCTGATCGGCCGCGATGGCGAGGTCGATGTGCCCATCGCCGAAGTGATGGCGGGCGACAGGCTGGTGGTGCGGCCGGGTGAACGCATTCCGGTGGACGGCGTGGTGGCCGAAGGGCATACGCAGGTGGATGAGTCGATGCTCACGGGCGAGCCGCTGCCTGTGGCGCGCGAGGTGGGCGCTGCGTTGACGGGCGGTTCGATCAACGGTGACGGGCGCATCGTCATGCAGGTGTCGGCGGTGGGCGCGGAAACCGTGCTGGCCCGCATCATTCGCCTCGTGGAGGATGCGCAGGCAGCGAAGGCGCCCATCCAGCGCCTCGTGGACAAGGTGTCGTCCATCTTCGTGCCTGCGGTTCTGGTGATCGCCCTGGGCACTTTCATTGGCTGGATGTGGTGGGGGGTGGGCCTGGAGACTTCGCTGATCCGCGCGGTGGCCGTGCTGGTGATCGCCTGTCCGTGCGCGCTTGGGCTGGCGACGCCCGCGGCCATCATGGCCGGCACCGGGGTGGCGGCCAGGCACGGCATTCTGATCAAGGATGCGCAGGCTCTGGAAATCGCGCACCGGGTGGATACCGTGGCTTTCGACAAGACGGGTACGCTGACCGTGGGTCAGCCGAGATTGACAGCGTTTCACGTGGAACCATCGGCCGACGAACCGGCGATACTGGCTGCCGTGGCCAGTGTGCAAAGCGGCAGCGAGCATCCGCTGGCTCGGGCCGTGGTGCGGGCAGCCGGGGAGCGGGGGATTGCCATTCCGGAGCCCGAAGGGGTCCGCGCCGTGCCCGGACGCGGCACGGAGGGCGAGGTGGTATCGAAGAGCTATCTGATCGGTAGCATGCGCTGGATGCAGGAACTTGGCGTAAGCCTGGGGGATCTGGAGGCCCAGGCGGCGCAATTGCAGGAGCAGGGGGCCACGGTATCGGCCGTGGCCGAACGCCGCACCAGCGGCCTCGCAGCGGTCGCCCTGCTGGCGTTCGGGGACGAGCCCAAGCCCGGTGCGCTGCAGGCATTGGCAGACCTGCGCGCCAAGGGCGTGCGCTGCGTCATGATTTCAGGCGACAACCGGGGAGCCGCCCATGCAATGGCCAGGCGGCTTGGACTGGATCCGGACAAGGGCGAGGTCATGGCCGAGGTGCTCCCGGGGGAGAAGGCGGCGGCCGTCTTTGAACTGAAGAAGGGCGGCCACGTGGTCGCCATGGTGGGCGATGGCGTCAATGATGCGCCCGCGCTTGCGGCGGCGGACGTCGGCATGGCCATGGGCAACGGCACGGATGTGGCGATGCATGCGGCGGGCATTACGCTGATGCGCGGCGATCCCATGCTGGTGGCCGCGGCGCTCGACGTATCGCACCGCACGGTGCGCAAGATCCGCCAGAACCTGTTCTGGGCGTTTGCGTACAACGTGGCCGGCATCCCGCTGGCCGCGCTTGGCTATCTGAGCCCGGTGGTGGCGGGAGCTGCCATGGCGCTGAGTTCCGTCAGCGTCATGACCAATGCGCTTTTGCTCAAGCGCTGGAGCCCCGGAGGGAAATAGTAAAAAGGAAGGGCTGCCAGCCCCAGGCCGGCAGCCCTTGGCGGGATATCCCGTCAGGCCAGTGTCGGATAGTCGATGTAGCCGTGTTCGCCGCCGCCGTAGAACGTGGCCTGGTCCCAGGCATTGAGCGGCGCCTTGTCGTGCAGGCGCTTGACCAGGTCCGGGTTGGAGATGAACAGCTTGCCGAAGGCCACGATGTCGGCGTGGCCGGTTGCAATGGCTTTCTCCGCTATGGCTGCGTCATAGCCGTTGTTGACCATCCACGCTCCCTTGCCGCCCGCCTGGCGGTAGGCATCCTTGAACCGGATGTAGTCGAACGGGCGGCCCTCCACTTCGCGCGGGCCGCCGGTGGCGCCTTCGATCACGTGGATGTAGGCGAGGCCCATCTGCGCCAATTGCCGTGCCACATACTCGAACAGCGGTTGCGGGTTGCTGTCCACGATGTCATTGGCGGGAGTGACCGGCGAGAGGCGGATGCCCACCTTGCCGCCACCGATGGCATCGGCGATGGCGCGTGTCACTTCGAGCAGCAGGCGGGCGCGGTTCTCGATGGAGCCGCCGTAGTCGTCGGTGCGCTTGTTGGCTCCGTCCTTGAGAAACTGATCCAGCAGATAACCGTTGGCGGCATGGATCTCCACACCATCAAAACCTGCGGTTTCCACCGCGCTGCGTGCCGCCTGGGCGAAGGAGTGAACAATGGCCGGCAGCTCCCTGGAATGGAGCGCGCGGGGCGTGGAGGTATCCACAAAATGGCCTTTGCCGGTGGCTTTGTCGATCACGAAGGTTCGGGTATGGGCCCTCACGGCGGATGGGCCCACTGGTGGCTGGCCGCCCGGCAGCAGATCGACGTGGGAAACGCGGCCTACGTGCCAGAGTTGCGTGACGATTCTTCCGCCGCGCGCGTGGACGGCGTCGGTGACTGCTTTCCAGCCGTCGAGCTGACGCGTGTCATACAGGCCGGGAACGTCGGCATAGCCCTGTGCGAATGGGTCGATGGCGGTGCCTTCCGTGATCAGCAGGCCGGCGCTGGCGCGCTGCGTGTAGTAGGTGGCGGTGATGTCCTTGGGGATGGCATCGGGAGAGCGATTGCGCGTAAGCGGCGCCATCGCAATGCGATTGGCCATGTGCAGATCGCCGGCCTGGATAGGGGAGAACAATGTGGTGGTCATGAAACCTTGGCCTTTCGTTCTTTCTTGGTTGAACAGAATCAAACTCTAGAGTAATCCACCCACAGGGCTTGCGCAGTGCTGCGGCGCAAGTCCATGCCTCGTCAGGAAGGGCTCCATGGGGCGTTCCGAGGCTTGCAGAAGCAGGGGATTTTGCTCTGCCGGAAAAGCAGAAATCCGACTGGCCCAAAAAGGTTCGTCGGATTTCTGGATATCGGCAGAACGAACCGCTGCGTGATTATTTGATCAGGCCCTCGGCCTTCATCGCAGCCACGACGGCTGGGCGCGCTCCCACGCGTTCACGGTACTTGTTCAGATTGGCAAAGGCTGAAAGATCAACGCCTGTCAGGCCAGCCCAGTTGGTCACGGTGAACAGATAGGCATCGGCCACCGAAAACTGCTCGCCCAGGAGGTATTGCTTTGCGGCAAGTTCGTTTTCGACATACTGAAGGCGGCCGGTAATGCGTGCACGGGCTGCGTTCTTGATCTCGTCGGAGTTGGGTCCGAACAGCGGGCCGAAGTTCTTGTGAAGTTCGGTTCCGATAAAGGTCAGCCATTCCTGGAGCTTGGCCCGTTCCCAGGTTCCGTTCGCGGGCGCGAGGTTCTTCTCGGGCGACTGATCGGCCAGGTATTGCACGATGGCCGGGCCTTCATGCAGCCGCCTGCCATCGGCCAGCTCCAGCACAGGCACGTATCCCAATGGGTTGATGGAGTAGAAATCGGTGCCGTCCTGCAATTTGTGGCTTTTCGTGCTGGCGAGCACGGGGGTGTATTGCAGGCCAAGTTCCTCCATCACGATATGGGGAGACAGGGAGCAGGCGCCGGGGGAGTAATAAAGCTTCATTGCGTGAACCTTTTCAGTAGACAGACAGGAATGAACCTTGGGAAGGAAACATGCTATACCGTCTTGAAGCGCCCTGCAGAGCGGGGCCTTTGGTATCTTTTGTTCCTTTTTTGATTAAAAAATAGGCAATCAAAAAGAGAGAAAGATTCCGTGTTTCACGTGAAACATGCAAGCCGCCCCTCTCATTCCAGGGTGGCATGACAGCCATCGGGACAGAATGGCCGGAGCATGGGAAAATCACGGTTTTCCGGACAGTCAGGTCCGGGACGATCCAGACTTCCCTCATGCAAGACAGCTTCTGCAACAGGGCTGGATCGTTTGACTCCCGGTTGCGCGCGAGCGGGAGCATAGGAATAGATGTTTGCGGGCCAGCGCGTCCCCGAAAGGCGCTCCTTCCATGTTGTATCCCCAGAATTTTGATGTCATCGTAGTTGGCGGCGGACACGCCGGAACAGAGGCCGCGCTTGCCGCCGCACGCATGGGTTGCAAGACCCTGCTGCTGTCGCACAACATCGAGACGCTTGGACAGATGAGTTGCAATCCGAGCATCGGCGGCATCGGCAAGGGGCATCTCGTCAAGGAAGTGGACGCCATGGGCGGCGCCATGGCGCTGGCTACCGACAAGAGCGGAATCCAGTTCCGCATACTCAACAGTTCGAAGGGGCCCGCTGTGCGCGCCACGCGAGCGCAGGCGGATCGGATTCTCTACAAGGCAGCCATTCGTGGGATGCTGGAGAATCAACCCAACCTGTGGCTGTTCCAGCAGGCGGTGGATGACCTGATGATGGAGGGCGATCGCGTTGTTGGCGCCGTCACTCAGGTCGGAATCAAGTTTCGCAGCCGCACCGTGGTGCTGACGGCAGGCACTTTCCTCGATGGCAAGATTCACGTGGGGCTGGATAACTACGCGGCCGGTCGTGCGGGCGATCCGCCGGCGGTCACGTTGTCATCCCGGTTGAAGGAACTGAAGTTGCCGCAAGGCCGCCTCAAGACAGGCACGCCGCCGCGCATTGACGGTCGCAGCATCGACTTTTCCCTATGTGAAGAGCAACCGGGCGACGGCATGCCGGGTGGGGTGAACGAGGGCATGCTGCCTGTGTTCAGCTTCATGGGCAGCGCAGCCATGCATCCCAGGCAGATGCCCTGCTGGATCACGCACACCAATGCGCGCACGCATGAAATCATTCGTTCGGGGTTCGACCGCAGCCCCATGTTCACCGGCAAGATTGATGGCATTGGCCCGCGCTATTGCCCTAGCGTTGAAGACAAGATCAATCGTTTTGCGGACAAGGAAAGCCACCAGATCTTTCTGGAGCCCGAGGGGTTGACCACGAACGAGTATTACCCCAACGGCATTTCGACCAGCCTGCCGTTCGACATCCAATACGATCTGGTGCGCAGCATTCGCGGCATGGAGAATGCGCATATTTTGCGTCCCGGCTATGCCATCGAGTACGACTACTTTGATCCGCGAGCGCTCAAGAGCAGCTTTGAGACACGGCAGATCAACGGCCTGTTCTTTGCGGGGCAGATCAACGGTACGACGGGATACGAAGAAGCCGCGGCGCAAGGCATGTTCGCGGGCATCAATGCTGCGCTGCAATGCCGCGAGCAGGAGGCCTGGGTTCCGCGCCGCGATGAAGCGTACCTGGGCGTGCTGGTGGATGATCTGATCACCAAGGGCGTGACCGAGCCCTACCGCATGTTCACCAGCAGGGCAGAGTTCCGGCTGCAACTGCGCGAAGACAATGCGGACATGCGCCTGACGGATGTGGCGCGCAGGATGGGGTTGGTTGACGATGTGCGCTGGGATGCATTCAGCCGCAAACGGGATGCTGTTTCACGTGAAACAGAACGCTTGAAATCCACCTGGGTGAATCCGCGCAATCTGCCTGCTGAAGAATCCGAACGGGTTCTGGGCAAAGCCATCGACCATGAATACAACCTGTTCGATCTATTGCGCCGACCCAACGTGGGCTATGCCGAGCTGACCCGGATGAATGGCAATAAATACGCGACTCCCGACGTTTCACGTGAAACGCTGGGTGATCTCAGCGAGCCGGTGATCGAGCAGGTGGAAATTGCTGCGAAGTACTCCGGCTATATCGACCGCCAGAAGGATGAGGTGGAGCGCGCCGCACATTTTGAAAAATTACGCCTCCCTGTGGATATGGACTATATGCAGGTGGCGGCGCTCTCGTTCGAGGTTCGCCAGAAACTGCAGAAGCATCGCCCAGAAACCCTGGGCCAGGCCTCGCGGATTTCCGGAGTTACACCAGCGGCGATTTCCCTGTTGATGGTGCATCTGAAAAAGGGAGGCTTCAAGGAGTTTTCCAGCATGGGCACACCTGACTCGAAGGAATCGATTGCATGAATGATCAGTTGATGGACCCGTTGCGAGAGGGCGCACGGAAGCTGGGTCTCGAACTGAGCGAGGGGCAGTTCATGCAGCTCATGGAGTTTCTCTCGCTTCTTCAAAAATGGAACAAGGTCTATAACCTGACGGCTGTGCGCGATCCCGGTGAGATGCTGACGCATCATCTGCTGGACAGCCTGGCGGCGGTCAAACCGCTGCAGCGGTATCTGAATTCCATGCCGCAAGGGCAGGGTGAACGGTTGCTGGACGTAGGCTCAGGCGGGGGCCTGCCCGGAGTCGTGTTTGCTATTTGCTGCCCTTCTCTCGATGTGAGCTGCGTGGATACGGTGGCGAAGAAGGCCGCGTTCATCAATCAGGCGGCAGCAACTCTGCGGCTTTCCAACCTGCACGGCATTCATGCCCGGGTGGAAACCCTGACGCAGAAATTTGATGTGGTGAGCTGCAGGGCATTTGCCTCACTGATCGATTTCACCACTTGGTCTCGATCCACCCTGGCGGAACATGCCGTCTGGCTCGCCATGAAAGGCAAACGGCCTGACGATGAGATGGCGGCATTGGGCGCGGGCGTGGACGTGTTTCACGTGGAACATCTGCAGGTTCCTGGACTTGACGCAGATCGTTGCATCGTCTGGATGCGGCCTGTCGCTTAAACTTCAGCACTGAGCCGTTTCGCTCGTTCGCAGGTGCATATGTTTGGAATTGCCGACTACGGCGCATTCGTTGCCGCAATCATCGTTTTTCTGTGCATTCCCGGACCGGGAAATCTTGCACTGATTACTTCCACCAGCAAGGGTGGCATGCGCGGCGGCATGGCGGCCGCGTTGGGCGTGATCGCGGCCGATCAGGTACTGATGTGGTCTGCCGTGGCTGGTGTCGCAGGTTTGTTGGCGGCTTATCCTTCGGCTTTTCACGTGGCGCAGTGGGGCGGCGCGGCTTATCTGGCCTGGATCGGCTGGCGCATGTTCCGGGCCAGGCCCGGGGATGCTCCCGTGGTCAACATCAAGCCGCGGCACTATTTCCGGCAGGGCGCTTTCATCACGCTGCTCAACCCCAAGGCCATCATTTTCTACATGGCCTTTTTCCCTTTGTTCGTGAATCCGCGAACCCACCAGGGCTTCATCACCTTTGGTGCGATGGCTGCAACCGTTGCCTTTTTGACATTGGCTTACAGCCTTGCCATGATCGTGCTCACACACTTTCTGGCGGAGCGCATGCGTGCGAATCTGACCATCACACGCATCATGGAAAAGACGGCGGGTGTTTTTCTCATTGGCTTTGGCGTCAAGCTGGCCATTTCCAAATAACAAGCACATCGAAAAGATCGCATGGCCAAGATTTTCTGTATTGCCAATCAGAAGGGTGGAGTTGGCAAAACCACGACGACCGTGAACCTCGCGGCAGGCCTTGCTCGCGTCAAGCAGCGCGTTCTCATGGTGGATCTTGATCCCCAGGGCAACGCCACGATGGGCTCGGGAGTGGACAAGCGCGCGCTGGAACTTAGCGTGTATGACGTGCTGCTGGAAACCGCCAGCATCAAGGAGGCCGCGGTCTTCTCCGAGCAGTGCGGCTATCACGTGCTGGGGGCCAACCGTGAGCTGGCGGGCGCGGAGGTGGAACTGGTCGCTCTCGAGCAGCGTGAGCGTCGCCTGAAGGCGGCCCTGGCGGCCGTGGACCAGGACTACGATTTCGTGCTCATCGATTGCCCGCCCAGTCTTTCGATGCTCACGCTCAATGGCTTGTGCAGCGCGCATGGCGTCGTGGTTCCAATGCAGTGCGAATATTTCGCGCTCGAGGGGCTGACCGATCTGGTCAACACCATCAAGCAGGTGCATGCCAACCTGAACCCCGATCTGCAGGTGATCGGCCTGTTGCGCGTCATGTATGACCCGCGCATCACGCTGCAGAGCCAGGTCAGCGAGCAGCTGAAGGACCACTTCGGCGACAAGGTGTTCGACACGGTGATTCCGCGCAATGTGCGCCTTGCAGAAGCTCCCAGCTACGGCCTGCCGGGCGTGGTGTTCGACCCCCACGCCAAGGGCAGCGTGGCCTTCGTGGATTTTGCGAAGGAAATGGTCAAGCGCATCAAGAAAATGTGACGGCCATGACCGAGGAACACTGCGTACTGGTTCTACCCGGCTGGCAAGGATCGGGGCCGGATCATTGGCAAAGCCGCTGGGAGCGCCTGTATGGCTACCAGCGTGTCGAGCAGCATGACTGGATGCGTCCGCTGCGCGGGGACTGGACTACGCGGCTGGAGGAAATGATTGTCGATGCGCCGCAGCCGGTCATTCTTGTGGCGCACAGCCTCGGCTGCATTCTCGCCGCCTGGTGGGCCGCCCATTCGCGGCACGCGGCAACCAGGGTGCGGGGCGCTCTGCTGGTGGCTCCGGGCGATGTGGAGCGGCCCGAACTGGCGGGCCCGCTTCACGGCTGGACGCCGGTGTCCATGCGCGCACTGCCGTTTCCCAGCATTCTGGTGGGCAGCCGCACGGACCCCTATTGCAGCTTCGAGCGTGCCCAGGCCCTGGCCGCAGCATGGGGGTCGCGCTTCATCGATCTGGGAGCGCGTGGGCATATCAATGCCGAATCCGGCCTGGGAGACTGGCCTGAAGGCCATGCGCTGCTGGATTCGCTGGTGAACAAGACGAAGGATTGAATCGAATATGGTCACGAAAAAACCCAAGGGCCTGGGCAGAGGTCTCGAAGCGCTGTTGGGCCCCAAGGTGGTCGATGCCGGCAGTCCCGCGGCCCCCGCGAAAGGCGCTGGCGGCAAGTCTGCTCCCCTTGAGGATCAAGGCGTGGGCCGGCTCGCGCTCACGGAAATGGTGCCTGGCATGTACCAGCCGCGCACGCGCATGGATGAAGGCGCGCTCTACGAGCTTGCCGAAAGCATCAGGCAACAGGGCATCATGCAGCCCATTCTCGTGCGCAAGCTCGCGGATGGCCCCCATGCCGGCAAATACGAAATCATTGCGGGGGAGCGCCGTTTCCGTGCGTCCAAACTGGCTGGATTGACGGAAGTTCCCGTGCTGGTCCGCGAGGTGCCGAACGAGGCCGCCGCCGCGATGGCGCTGATCGAGAACATCCAGCGCGAGGATCTCAATCCACTGGAAGAAGCGCAGGGCCTGCAGCGCCTGGTGCGTGAGTTCGGCCTCACGCATGAGCAGGCGGCGCAGGCGGTAGGGCGCTCGCGCAGCGCCGCCAGCAATCTGCTGCGTCTGCTGAATCTGGCCGATCCGGTGCAAACCATGCTCATGGCCGGCGATATCGACATGGGCCACGCGCGCGCGCTGCTGTCGCTCGATCGCGCCGCGCAGATCACCGCTGGCAACCAGATCGCGGCCAAGAAGCTCTCGGTGCGCGAGGCGGAGGCGCTGGTCAAGAAGCTCGGAGCGGAATTCAGCCTTCAGACGCAGAAACCCAAGAAGGAAAAGTCGCGCGATATGAAGCGGGTGGAGGAGGAGCTTTCCGATTTGCTCACCGCGGAAGTAGAAGTGCGTGTCAAGAAGCGCGTCAAACGCAACGGCCGCACCGAGGAAATGGGAGAACTCGCCATTCAGTTTGGCTCGTTGGATTCACTGAATGGCCTGATCGACAGGTTACGTGGCAATTTGTAATTCAAAGTAATAATAATTTACAAATTAGGAAGCAACTCGCAAATACTTGCCGTGAGTTGTTAGCTAAGGCTATTATTCGCCGTCATTTTTGAGCGGGAGCAACACAGGTGTGCGGCCTGCGCCAATCAACCATATGTACGGTGTACGGGGAGGATTTCTTGATGTTTAACAGAGCCTTGACGCTGCTCGCCGCAACTTGCGCGGCTGCGGCCCTGACGGGTTGCGAAACAACCAATATGAAGATGGGCAGCGCCGATGCCAAGACGGTGGCCACGGGCGCCGCGGGTGGCGCGAATGCGGCAAACGAGAGCGGTCAGCTCGAGCGTTGCGCATCGTCGCTGGGCACGGTCTCCCTGGTGGAAAACCAGGATGCCGGCTGGTACACGATCCTGCGCAACGAATATCGCCTGCCCCCCACGGCCAATCTGCTGCGCCTGCTGGTGCAGCAATCCAACTGTTTCGTCATCGTGGAGCGCAGCGCCGCGGGCATGCGCGCGATGGACCGCGAACGTCAGTTGATGGGGTCGGGGGAAATGCGTGGAGGCAGCAATTTCGGAAAAGGGCAGATGGTAGCTTCCGATTACGCGCTGTCGCCTGAAATCATCTTCTCCAACAACGATGCGGGTGGCATTGGCGGCGCATTGGGCGGCTTGCTCGGCGGCGGCCGCGGCGCGGCGGTTGCAGCCATCGGCGGCAGTCTCAAGACGCGCGAAGCCAGCGCCATGCTGACCCTGGTGGACAATCGCTCCGGCGTCCAGGTGGCGGCATCCGAGGGCAGTGCTTCCAAGACAGATTTCGCGGGCTTTGGCGGCCTGTTCGGCGGCGCCGCTGGCGGCGGCCTGGGCGGATACCAGAACACCGCCCAGGGCAAGGTCCTCACGGCGGCTTTCATGGATGCCTACAACCAGATGGTGGTTGCTCTGCGCAACTACAAGGCGCAGACCGTGCAGGGCCAGGGTCTGGGCGGCGGCGGGCGGCTGGGCGTTGATGGCGGCGCAGCTCCATCGCAAACCCGCGCGGGCGCGGCGATGTCCACACGCGAAGCGCAACAGCGCCTGCTGGATCTGGGCTACAACATCGGTACACCGGATGGCGCGATGGGCCCCAAGACCATGAATGCGATCCGGGCGTTCCAGAAGGATCAGGGCCTGAAGGCGACGGGCCGCCTGGATGCGCCGACGGCGGATGCGTTGTCGCGCTGAGCGTCGGCCGCTTCGATTGATCGGTGAATGAAAAAGCGGCGATTCAAGCCGCTTTTTCCGTTTCTGCCGCATGCCTTGCCTTCGCGCATATCGCACTGGTTGGGTGCGATATGGGCGACTTTGCTCATGATCTGGCCTAGGATGACGCCCGTTAACAACGGAGCGCTTCCCCATGTTTCTTTCCCTGCCGCCGTTCTGGGCGTCCTGGTTGCCTGCGTCTTCAGACCACAGCCTGACCTGTCCCGACGATTCCATTTCATTTTTTCCCCTTTTTTCGACCTCCGGGCTGGCGCACTCCTTGCGCGGAGCGCTCGGGGCCGCCATTGCGCCGCAACCATCGAAGCCCGCTGAGTTGCGCATCGACGTTCAGACCGGCGTCGACGCCATCGGGCAAGAATTGCAGTCGCTGCATGGGCGCCTGCATACGCCGGGCGACTCCATGCACGGCATAGAGCGGCTCGGTTTTCTCAAGGATCCGCGTTTTGCCGTGCATTACCGTGAAGCGGATGGCGAGAAATACGTCTATATCGAAGACCTGCGCGAGCAGCGGCTCGCTGGCTATACGGTCTTCAATCGCCTCATCGAAATCAACAAGCGCGCGGACCGCCTGCTGCGCGCGCCGCACACCAAGTTCGCGCCCGAGTACCAGCGCCGCGGGCTGGCCACCGCCGTGTACCGCTGGGCGCTCGACGGGGGGCAGTGCCTGATGACCGGCGCCCGGCAATCCAGCGGCGCGCATGCGCTGTGGGATCGGCTTGCGCGCGAGTATGGGCAGGGATATGTGTACCTGCAGGACAAGACCGTCACCTATCTCGGCGCTGAAGTCGAGGATGAGCGGTTGCTGGATGATCTCAATACGCGCCGCATCCTGCTGGGCCAGGGTTGGAGCATGCAGGGCCTGGCCGAAGCGGCCTGCATGAGGGGGGCACCCCGCGCGATGCTGGAGACCGAGGATGCGCTGGCCTGATTTCCGCCAGCGCGGCGAAGCGGCCCTGTTCTAGCCGGGGCGGAACATGCGAAAGCGCTGGGCTTCCACGATCCTGAAGTAGTCCGCCGGGCCGCCACCGCGCAGGATCGGCTGGGCCGCAGCGGTGTCGTAGATGCCGTCCTTGATCAGTCCGCGCTCGATATGCACTGCCACTACCTCGCCAAGCACCAGCCAGGTGGCGACATCCGAGCCATTGGCGCCCTTGAGGCGGATGATCTGCGTGCATCTGCATTCCATGCTCACGGGGCTTTCCTTCACGCGGGGCGGCTTGACCATGCGCGATGCCAGCGGCGTGAGCTGCGCCAGCCTGAACTCGTCGACGTCGGGCGGCACCGCCGCGCAACTCTGATTCATGGCTTCGGCCAGCGGCTGCGTCGCAAGGTTCCACACGAACTCGCCGGTTTCCTCGATGTTGCGCAGCGTGTCCTTGCGGCCCAGGCTTGAGAACCCGATGATGGGCGGCGTGTAGTTGAACGCGTTGAAGAAGCTGTAGGGCGCGAGATTGAGCACGCCTTGCGCGCTGCGTGTGGACATCCAGCCAATCGGACGCGGGCCGACCAGGGCATTGAACGGATCGTGCGGTAGGCCATGGCCTTCGCTGGGCAGATAGCTGTGGAAGCGTTCGGCTTCCCTGGATTCGTTGGACATTGCGAGCTGATTGTGTGGTGGATTCCGCGCATGGGCGCAGCAGCGGGTTGGCGAAAGGGTGGACGCTATCCTAGCGCGGCTGGGCCTCTGTTCAGAGAGAGCCGAAAAACCGCGCCGGCGACTGTCCCACCGATTTGCGCACCATCGCGCTGAACGCGCTCGGGCTGTAGCCGAGTTCCGCCGCGATCTGCCCCATGGGCATGCGCGAGGCGGCCATGGAGAGCGCCTTGGCCAGTACCACCTGCTGGCGCCACTGCGTGAAAGTGCTGCCCAGTTCCGTGCGGAACAGCCGCGCCACGGTGCGCGGGCTGGCCCCGGTGTTGTGCGCCCAGTCGGCCAGCGTTTCATGGCGCGTGGGGTCGGCGATGACGGCTTCACAGAGCATGCGCAGCCGCTTGTCTTGCGGCAGGTCGACGCCGAGCTTGACCGGGTTGGCGCGGCGCAACTCATCCAGGATGAGCGCGCTCAGATGCTTCTCGCGGCGCAGCGCGTCGGCGCCGGGCGCGGGGCCGTCGTCGGGCTCGGTGGGCATCTCGCGTGCGAGCGCGCGCAGCAGGTCGGAGGCCTCGAGCACGCGGCATTGCCGCCAGACCTCTTGCGCGTCGCTTGCGACATCCGGGCCGCAGCGCCCTGGCGGCTGATACAGATAGAGCGTGCGCAGATCGGCGTCCTCCACCATCGTAACGGCATGCACGACGCCGGGCGGAACCCACACAGCGCGTGACGGCGGCACGATGTAGGTTCCCGTGGGAACGTCGAGCCGCAGCACGCCATAGGCGGAGATCGCCACCTGCGCCCAGGCATGGCTGTGCGGCATGATCCGGGTGTCGGCCATGAGCTTGCGGTAGCGCACGCGCACGGGACGCTCGCGCGTGGGCACGAATGGCGGCGGGGCGAGCGCCTGCACGTACGACATCTCGTGCATTGCGCGGCGCGCCGGATTCGGGAGGGCGAAAGACGGGCTTGGCATGTTCGCGATAGCAATTGGCAGACTATCGTATATCGGACGCGCTGGGTTCGTCCTAATATCGGGCGCATGACCACAGCCACGACCGCACCACTCGATTCGGAGACGTTCCGCCAGGATGCACGCACCATCGGCCTCATCGGCCTGGCGCACGGCTCCTCGCATTTTTTCCACATGCTGCTGCCGCCGCTGTTTCCGTTCCTCATCAAGGAGTTCGGCTACAGCTATTCAGAGCTGGGGCTGCTGGTGTCGGTGTTCTTCGTGGTCTCGGGCTTCGGCCAGGCGCTCTCGGGCTTCATCGTGGACCGCGCGGGTGCTAGGCCCGTGTTGTTTTTCGCGCTCTCGTGCTTCGCGGCGGCGGGAGTGGTCGCGGGCACGGCAGCGGGGTACGTTCAATTGATCGCGGCCGCCTTCCTGGCGGGGCTGGGCAACGCGCCGTTCCATCCGGTGGATTTCACCATCCTCAACAAGCGCGTCTCGCCCAAGCGGCTGGGGCATGGCTTTTCGGTGCACGGCATCTCGGGCAATCTCGGCTGGGCCACCGCGCCGGTTTTCATGGCCGGCATCGCTGCGGCGACGGGCTCCTGGCGCACCGCCTGCCTGTGCGGCAGCGCACTGGCGCTCACCGTGCTCGCCGTCATGATCTGGAACCGCGAATCGCTGGATGACCGCAAGGGTTCATGGACGCAAGGCGCAGCCAGGGCGAATGCGGCCGCGGGCGGCATGGCGAGATCCGAGCATCCGCTCGCGTTTCTCAAGCTGCCTTCGGTGTGGCTGTGTTTCTCGTTCTTCTTCTGGAGCACCTGCTCGCTCTCGGCGATTCAGAGCTTTGCCAGTCCGGCGCTACACAACCTGTACGGCACGCCGCTCACGGCGACCGCGCTGGTGGTGACGGGCTACATGCTGTGCGGCGCCGTGGGCATGGTGATCGGCGGCTTCCTGGTGGCGCGCGTGGAGCGGCTCGAGAAGACCATCTCTGCGTGCCTGCTCGCGTCCGCCGTGCTGCTGGCCGTGGTGGGCCTGGGGATACTGCCCGGCATGGCGGCGCTGGCCGTCACCGCGTTCGCGGGCCTGGGCATCGGCATCGCCGGCCCCTCGCGCGACATGCTCATCAAGCGCGCCGCGCCGCCTGGCGCAACCGGGCGCGTCTACGGCACGGTGTATTCGGGGCTGGACCTGGGCTTTTGCCTGTCCGCGCCGGTGTTCGGCAGATTGCTGGATGCGAACATGAACTCGGGCATCTTCTTCGGCTCGGCCGCCGCGCTGGTTTGCGGCGTCATTTCCGCAGGATTCGTTGGCGCGGGCGTGGCATCGCGCACGGCGCGGCCTGTGGCTGCTTGAGACCGTTCCGAGCGGGATGAAGAGCGGTGATGGTTGAGGTATATCAGACCATCCCGCGTGTCTTTCATGACTCTTACGCCGCGATCCCTGGAGGCATGCCGATCGCGGCAGACCCGATGAAATAATCGCCCTCGCTTTTTTTAAAACAACGAGGGGGGGAGCGATGCGCTCTATGTGCCAATCGGGCAGAGTCGGCGCAGGCCTGGTGCTTGCGCTGGCGTTGGGGGGCTGCGCCGTTCAGCAGCCGCCCGTGGAAACCAGGACGGCGGAGCACACGGCTGCCGAGCAAAGGGCGGCACAGGCCGAAACGCTGGCCCGGACGAGCGGCGCGCCCACACTCAAGCGCAAAATCGCGCTGGGGCGCATTACCAATGAAACGCACTACGGCCAGTCCCTGCTGCGCGACAGGGACGGCGACCCGTTGGGCAAGCAGGTCACCGACCTGTTCAGCAAGGCCCTGGCGGAATCGGGTTCCTATCTGGTGTTCGAGCGTCCGGATATCGGCAAGATCCAGGCCGAGGGCCGCCTCACCCAGCAGGCGCCGGATCTGATCGGCGTGGACGCGCTCATCATCGGCTCGCTCACCGAGTTTGGCCGCAAGACGGTGGGCAGCTCCGGTTTCGTGTCGTCCTCCAAGAAGCAGGTGGCATTCGCGAAGGTGGACATCCGCATGGTGGATACGCGGACCGGCCACGTGTTCTTCGCCACCTCGGGCGCTGGCGAGGCATCGAACGAAGTGGCCTCGACGTTTGGGTTCGGCTCGCGTGCGGACTACGACGGCACGCTCAATGACACAGCCATCCGGCAAGCCGTCTCCGAGGCCGTGAACCGGCTCTCCGTCGAGCTCGATCGCCGCCCGTGGACGACGGCCATTCTCAAGACCGAAGGCCAGCGCGTCTTCATCAGCGGCGGCAGAAGCCAGGGCCTGCAGCCGGGCATGCAGCTCGCGGTGCAGACGGCAGGCGAGCGGATCAAATCGCCTCAGACCGGCGCCATGGTCACGCTGCCGGGCCGCAAGGTGGCGCAACTGCGCGTGGACTCCCTGTTCGGCGACAGCGAACTCGACGAAGGCGCGGTGGCGAGCGTGGTTTCCGGCGATCTCGGCAACCACCCAGCCAGCGCGCTGGTGGTGTATTTCGAGGGGGACAAGTGATGACGATGAGAATGGGAAGAAGCGTGGCCCTGGGGCTCGGTCTGCTGGCTGGCGCCGCAGGCCTGATGACCGGCTGCGTGCAGATGCCGACGGAAAAGCACGCGGTGGCATCGCTCAAGCCGCAGATCTCGTTTCAGTTCGCCGCCGAACACCTGGCGGCGGCCCGTGTGCGCATCGATGGACTGCCGGTGGGCAGCGCGGGCCAGTTCAGGCAGGGCGAAGCGGCGCTGCAGATCGAACCCGGCACGCACCTGCTGCAGGTGGATCTTGGCGGCCAGATGCTGTTGAACGAGAAGTTCTACGTCGGCAGCAGCGTTCTCAAGACCTTCGACATCCGCTGAGATAGAACATGTTCACACTACCCGATCGATTCCCGCGTGCCGGCATGCGCTGGCTTGCGGCCGCCGCCGCGCTTGCCGCCCTGACCGGCTGCGCGAGCAACCAGGGCCTGTACCAATGGGGCGGCTATGACGCGGCTCTGTACAGCTCCTACAAGAACCCCGAAACCGTCACCGAACTGCAGACCACGCTGGAGCAGCATATCGCGTCGATGAACGCCTCGCAGCAGAAGGTGGCGCCGGGGCTCTATGCGGAGCTGGGGTCGCTGTATCTGCAGCAAGGCAGGCAGGATGAGGCGATAGAGCAATACCGCAAGGAGCGCGAACTCTGGCCCGAGAGTAGAACGCTCATGGACGCGCTGATCACCACGCTGGAGAATCGCGCCAGGAACAAGGGCGGCGACAGGCCCGAAGCCACGGAGGAAGCCGTATGAAGCGCAAGACGTCCCGCACGCTTTCATTGCTCGCGCTGGCCGTTTGCGGGCTGTTGCTCGCCGGCTGCCAGACCAACGCGCCCAAGCGCAATCTCGCGGCGTATGAAGCGGCAAATCCGCGCTCCATCGTCGTGGTTCCCGTCGTCAACAAGTCGCTGGACGTGGATGCGCCCAACTACGTGCTCAGCACGCTGCCCGTGCCCATCGCGGAAAAGGGCTACTACGTCTTTCCGGTGAACACCACCAAGATGGTGCTGGAGCAGGAAGGCTTCTACGAGGCGGAACGCATTCACGAGCAGCCGCCGCAGAGCATCGCCAAGATGTTCGGCGCGGATGCGGTGATGTTCGTGACCATCAAGAAGTGGGACGCCACATACATCGTGTTGGCGACCACGGTCACGGTGGATTTCGACTATCGCCTGGTGAGCAAGACCGGCGAGGAGCTCTGGAAGAATTCCCAGCGGATGCAATACTCGCCCAACAGCAATTCCGGCGGCGGCGCGCTGGGCTCGCTGATCAGCGCCGCGATCAACGCAGCCATTGCCCGCGCCGCGCCCAACTACATGCCGCTGACCACGCAGGCCAATTCCGTTGCGTTGGTGTCCGGCGCGAATGCGCTGCTCGATGGCCCCTACCGCAAGGAAGCGAGCGAAAAGAAATAGTTCGCGGAGCACTCCCGCGCCCGCTCGCTTGCCAGGGCGGGCGGTTCAGAAGCCCGGCGCGATGCCGGGCTTTCTCGTTTATGGGGCCTTCGGGGCCGCAGGCCGCTCCCAGCTCGCCATGAGCCCATGCTCCAGGTCGAACAAGGGATGGAGCGCGGGCGTCGTGGTCCGGCGGCTTTGCTGTTCGAACCATTGGGGGCTGCGCACTTGCAGCTTGCCCAGCAGATGCTTCCACTCATATTCGATCTGGCCGTCGGTCACGGTGAGTCGGGGAACGGCCTGCCCGCCCGGCGGATGGATCCTGCCCGCGTCGAAGCGGTAGCCGCGTGCGGTGGCTTCCCCGTGCACCGCGCTCAGGTAGATGGAGATGGCATCCAGCGGTGACACGTGTTCCCTGAAACGCTCGAGCTGCGGGTGATTGCGGTAGCCCCTGGTTTCGCCGCGCAGCACGGCTTGGGCAAGCAGGGTTTCACGCCACAGGGCGACGAGACCCCTGGTGTCGAGATGTCGGGGATGAAGTGACCACAAGCGCACGGCGGCAACGGTATCCATGGGTGAAAAGGAAAAGAGGATATCGGTTTTCGCAAGCAGGCGGCGCGCAGGGCAAACCCGCAATGGGTTTCGATTCGTCTCATCCTATAGTGGCAAAGGAGCGCTGAACGGATTGCGCTTCGTGATCCGGCAACAAGCCGGACGACAACTACAGGCAAGGAGACAAGCAATGCATTCGAGTTTTCGGGGGCTGGGTCGCCGCCGGGCCGCGGCATCCATCGCGGCGGCAAGCCTTTTGGCAACCCTGGGCTGGAGCGCCTGCGCACAGGCCGCATCCGACTATCCCAGCAAGCCGGTTCGCATCATCGTCGGCTTCACGCCGGGCGGCACCACCGACGTGGTGGCGCGCCTTCTGGCCAAGGAGCTGACACAGGCCCTGGGCCAGTCGTTCGTCGTGGAAAACAAGCCGGGCGGCGGCAGCAACATTGCCACCGAGCAGGTCATGCAGGCCCCCGCCGATGGCTATACGCTGTTGTGCGTGGCCGTGACCAGCGCAATCAACCAGACGTTGTATCCCAATGCCCGGTTCGACCTGAACCGCGATTTCGATGCCGTCGTGCTGGGCGCGAAGGTGCCCAACCTCCTGGTCGTCAACAACGACGTGCCGGCCAGGAACGTGAAGGAATTGATCGAATGGGCGCGCGCCAATAACGACAAGGCCGCTTACGCCTCGTCCGGCAGCGGCACGTCGATCCACATGGCCGGTGAACTGTTCAAGGTGCGCACGGGCCTCAAGACGCAGCACGTGCCGTACAAGGGCAGCGCGCCGGCCATCACCGACCTGATCGGCGGGCAGGTTCATTTCATGTTCGACAACATGCCATCGGCATGGCCGCAAGTGCAGGGCGGCAAGCTGCGCGCGCTGGCGGTGACGACCAGGACGCGCTCGCCCTCGGCGCCCGATGTGCCCACGATGGAGGAGAGCGGTGTCGCGCCGTTCGACGTGAGCTCTTGGTTCGGCCTCATCGCACCCAAGGGCACGCCCAAGGAGGCGATCGAGAAGATCAACAAGGTCGTGAACGCCGCCTTCGACAAGCCCGAGTTGAAGGAAGCCTACGCCAAGCTCGGCGCGGTCGCCGAACACAACACGCCGCAGCAGTACAGCGACTTCATCAGGAGCGAGGTCGCCAGCTGGGCGCCCGTGGTGAAGGCGTCGGGAGCCAAGGTGGACTGAAGCGCAAAGGCCCGCCCGTGCCCGGAGGCAGGGGCGGGAGCCCGATTCACAGGCGGAAGATCTTCCCCGGATTGAGGATGTTCTTCGGGTCGAGCGCATGCTTGATGGTGCGCATCATTTCCACCGCGCCAGCGCCGGTTTCCTCCAGCAGAAAGCCCATCTTGTGGATGCCGATGCCGTGCTCGCCGGTGCAGGTTCCGCCCAGCTTGATCGTGCGCTCCACCAGCCGGTGGTTCAGCGCTTCGGCCTTCACGCGCTCTTCGGGAACGTCGGGGTCGATGAGATAGCCGAAGTGGAAGTTGCCATCGCCCACGTGGCCGACGAGGAAGTAGGGAATGCCGCTGTCGTCCGCTTCCTTGACGGAGTCCAGCAGCGCATCGGCCAGGCGGCTGATGGGCACGCAGGTGTCGGTGCTGATCGCGCGGCAGCCGGGGCGCGACTGCACGGCGGCGAAATAGGCGTTGTGGCGCGCGGTCCAAAGGCGCGTGCGTTCCTCGGGCGTGACAGCCCATTCGAAGGCCTTGCCGCCCCATTCGTCGGCGATCTGCTGGACGGTTTCGGCCTGTTCCCGCACGCCGGCGGGCGAGCCATGGAACTCCATGAGCAGCATGGTTTCTTCGCGCAGGCCGAGCTTGCTGTGCGCGTTGACCATGCGCACGGTGTTGGGGTCGATGAGCTCCACGCGCGCGATCGGCACGCCGAGCTGGATGGTCTGGATCACCGTGCGCACGGCGGCTTCGATGCTGGGAAAGGAGCAGATCGCCGCGCTCACCGCTTCGGGCAGCGGATAGAGCCGCACGGAGACCTCGGTGAAGATGCCCAGCGTGCCTTCGCTGCCCACGAGCAGGCGCGTGAGGTCGTAGCCCGCCGCGCTCTTCTTGGCGCGCGTGCCGGTGCGGATCACATCGCCGCTGGCGGTGACCACTTCGAGCGCCAGCACGTTCTCGCGCATGGTTCCGTAGCGCACGGCGTTGGTGCCGCTGGCGCGTGTGGAGGACATGCCGCCGATGCTGGCATCCGCGCCCGGATCGATGGGGAAGAAGAGCCCCGTGTCCTTGATCGCCTCATTGAGCTGCTTGCGCGTGATGCCCGGCTGCACGGTGACGGTGAGGTCGTCCGCGTTGATCGACAGGATCTTGTTCATGCGGCTCACGTCGATGCTGATGCCGCCCTGGATGGCCAGCAGGTGACCTTCCAGCGATGAGCCCGCGCCGTAGGGAATGACCGGCACTTCGTATTGCGCGGCGAGCCTGACGGCGTCGGCGACGTCGCGGGTGTTTTCGGCGAACACGACGGCGGACGGCGGCGGGGCCTGCAGCGATCCCTCGTCGCGCCCATGCTGCTCGCGCACCGCCTGCGATGCCGAGTACTGCGCGCCGAACCGGGCCTCGAGCGCGCTCAGGAATTCCTGCGGCACAGGGCGCAGCTGCACTTGCGGCAACAGGTGGGTGGCGTCGGTGGGTGCGTTCATGCGTTGTTCTCCGTGGGATTCTCGAGCAGCGTATTCTAGGAGCCGCACGGCGCGCGCGTGATACCGAATTCCCATATCGACAGAACACAAAAACCCGTTCGCATCCTGGAGTACAACGCGAACGGGTTTGCTCCGAAACCGCAGGTCAATCATCTCTACCTGAAACCCGCGGCCCGGTTGTAAAACGATAGGGCGCGCTCACACGAGCGGCCACGGCATCATTTGCCGTTTTTGCGCGCGGCCGAGCCGCGGTTCATGCGGCGCTGCTGCTTGAGCTGCGCGAGTTTGTCCGCGGGTGTGGCGCTGCTGCTCCCGCCGCCGGATGAAGAAGAATGGCCCACCAGCGTGAGCGAGGCGCCGGACTGCGCGGCCCTGCCCGATGGCGTTGCGGCGGTCTGGGCCTGAACCGCCGCGCCGCCGATGGTCAGTGCGGCAAACAGCATGACGCTGCGGGCGTCAAACCAGGCGATCGGTGCGCGGCTGGGCTTTGGCTGATTCATGGTCGCTGACTCCATAAGGCTGTTGAACATGGCTCTATTGCATCGCAGCGGTGGCGATTGATCCAGCACTATTGCCCGCTGTTGCCTGCCTCCTCATTTGGGGCAAGGATGTAAAGCACAATGGACGACTTGCGTAGATATTGAGGAGATAGACGCCCATGGGTAACCGTTTGACACAGATTGCCACCCGCACCGGGGACGATGGCACCACAGGCCTGGGGGATAACACGCGCGTGTCCAAGAACAGCGGCCGTCCGCATGCGATGGGTGACGTGGATGAGCTCAACTCGCATATCGGCCTGCTGCTGTGCGAAGAGCTGCCCGCCGACGTGCGCGAACTGCTGGTCGACGTGCAGCACCAGCTCTTCAACCTGGGCGGCGAGTTGTCGATTCCCGGCTTCGAGCTGCTCAAGGACGATGGCCTGCTGCAACTGGACAACGCACTCGCGCACTACAACGCGCAGCTGCCGCGCCTGCAGGAGTTCATTTTGCCGGCGGGCACGCGTGCCGCGTCGCAGGCGCATGTGTGCCGCACGATCGCGCGCCGCGCCGAGCGGGCCGTGGTGGCTCTGCAGGCGTCCGAAAACATGCGGCCCGCGCCGAGGCAGTATCTGAACCGCCTGTCCGACCTGCTGTTCGTGCTGGCGCGCGTGCTCAACCGGGCGAACGGCGGCGACGACGTGTACTGGAAGAGCGAGCGGCTCGCGCGCGCAGCCGGGGATGAGTGAGATAGCGGCGGCGCGGCACCGCGCGGGAAAGGCGGCAGGCCATGCGATTGCGTCACATCGAAGTCTTTAACGCCGTCATGCAGACCGGCAGCGTGAGCGCGGCTGCGCGGCTCATCAATGTCACGCAGCCGGCGGTCAGCCGGACGCTGCAGCACGCCGAACTGCAGCTTGGCTTCGCGCTCTTTCAGCGCGCGCGCGGGCGGCTCACGCCGACCAACGAAGCGCTGGCGCTGTTCCCGCACATCGAGAAGCTGTTCGAGCAACTGGACGAAGTGCAGCGCCTGGCCGCCAATCTGCGGCACGGGCAGGTGAATGATCGCCTGAACGTGCTGACCGTGTTCGCGCTCAGCCGCGAAGTGCTGCCGCGCGCGGTGGCCGGCTTCCGCCTGAAATACCCGCAGGTGCAGGTGAACGTGCAGGCGCTGCATACCCCGCAGGTGGTATCGGCATTGATGCTGCAGGAGGCCGACGTGGGTTTCGTCATCAGTTCCGTGCGTCAGCCCGCGCTGGAATATGAATCGCTGGCGGAAGTGGACATGCACTGCATTCTGCCCAAGGGGATCCTGCCGCCGTCGCGCATGAACGCCGATGGCCTGGAACTGGCCGATCTTGCCGACGTGCCGCTGGTTGCGCTGGATGGCAGGGATCCGCTGGGCGTGCGAATCCACCAGGCCTGCCGCGAGCATGGGGTGGGGCTGTCGCCGGTCGTCACTGTGCAGACCTACCATGCGGCCCTGTCGATGGCGGAGTTCGGCCTGGGCGCGGCCATCGTGGACGGCTGCACGGCGTCTTCGGCGGATCTGAACAAGGTGGATGTGCTGCCGCTGCTGCCGCGCATCACGGTGGGCGTCAACGCGCTGCGCCTGGCGCAGCATCCGGGCTCGGTGCTGGCGCGCGCGATGACGCTGGAGATGCGCAAGGCCCTGCGCGATACGCTGGAGCAACCGCGCTGAATCGGCGAGCGGCGGCGCCCGCGCGGCGCCCGTTCAGGCGCGACTCATCTGCTCGAGCAACTGCGATGCCGAGCCAAACGCCAGCGTGAGGCCCAGCGCGCCATGGCCCGTCTGCAGCCAGAGATTGCCCGGGCCGCCATGCTGCCTTCCCGTGATGGGCAAGCCCTTGGGCGTCGCCGGGCGCATCCCCGTCCAGGGCTGCAGGTCGCCGTTGAGCGGCAATTGGGGAAACACCTCGCGCGTCGAGTCCGCGAGGCTGGTGATGCGCTCGGGCTCCAGGCTGGTGTCGCGGCCCACGATTTCAACCATGCCGGCCACGCGCACACGCTCGCCCAGGCGGGCGAACACGACCTTGCGCGCCGTATCGGTCACGCTCACGTTCGGAGCCGCATGCGGCGATGCGGCCAGCGCGCCGGACGCGTCGATCGTGATGCTGTAGCCCTTGAGCGGATAGACCGGGACGTTCACGCCCAGCGCGCGGGCCTGGCTGGCGCTTTCCCAGCCGCTTGCGAGCACATAGTGATCCGCCTTGATGTCCTGCCCCGTCGATGTGCGCAGCGATGTGATCGTGCCGCCTTGCACGTCATAGTTCAGCACTTGCGCTCCATACAGCAGCGCCGCGCCGCGCTCGGCCAGCAGCGCGGACAGCTGTTCGCACAGCATGCGGCAATCGGCGGCGCTTTCGCTGGGCGTGTAGACCGCACCCGCGATACGTGCCGCGTAGGCGCCGAGCGCCGGTTCGAGCCGCACGGCTTCGGCCGCATCGACGATGCGCTGCGCCGCGCCGCCGAGGCCCGATTGCAGTTGCACTTGCCGGGCCGCGTCGTCCAGCCCCTGCTGCGAGGCATACAGCACCAGCTTGCCGGGTGTGTGGTGTTCGCAGCGCAGCGCCTCGCGCTCGAGCATGTCCTCGAAAACCCTGCGGCTTTGCGCAGCCAGGGCAAGCAGCGTGCGGGTGCTGTCCTCCGAAGTCTGCCGGTTGCATGCGCCAAGGAACTGCAGGCCCCACGACCATTGCCGAGGATCGATCTGCGGGCGGAACTTCAGGGGTGAGTCCTTTTCCAGCAGCAGCTTGGGCAGCATCTTCCAGATGCCGGGATCGGCCAGCGGCTGCACGTACGAATAGCTCAACTGCGCGCCGTTGCCGCCGCTGGCGCCTGCCGCGGGGTGCTGCGCGCGCTCGACCAGCGTGATGCGGTAGCCGGCCTGTTGGAGAAGATAGGCGCTCGCCAGCCCGGTGATGCCGGCGCCGACGATACAGACATGCTTGGATTGCTCGGTTTTCATTGCGACGAGCAATGTAGTTCCGCATCGCTGCCGCGTCGCATGGCGTTTTGTGCATAGGGTATGTCATAGGGTTATGGATGTCATGGTTTTCCCTGTGTTTTTTGCCCTTCGAAGGTGCGCTGCGCACCAGCGTGCAGCTTGATGGGAGCGAACTTGGTGATAACCCTGTGAACCCATAACTGCAGAACATGGATGAGCGTCAAATTGGCATCCCACAAGCTTCGTGGCAATCCATAAACTAGCCGCCACTTCAACATTTAGCACGGGAGTCAGCATGAAATTTCGTTCCACATTGCTCTGCGCCGCTTTGGGCATGGCATGTCTTGCCACGGCGCATGCGGACACCTTGTCCAAGGTGCGTGACAACGGCTACATCACGCTCGCCTATCGTGAATCTTCCGTGCCCTTCAGCTACCTGGATGCCGGCAAGCGCGTCGGTATGACGGTCGAGATGTCCGAGGCCATCGCTGATGCGGTGAAGAAGGCGGTCGGCAAACCCAACCTCGAGGTGAAGTGGCAGGCCGTCACCTCGCAGAACCGTATTCCGCTGCTGACCAACGGCACGATCGACCTGGAGTGCGGCTCCACCACCAACAATTCGACCCGTGGCAAGGAGGTGGATTTTGCGATCAACCACTTCTATACCGGCACCCGCCTGCTGGTGAAGAAAAATTCCGGCATCAAGAACTACCCCGACCTGAAGGGCAAGACGGTTGCCATCACGGCCGGCACCACCAACCTGCAGGTCATGCGCAAGGCCAATGCGGAAAACAACTGGGATATCAACTTCGTCATGCCCAAGGACCACGCCGACGGCTTCCTGCTGGTGCAAAGCGACCGCGCCGTGGCCTTCGGCATGGATGACGTGCTGCTGTTCGGGCTGATGGCCAACGCCAAGAATCCGGGCGACTTCGAGGTCGTGGGCGACGCGCTGCAGGTTGAGCCCTATGCCTGCATGCTGCGCAAGAACGATCCCGAGTTCAAGAAACTGGTCGATGGCGTGATTGGCGGAATGATGAAGTCGGGCGCATTCACCAAGCTCTACGACAAGTGGTTCCTGCAGCCGATCCCGCCGACGAACACGCCGCTGAACATGCCGATGAGCGACGAGCTCAAGAAGAACCTCGTCGAGCTGAGCGACAAGCCGGCCAATTGAGCGCATGGCCGGACAGCCGGCTGTGCCAATTGACAACAAAGCAAGGACTCTCGTCATGCTGGCCGTGCCGCATTCCGTGGGAATTCTGGGCGGCATGGGTCCGGCGGCGGGGGCCGACTTCGTGCGCCTGTTCGTCCAGGCCTGTACCGCCTATCTGCAAGGCCATGGCAAGGAGGTGCGCGACCAGGCATTTCCCGAGCACTGGCTCGTGCAGATGCCGATCCCCGACCGCACCCAGGCCATAGGCCAGGGCAAGGGCGGTCCCTGCGATCCCGAGCCCTACATGCTGCAGGGACTGGGGCGGCTGGCCGCGCTGGGCGTGCGCAGCGTGGCCGTGGCATGCAATACGGCGCATGTCTGGCACGACGAGATGCAGGCATGCTTTCCGCAACTGTCGATTCTTCATATCGCCGAGGAAACCGCGCGCCATCTGCAGCGGCAGGGCGCGCGCGAGGCCATCGTGCTGGCGACCGCCGGCACCTATCGCACGGGTCTCTACGACCGGGCGCTGCGCGCGCATGGGATCACGCCCCGGGTGCCGGATGCGGCAGGCGTCGAACGTCTGATGCAGGGTATCTATGACGGCGTGAAAAGCGGCGACATCGAGCTGGCGGCCAGATGCTTCAACGACGCGCTGTCGCCGCTGCTTGGCGCATACCCGGACGCGCCCGTCATCATGGGGTGTACCGAAATCCCGCTCGCCCTGGCCCATTCGCCGCCGGCGGGCGGGGTCGTGCTGGTCGATCCTGCGTGGATTCTGGCGCAGGAACTGGCGCGGCGCGCCTATGAGCCGGAGTGAGCGCGGGTCACTCGCGCGGCGCCAGCATGGCCATCGTGATGCGTGAAACGCAGGTAAGCTCGCCCGCGTCGTTGACCATCTCGATGGACCACACCTGCGTCGTCTTGCCGATATGCACCGGCCGCGCCGTGCCGGTCACCCAGCCGCTGCGCGCGGCGCGGATGTGGTTGGCGTTGATGTCCAGTCCCACCGCGGCCCAGCCTTCGGGCGCGCTGTAGTACGCACCCAGGGAGCCCAGGGATTCCGCGAGCACCACGCTCACGCCGCCATGCAGCAGGCCGAACGGCTGGCGCGTGCGCTCGTCCACCGGCACGCGGCCGGTGATGAAATCGTCTCCCACTTCGAGGATCTCTATGCCGAGATGGCTCAGGGCGGTGTTCTCGCCCGAGCGGTTGGCCAGCTCGACGGTGATGGGTTTTTTCCAGATATGAGGCATGGTGACCATTGTCCGCCACTTCGAGCGGCGCTGCTTTTTCTGGCGTTACCGGCCCGTCATGGCTTCATCGAGCCCGTCTTCAGGCAGCGGTCGTGCCAGGACAGCGCTTCGCCGAGGATGTGCGGCGTGTGCTGCCCGCCGCTCTTGCGGGCGCGGTCGAAATAGTCCTGGAGCATCGGGCGGTAGTCCGGATGCGCGCATTTGTCGATGATGACCTGCGCGCGCTGGCGCGGAGAGAGGCCGCGCAGATCGGCAAGGCCCTGCTCGGTGACGATCACCTGGGTGTCATGCTCGGTGTGGTCCACGTGCGAGCACATCGGCACGATGCAGCTGATCTTGCCGGCCTTGGCGATCGAGGGCGTGACGAAGAAGTTCAGATAGCTGTTGCGCGCGAAGTCGCCCGAGCCGCCGATGCCGTTCATCATGCTCGTGCCCAGCACGTGGGTGGAGTTGATGTTGCCGTAGATGTCGGCCTCGATCATCGAGTTCATGGCGATCACGCCCAGGCGGCGCACGACCTCAGGGTGGTTGCTGATTTCCTGCGGGCGCAGCACGACGCGGTCACGGTAGAAATCGATGTTGCCGGTGAACTCGTCCAGCGCCTGCGCGCTCAGCGAGATCGCGCTGGCGGAGGCGGACTTCATCTTGCCCGCGCGCACCAGGTCGAGCATGCCGTCCTGCAGCACCTCGGTGTAGCCGGTCAGCCCTTCGAACGGACCGTTGAGCAGGCCGGCCAGCACGGCGTTGGCGACGTTGCCCACGCCGGACTGCAGGGGCAGCAGCTCCTTGGGCAGGCGGCCCAGCTTCACCTCATGGGTCAGGAAATCGATGATGTACGCGGCGATGCGCTCGGAGTTCTCGTCGGGCGCGGCAAAGACGGTATTGCGGTCGGGCGCATCGGTTTCCACGATGGCGATCACCTTGCCCGGGTCGCAGTGCAGGTGCGGCACGCCGATGCGATCGTGCGGGCCATAGAGCGGGATCGGCTTGCGCTGAGGGGGAATGGCGGTGCCGTAGTAGATGTCGTGCATGCCGTCGAGTTCGAGCGGCAGGCGGTTGTTCACCTCCAGGATCACCTTGTCGGCCAGGTCCAGCCAGGTCTTGTTGTTGCCCACCGCCATGGTCGGCACGAAACTGCCGTCCTCATTGACCGCGCAGACCTCGATCACGGCGATGTTCAGGTGGCCCAGGAACCCGAACCAGGCGTGCTGGGCGACGTGCGAGAGGTGCATGTCGGTGAAATGCATCTTGCCGGTGTTGATCTTCTCGCGGCAGATCGGGTCGGACTGGAACGGCAGGCGCATGTCCATGCCATCCACCTTCGCCAGTGCGCCGTCGAGCTCGGGAGCGGTGGAGGCGCCCGTCCAGATGCTCACGCGAAACGGCCGGCCCGCATCGTGCTCGGCGCTGATGCGCGCGGCAAGCGCCTGGGGGATGGCCTTGGGGTAGCCCGCGCCCGTGAACCCGCTCATGCCGATGGTGGACCCCGGCTCGATCAGTGCCGCGGCCTCGGCGGCGGACATGACTTTCTGGCGCAGGCCTGGGTGAAGGATGCGGGACGTGGGACGCAGCATGGATTTTGACTCCGTATGAAGAAAGAAGGGGCGTTTTCTCGCCCCTTTCGTTTAGTTATCGGATGTAAATTTTATCAGGCATTCCAATTTGAGTAGGTGGAAACCCCGATCTTACGTGGCACTGACAAACTCGCTCGCAAGCGATCTCATTTCTCGTTGCGGTCGAGCAGCGCGTGCAGAATGATCGCTCCAAAGGTGGCCGTGCCGATACCGCCCAGCGCAAACTGGCCGAACTTCAGAGTGAAATCACCGGTTCCCAGGATCAGCGTGATGGCCGCCACGATGAGGTTTTTGTTCTTCGAAAAGTCCACCTTGTTTTCTACCCAGATCTTGCAGCCCGCGATCGCGATCAATCCAAAGACCACAATGGAGACTCCACCCATCACGGGCAGCGGAATGGCCTGGATCAGCGCACCGAACTTGGGACTGAAGCCCAGCACGACGGCGATCAGCGCCGCCACGAGGAACACGGCGGTCGAGTAGATCTTGGTTGCCGCCATCACGCCGATGTTCTCCGCGTAGGTGGTCACGCCCGTCCCGCCGACGCTGCCGCTGACCATGGTGGCGACGCCGTCCCCGATGAAGGCGCGGCCCATGTACTGGTCGAGGTTCTTGCCCGTCATGGCCGTCACGGCCTTGATGTGGCCCAGGTTTTCGGCCACCAGGATGATCACCACAGGCACGATCAGCAGCATGGCCTGCGCCTCGAACACCGGGGCATGAAAGCTGGGCATGCCAAGCCATGGCGCCTGGATCACGCCAGAGAGATCCACGGGCTTGCCCAGACCCAGTCCGTTCGTGAGCATCGCGTACAGCACCGACGCCACCAGCAGCCCCACCAGAATGAGCAGGCGCTGCACCATCCCCCGGGTGAACACCGCAACCAGGCCAACGCTGACGAAAGTGAGTGCTTGCATCCAGCTTTCGAAATTATTGGACGCCATGTTCTTCACGGGAATGCCCGCGAGATTCAGCCCGATCACCGCCACGATGGCGCCTGTCACCACCGGCGGCATGAAGCGCTCGATCCAGCCGGTGCCCACGGCCTGGACGATCACGCCGATCAGCGTGTACACCGCGCCGCAGGCGATGATACCGCCCAGCGCCACCGGAATGTTCGGATTGCCGCCCTTGCCCGAGTAGGCCGTCGCGGCGATCACCACGCCGATGAACGCAAAGCTCGAGCCCAGGTAGCTGGGAACCTTGCCGCCGGTGATCAGGAAGAAGATCAGCGTGCCGATGCCGCTCATGAACACCGCCATGTTCGGATCGAAGCCCATGAGAATCGGCGCGAGCACGGTGGAGCCGAACATCGCGATCACATGCTGAATGCCCATCAGCCCGGTCTGCCCCCAGGGCAGCCGCTCGTCGGGCCCGATCACGCCACCCGATTGCAGCACCTGAGGCGACCTCTCGGTCCAGTTGAATAATCCCATCGCACGCTCCCGCTACAGTTTTTGACAAATGCAGCGATGGTAGGCGAAACAGACTCCGCTGTTGAGGGGAGGAACCCAGGTTGGCGAGATGGAGGATCCCTAGCGCAGGCTTTGCAGCGCCCGCGCGATTTTGTCGCGCCTGACGCTGGTCTTGGGCGCCTTGAACGGGAACCACATGCGCACGTCGTCCTCGAGGCCGATGCCGTGCATGTAGTTGTAGATGGCTTTCTTCAGGCAGGCGCCCAGGGCATCGTGATCGACGCCGGTGGGGTCGACGAAGTCCACGTCGTTGCGCGCGAAGCGGGTGGGGGGCAGCGGCAGCAGCTCGATGCCGTATTCGTGCGGGTTCATGCCCACGGGCGAGTGCACGGTGCAGACGAAGCGGTGGAAGAAGCCGCTCTGGATGCAGCCGTTCTCGAAGAGCTGGCGCACATATTCCAGGGCGTCCACCGTGTCCTGCACGGTCTGGGTCGGAAAGCCGTACATGAGGTAGGCATGCACGAGGATGCCCGCGTCGCTGAAGGCCTTGGTGACGCGCGCCACCTGCTCGATGGAGACGCCTTTCTTCATCAACGCCAGCAGGCGGTCGGAGGCCACTTCGAGCCCGCCCGAAATGGCGATGCAGCCGCTGTCGGCGAGCAGGTTGGCCAGGTCCGGGGTGAAGGTTTTTTCAAACCGCACGTTGCCCCACCACGAGATGCCGGTGTTGCGCGCCAGCAGCTCATGCGCGAGCGCCTTGAGCGCCTTGGGCGGCGCGGCCTCGTCCACGAAGTGAAAGCCGGTCTGTCCGGTCTCTGCGACGATGGCGTCGATGCGATCCGCCAGCACGCTGGCGCTGGCGCCTTCGTAGCGGCCGATGTAGTCGAGCCCCACATCGCAGAAGCTGCACTTCTTCCAGTAACAGCCATGCGCCACGGTGAGCTTGTTCCAGCGGCCATCGCTCCACAGGCGGTGCATGGGGTTGAGCATGTCCAGCAGCGACAGATATTGGTCCAGCGGCAGCCCGTCCCAGGTGGGCGTGCCCACTTCGGCGAACGCGACGTCGGCCTCCATCATGTTGACGTAGCGGACTTCGCCGCTCGCGCCGTCGCGCGTGAACGTGCGCACCAGCCGCGATGCGCCGCGTTCGCCGCGCAGGTGTTCGAGCAGCGCGAGCAGCGGGCGCTCTCCGGCGTCCAGCGTGACGTAGTCGAAAAAGTCGAACACGCGCGGCTCGGCCAGCCCGCGCAGCTCGGTGTTCACGAAGCCGCCGCCCAGGACGGTCTTGATCTGGGGGTGGCGGGTCTTGAGTGTCTGGGCAATGCGGAAGGCGGCATAGACCGAGCCGGGAAAGGGCACGGAAAGCAGCACCACGTCGGGCCGGTGCCGCTCGGCCGCATCGAGTGCGAGTTGCGCGAGCAACTCGTCCACTAGCGACGGAGCCGCCGCCAGCGCATCCGCCAGCGGATCGAAGCTGGGCTGGCTGGCGGCGAGCGATTCGGCATAGCGCACGAATTCGAAGCGCTCGTCCACGGCGTCGCGCAGCACGTCTGCCAGGTCATTGAGATACAGGGTCGCCAGATGCTTGGCGCGGTCGGCCAGCCCCAGCGCGCCGAATGCCCAGCCCAGCGGATCGCCGCCCTCGTCGTCCACGTACACGTCGAGCGATCCGAAACGCGGGCCTTCCGGCAGATAGGCGCGGCTGGCGATGCGGTGCGCGAGCGTGGTATCGCGCCCCTGCAGGAACGCGATCACCCCTGCGATGGTGGCGAGGTAGCGCTCCTCGTGCTCCGCGAAGAAGCGCACGGCCGGGCTTTGCCGCGCAGCGGGAATCGCCGCCACGCGCCGGGCCACTTCGCCAAGGCCTTGCCTGGACAACAGGCGCAGCACCAGCGCCAGCGCCAGGTCCTCCTGCGCAGCATCGACCCCGCGCGAGCGCAGAAAGCCCGTGATGTAGGCGGTGGACGGATAGGGCGTGTTCAGCTGCGTCATCGGCGGGATGATCGACAGCACACGCTGGGTGTGGGCTGGCATGGCGTGGTTGGATGATTCTGGTCGTGGAGATGCCGCAACCGGCGCGCAGGCTCCGGGCGGGCTGGAATTATCCCCGCTGCCTGGTTTTTGGGCGCCCATGGGGGTTTGTCGGTGCCTGGCGCACGCGTGGCCCACGTGGCAAAAGGCGGGGGGACCTGAACGTCCCGCCCGCCTTTTGACCTTTTGACCTTCTCGCCCTCTTGTTTCGTGGCGGCCCGGCCGCTGCCGCCGTGCTATTGCACCATTGCGCTATTGGCTGGGCAGGTGAGGGTGCGGCACTCCTGGCGATGGCGGCGACAGTCTCGGCAGCTTGCCGGTCAGTTGCTGCACGATGGCCGCCTTGACCGGCGGGAAGCGATTGGCGCCGCCCAGCACGATACGGCGCAGCAGCCGCGGCAGCGGGCGCGCGTCGGTGAATAGCCGCACGACCGCGTTGGTGCCCTGGAAGATCGGCCACGCGTGGCGGTGGTGCGCCGGCGCATAGCGCTGCAGCGTGGCGCTGCTGCCGATGTCCTGGCGCGCGTCGCGCGCACGCACGAGCGCTTCGGTGAGCCGCGCAACGCTGGCCAGCCCCAGGTTGAAGCCATGCGCCGTCACCGGGTGCATGCCGACGGCGGCGTCGCCCAGCAGCGCAAAGCGATGCCCCGCGAACCGGTCGGCATATACCGCCACCAGGGGATAGGCATGGCGCTCTCCGTGCAGCGTCATCTGTCCGAGGCGGCCGTCGAATTGAGACTGGACGCTGGCCGTGAACTCCTCGGGTGAAAGGGCCATCAACGCGTTGGCTTCGGCGGTGCCGGCGGTCACCACGGCGGAGCACAGGTGCTGGCCCGACTGCGGATCGTCCGGCAGGGGCAGGACGGCCAGCGTCCGTTCGTAGCCGAAGCACTCGTGCGCGATGTCCAGGTGTGGCTGCTCATGCCGCATGCGGCAGACAATCACGGTGCGGCCGAAATCGGTCATCTGCGCGCCCACGCCCAATTGCCGGCGGGTGGCGGAGAACCGGCTGTCGGCGGCCACCACCAGGGGCGCGCGCAAGGTTTGCGCAGGCTGCTCGCCGCGGCGGAATTCGACGCTCGCGTCGTGCCGCGAGGTGGTGACCTGCAGCACCTTGGCTTCATCCAGGATGCGCACGCGCTCGCAGCCCTTGGCCACGGCGAATGCGGTCCGGCGCAGAGCCGCATTGGGCACGATGGAGCCCAGGTGCTCCAGCCCGCTTCCAAGCGCGTCCAGATGCATGCCCGCGCGCTTTTCCACCGGGCCGTCATGCACGTGCGCCTCGCGGATGCGGCCCCGCTCGTGCGCTGCAAGCAATTGCCAGCTCCCCAGCCGGGACAGCATCTGCACGCTGGGGTGGGTGAGCGCTATCTCGCGCCCGTCGCCCGCGGGGTCCGCGAGCGCGCTGGCTGGCTGCTGGTCCAGCACGATGCTGGAAAAGCCCGCCTGCGCCAGGGCGATCGACAGCGACAGTCCCGCCGGCCCGCCGCCGACGATCAGCACGTCGCAGTCGTGCGCTGTGGAATTCGATTCAGGGGAAGAAGAAGCGTTTGAGATCATGTTTGCAACTCTTGTCTTTGAAGACGCGCAAGGCCGAAACATTGTGTCGCCTGATACGGATCAATACTTTGCCCTGAGTCAAGGCACTTGCCATGCCAGGGGATGCGCTCTTCAACCGGTTTTTTCCTACGCGGCTTGCGGGATGCCGGCTTTACAGTTTCCCGACCGGCACTCAGCAAACAAGGACGAAGACATGCTCGCAGACATATTCCGCCGCGAAGAACAGGACGGAAAATTCTCCCACCTCGTGGTTCCGCAGGGCCGCAACATTCCGCAGGAAGCGACCAACTGGGACTGGCACGACGAGGCGCGCGCAAAGGAACTGGATGAAGCCGCGGCGAGCTGGCCCGAGTACGGCATCGAAGCGCCGGGCGAGCAGCTCAGGAAGAAAGGCTACGCCATCACCAGCGTGAAGGAGATGACCGGCTGATCACACGGGGCTGTCGGGATTGGGAATGCCCTGGGCGGAGGCTCTGGCCACCCGCAGCACGTGCTCGGTGAAGCGCTCCACCGCGCGATTGTTTCCACCGGGCAGGCGCGCCAGCGCGATCCCGACGTGAAAGCCGGGCGGGTTGTCGGTGAGCGTGAGGCATTTGATGCCGCGCGGCATCATCAAGCGTGAAACGCTGGCCACCAGGCCCACGCCCAGCCCCGAGGCGACCAGGCTCATGATGGTGTGAACCTGCATTGCCTCCTGCGCCACGCGCGGCACGAAACCGGAGAGCTGGCAGCGCATCATCGCCAGCGCGGCCAGGCCGGGCACCTTGTCGGTGGGGTAGAGGATGAACGGCTCGCCTGCCGCTTCGGACAGCGCAATGGCGTCGCGCTGCGCGAGAGGGCTGTTTTCGGAGACCGCCAGCACGAAGTCGTCGCGGTCGAGCGGCAGGATCTCGAAGCCGCTGGGATCGAGCACCGGATAGCGCAGCAAGCCGGCATCGAAGCGGCGCGTGAGCAGCCCTTCCAGGATTTCCGAGGAGGTGGCCTCGCTCAGCTCCAGTTCCAGCTTGGGATAGCGCGCGCGCAGCGAAGGAATCAGCTCGGGCAGCATCGCATAGGTGGCCGAGCCGATGATGCCCAGCTTCACCAGGCCGCCCTCGCCGCTGCGCACATCCTGCACCGCGTGGCGGCAGCGCTCGGCATGCAGCAGCGTGATGCGCGCGTCCGCCAGCATCGCCTCGCCCGCGGGCGTGAGCAGCACGCCCGCGGTGGTCCGCTCGAACAGCGGGCAGCCCAGTTCTTCCTCGAGCTTGCGGATCGACACGGAAAGCGGCGGCTGCGCCATGTGCAGCTGTTCGGCCGCGCGATGGAAATTGCCGGTTTCGGCAAGCGTGACGAACTGGCGGAGTTGGCGCAGATTCATGGCAATGCCCCATTAATATCCGATAAGTATCGAATTCCAAAAAAGTAATATTAGACAGCAGATGCCACTGCTGCCTAGAGTGTGGTCTCCATCCAGTTGGACGGGCTTGCCGTTGGAGCCGGTAATCAGACAAAGACTTCCAAGGAGACAACACATGAAATTCACCACACGCAGGTCGGCGCTGTGCGCCATGGCGGGCGCGGGCGCCCTGATGCTATGCGCCCTGGCGCCTTCGGTGGCCGAGGCCGCCGAGAGCTTTCCATCCAGGCCGATCAAGTTCATCGTGCCCTTCGGGCCCGGTAGCGGCACCGACACATCCGCGCGCTATTTCGCCAAGAAGCTGCAGGACCTCACCGGCCAGGCCGTGGTGGTGGAGAACAAGCCGGGCGGCAACGGTTTCCTGGCCGTGAAATACGTGCTCACCCAGCCCGCGGACGGCTATACGGTGTTCATCGGCAGCAATTCCACGCTGGCGGTGAATGCGGCGCTTTTCAAGCAACTGCCCTACGATCCGGTGGCGGATTTTTCCCCGCTCACGATGATGATGCGCTCGCCCGCGATGCTGGCGGTTGCGCCGGATGCGCCGTTCAAGAACCTCCAGGAGCTGATCGCCTATGCCCAGGCCCATCCGGGCAAGGTGAACTTCGGCGCGGGCTCGGCGGGCTATCAATTGATGGGGGAACTGTTCAACGAACAGGCCAGGGTGCAGACCGTCTATGTGCCGTTCAAGGGAGCGGGCGAGACCATGACCGCCGTGGCGGCCGGCACGGTCGAATACACGTTCGCCGAAGTCACCGCCGTGCAGGAACTGGCCAAGGGCGGCCGCGTGAGGGTGTTCGGCGTGGCCTCGGACAAGCGAGTGGCTTCGGCCTCCGATGTGCCCACGCTCACCGAAGCCGGCTTGCCCGGCTTCGAGGCCTACACCTGGGTGGGGGCGATGGTGAACCACAAGACGCCGGAGGCGGAAACACGCAAGCTGGCGGATCTGTTCACGCAGATCTCCAGGATGGATGAAACCCGCGCGTTCTACGAGAAACTGGGCGCGACGCCGATGACCGGCGGCCCCGAGCAGATGCGTGATTTCCAGAAGAAGGAAATCGAGCTGTGGAAGCGCATCGTCGTTCAGGCCAAGGTACCCCAGCAATGACGATGGCGGGCGCGCTCAAGAACATCCGGGTGCTCGATCTGTCGCGCGTGCTGGCGGGCCCATGGGCCGGCCAGACGCTGGGCGACCTGGGCGCGGAGATCATCAAGATCGAACGTCCCGGCGCGGGCGACGACACGCGTGCCTGGGGGCCGCCGTTCGTGCAGGATGACAATGGCAACTCCACGGGCGAGTCGGCCTATTACATGTGCGCCAACCGCAACAAGCAATCGGTCGCGGTGGACATCACCAGGCCCGAGGGCCAGCACATCGTGCGCGAGCTGGCGGCCCGCTGCGACGTGCTGATCGAGAATTTCAAGACGGGCGGCCTGGCACAGTACGGGCTGGACTATGAGAGCCTCTCCAGGCTCAATCCGCGCCTCGTCTATTGCTCGGTGACGGGCTTCGGCCACGACGGGCCCTATGCGCATCGTGCGGGCTACGACTTCCTGATCCAGGGCATGGGCGGACTGATGAGCGTGACCGGCAAGCCCGATGGCGAGCCGGGCGGCGGCCCGGTGAAGGTGGGCGTGGCGCTCACCGACATTCTCACGGGGCTGTATGCGAGCACGGCGATCCTCGCCGCGCTGCAGGCGCGCGAACATACCGGACGCGGCCAGCACATCGACCTGGCGCTGCTGGACGTGCAGGTCGCCTGCCTCGCCAATCAGGGCATGAACTATCTCTACGGCGGCAAGGTGCCCGGGCGCATGGGCAACGGGCATCCGAACACCGTGCCCTACCAGGACTTCCAGACGGCCGACGGCTACATGATTCTCGCCATTGGCAACGACGGGCAGTTCGCCCGCTTCGCCCATGCCGTGGGCAGGCCGCAATGGGCGCAGGACGCGCGCTTCATGACCAACACCGCGCGGCTCGCCCATCGGGTGGAGCTCGTGGCGCTGATTCGCGAACTCACCGTGAACAAGACGACGAAAGACTGGATAGCGCTGCTGGAGCAGCACGCCGTTCCCTGCGGGCCGATCAACACCGTGCGCGACGTATTCGAAGATCCGCAGGTGCGCGCGCGCGGCATGCAGCGCAGCATGCGGCACCCGCAGGCAGGCGATGTGCCCATCGTGGCAAGCCCGATCCGCCTGTCCGACACGCCGGTGGATTACCGGCTTGCGCCGCCCCAGCTGGGACAACATACCGACGAAGTGCTGGCGCGCCATCTGCAAATGGATGAGCAGCAGCTCAAGCATCTGAGAAACATGGGAGTATTGGCATGAGCACTCTGGACTCATTGCGCCTCACGCGCATTCCGCCCGAAGATGAAGCGCTGCGCGCCGAGGTGCGCGCATTCCTGGCGGAGGCGACCCGCGACATGCCCGCCCACATCCGTGCGCGATCCTGGGGCGGCTACAGCACCGAATTCAGCCGCAAGCTGGGCGCGAAGGGCTGGCTGGGCGTCACGCTCCCCATGGAGTACGGCGGCGGCGGGCGCAGCGCTTTCACGCGCTACGTGCTGGTGGAGGAGTTCCTCAACTTCGGCGCGCCGGTGGGCTCGCACTGGATCGCGGACCGGCAAAGCGCGCCGCTCATCCTGAAGTACGGCACCGAGGCGCAAAAACGTTTCTACATCCCGAAGGTCTGCAAGGGCGAGGCATTTTTCTGCATCGGCATGAGCGAGCCCAACTCCGGCTCCGACCTCGCCAGCGTGCGCACCAGGGCCGTGCCCAACGAGAAGGGTTTTCTTCTCAACGGCCAGAAGATCTGGACCACCAACGCGCACCACTGCCAATACATGATCGCGCTGGTGCGCACCTCGGGCACGGGCGAAGACCGCCACAAGGGCCTGTCGCAGGTGATCGTGGACCTGTCGCTGCCCGGCGTGACCGTGCGGCCGATCCAGGATCTTTCCGGGGACAGCCACTTCTGCGAAGTGTTCTTCGAGAACGTTCAGCTCGGGCCGGATGCGCTGATCGGCGCCGAAGGCCAGGGCTGGGAGCAGGTCACGGCCGAGCTCGCGTTCGAGCGCAGCGGGCCGGAGCGGTTGTTCTCTTCCATCGTGCTGTTCGACCAATGGCTCGATTACGTGCGCACGCCGGCGGGCCGCACGCCGTCCGCGCGGCAACTGGCGGGCCGCGTGCTGACGGAACTGGCGCCGCTGCGGGCCATGTCGATTTCGGTGCAGGAAAAGCTCACGCGCGCGCAAAGCCCCATCGTTGAAGCCGCGCTGGTCAAGGAACTCGGCACGACGCTCGAACAATTCATCCCCGCAGCCATCGCCGACGACCTGTTCTCGCGCGATGTCGAAGACGTGCCGGTGGAGCTGCTGATGACGCTGAAGTACGTCACCGAGGCGTCGCCCTCGTTCTCGCTGCGCGGCGGCACGCGCGACATCCTGCGCGGCATGATCGCGCGCGGCCTGGGCCTTCGTTGAACATCGGCAAGAGGAGTCATCAATCATGAGCAGCAACAACGACGATATGTTTGCCGATGCCGCCCGCCAGGTGCTGGCCGACCAGTGCACGCCGCATGTCGTGCGCGCCATCGAGACCGGGGGCAACGCAGCCGCGCAAACGCAGGCGCTTTGGAATCAACTTGAAGAAACCGGCCTTGCCGACGCCATGCTGTCCGAAGAGCGGGGCGGCGCCGGCCTGGGGCTGGGCGACGTGTTTGGCGTGCTGGAGCAGTGCGGCGCCCATGCGCTGCCTCTGCCGCTGGCCGACACCATGGTGGCGCGCGCCTTGCTGGCGCAGGCTGGCGTGGACGCGCCGAAGTCGCGCATCGTTCTGGCCCGCGCGGCGCGCGGGAGTGACGGCGGCGTGCATGCGGCCCTGGTGCGCGATGCGCGCGCGGCGCAATCGGCCCTGGTTCAATGGGGCGATGAATGGCGTCTGCTGGATCTGAACGACGCTGCGCTCTCGCCGCAGGCGCTCGCGCTGGACGCTGGCGCGCGCTGGAGTGCGGAGCAATGGCAGGCCGCGCCGCGCCTGGCGCTGTCCGCGGATTGTGATGCGCGCATGCTGCAGGCTGCCGTGGTGGCCGCGCAAATGGCGGGCGCGCTCAAAACGGTGTTCGATCGCACGCTGCAATATGCGAACGAGCGCCAGCAGTTTGGCCGCCCGATCGGCAAGTTCCAGGCCATCCAGCACCAGCTCGCCGTCATGAGCGAGCACGTGTTCGCCGCGCGCATGGCCGCGCAACTGGCCTGCAGCGGCAAGGCTGTGCAGGGCGATCGCCTGCGCGTCGCCACGGGCAAGGCGCGGTGCAGCCAGGCCGCGCTCGCGGTATCGGAAACCGCCCATGCGATCCACGGCGCCATCGGCTTTACCGAAGAATACGACCTGCAATTGTTCACGCGCCGTTTGCATGCGTGGCGCCAGACGGCGGGCAGCGAAAGCTACTGGCAAGGCGTTGCGGGCGACGCCCTGCTGGACGCGCAGGGCCTGACGCTTGATACGGTTCGGCGCATCACGGACGTGCAGGCCGCCTGACCGCAGAACCATCCAAATCCCCAAGGAGACATCTCAATGGCATTTCTGAATATCGAACGCGATGGCGCGGTGCTTATCGCCACCATGAACCAGCCGGAAACCCGTAACGCGTTGACGGGGAACACGGCGGTCGATGAATTCGTCGCGCTGTGCGAGCAGGTGCGCGCCGATACCGCCGTGAAGGTGGTGATCGTCACCGGCGCCGGACCGATCTTCAGCTCGGGCGGCAACGTCAAGGACATGAAGCGCTTTTTCGACGATGCGCTCACGCCCGACATGATCCGCGAGGAATACCGCCAGGGCATACAGCGCATCCCGAATGCGCTGTACCAGCTCGACGTCCCCGTGATCTGCGCCATCAACGGCCCTGCGATCGGCGCGGGGCTGGACCTGGCCTGCATGTGCGACATCCGCATCGCCGCGGAGAACGCCACGTTCGCCGAGTCGTTCGTGCGCGTGGGCATCGTTCCGGGCGACGGCGGCGCATGGCTGCTTCCGCGCGCCGTGGGCATGGCCAAGGCCTCGGAAATGGCGTTCACAGGCGAGGCCATCGATGCGCGGGACGCGCTGGCCTGCGGCCTGGTGTCGCGGGTCGTTCCCGCCGATCAGCTGCTGGCGCAGGCCAGGCAGCTGGCCGCCAAGATCGCTGCCAACCCCGGAGCGATCATGCGCATGACCAAGCGGCTGCTGCGCGAGGGCGAGCATGCGTCGCTGGCGTCGCTGCTGGAGATGTCGGCGGGCTGCCAGGCCATCGCGCACAAGACCGCCGATCACCGCGAGGCCGTCACGGCCTTCATCGAAAAACGTCAACCTGTTTTCCGTTGACGCATGGCGAGCGCCGGTGGGGCGTTGAAGGCGGCGGGGCGCTGATTTCGGGACAATAATCCGCGACTTCGCCCGGTGCGCCGAGCTCCTGCCCGCGCGGGCAGATTCGTGAATCGGCGCATGAAACCTTCATAATGCCGTCATGAACGTTCCACCAAAACGCTTTTCAATGATCCGCGAGTTCCATCTCGCGGACTGGTTTACTCTGGGAAATGCCGTATGTGGCGTCGGCGCGCTGTTTTCGGCCATGTCGTTTCTCGAAACGGTGGATGTCCAGCACATCTATTTCGCGGCCGCGCTGGTGTTCGCGGCGCTGGTGTTCGACGTGCTCGACGGCCGCATCGCCCGCTGGCGCCAGAAGTCCTCGGCCATGGGGCGCGAGCTGGACTCGCTGGCCGACGTGATCTCGTTCGGCGTCGCGCCCGCGATCATCGCCTACGCCTGCGGCATGCAGGGCCTGTATGACCGGATCCTGCTTGCCTTTTTCGTGGCCTGCGGGGTGTCGCGTCTGGCGCGTTACAACGTGACGGCGGAAACGCTCTCCGACGCATCCTCCGGAAAGGTGAAATATTTCGAAGGCACGCCCATTCCCACGTCCTTTCTGCTGGTGCTGGTGCTGGCCGTCGCCGCCTCGCTGGGGGCGGTGCGCGAGCATCTGTGGTTCGGCAAGGTCGTGATTGCCGGCTTCACGCTGCATCCGCTGGTGCTGCTGTTTGCGATCTCCGGCTCGCTCATGATCAGCCGCATCAAGATTCCGAAGCTCTGATGGAGCCGGTCTTTCATGAGCCAGGGCCCGCGGATGGTTGCCGTCCGCGGGCCTTGTTTTTCCCCCATCTGCTTCATGGCTCGATGGCGCAGCTCTGGCGGTCCCGGTTGCAAAGCGATGCAATTTGCCTATGAGCTCGCCGGTATGGTGAACAGCGCCCGGAAAACGAGGTGAAGACGCGGCGGCGCAAGGCCGACAAGCCGGGCACGGGCTGGCCGCGAGGCCCGTATCGCCTGCCGATCCGGATACGTACTGATGCAGCGCGAGGCGCGGCGCACTGTACACTCCGTTTTCATGAGCCTGTTTTGCGAGGTTTTTCGTGTCCCGGCGTCTTGTCGAGGCTCATCGGTGCGCCCGCAAAGCCCGCAAGCAGATTCACCATCCGGTGGCCGCGCATTTCTGGTTCTTTGCGTGGATGCCGATTTCGTGATTCCCACCACATCTGTTCATGGCCGTTGATACGGCGGGTCAGTCCCGCACCAGTTTTGACCTCAAGAGCGCGCAGTTGCCGGTGGTTGCCGTAGTGCTCAAGAGCCCGGATATTTCAGCGTTCGCGGCCGAACTGGCGGCGCGCGTGGCCGACGATCCCGAATTTTTCGACAACGACCCGATCCTGATCGATCTTGCGGCGGTGCGCGAGGCGCAAGAGCCCATCGACTTCACCGCGATCGTGCGGGAACTGCGCAAGCACCACACGCAACCTGTTGCCGTGCGTGGCGCAAGCGAGGCGCAGACCAGGGCGGCGCACGAAGCAGGCCTGATCGCCGCGCCCGATGCGCCTTCACGCGAGCGCGCGGCGAAGCCCGACGTCGAGATCCGCGAAGTGGTCCGTGAAATCGTGCGTGAAGTGGAAGTGCCCGTCGAGGTACCGGTAGGCGGCGTGCCCACCGTCGTCGTGGACAAGCCGCTGCGCTCGGGCCAGCAGGTCTATGCGCGCGGCGGCGATCTCGTCGTGATGGCCGTCGTCAGCTTTGGCGCCGAGGTGATCGCCGATGGCAACATCCACGTCTATGCTCCCTTGCGCGGGCGCGCCATCGCGGGTGCGCGCGGCAACACCGATGCCCGGATCTTCAGCACCTGCATGGAGCCGCAACTGGTTTCCATCGCCGGAATGTACAGAGCCATCGAGACCGATCTGCCCGCCGATGTGAAGGGCAGGCCGGCGCAGGTGCGGCTTGAAGGCGAGAAGCTGCTGATCGATCCGCTATGAGGCAGGGCAACGGCATGGATCCCATTTCCAAGACACCGATCGAATTTCCTATTTTGAAAACCCGAAGCAAGGACTTTGCATAACATGGCCAAAATCGTCGTCGTGACCTCCGGCAAGGGTGGCGTGGGCAAGACCACCACGAGTGCCGCCTTCGCATCCGGCCTGGCGCTTGCCGGCCACAAGACCGCCGTCATAGATTTTGACGTCGGCCTGCGCAACCTCGACCTGATCATGGGCTGCGAGCGCCGCGTGGTGTATGACCTTATCAACGTGATCCAGGGCGAAGCCAATCTCAATCAGGCGCTGATCAAGGACAAGCAGTGCGACAACCTGTTCGTCCTTGCCGCCAGCCAGACCCGCGACAAGGAGGCGCTGACGCAGGAAGGGGTGGGCAAGGTGCTCACGGACCTGGCCGCAATGGACTTTGACTACATCGTCTGCGATTCGCCGGCAGGCATCGAAAGCGGTGCGCTCATGGCCATGCACTATGCGGACGAGGCGCTGATCGTCACCAATCCCGAAGTCTCCTCGGTGCGCGACTCCGACCGCATCCTCGGCATGCTGGGCAGCAAGACCAAGCGCGCCATCGAAGGAGAGGACCCCATCAAGGAGCATCTGCTGATCACCCGCTACAACCCCAACCGGGTCGAAGACGGCCAGATGCTGAGCCTGGTGGATATCCAGGACATTCTGCGCATCCCGCTGATCGGTGTGATTCCCGAGTCCGAGAACGTGTTGCAGGCCTCCAACCAGGGCCTGCCCGCCATCCATCTCAAGGGCACGGATGTATCTGAAGCCTACAAGGATGTGGTTGCGCGCTTTCTCGGCGAGGAAAAGCCCATGCGCTTCACTGACGCGGAGAAGCCCGGCTTCTTCAAGCGCATCTTCGGGAGGTAAGACGCATGTCCCTGTTGTCCTTCCTGCTCGGGGAGAAGAAAAAGACCGCATCGGTCGCCAAGGAGCGCCTGCAGATCATCCTCGCGCACGAACGCAGCGGCCGCAATGCCGGCCAGCCCGACTACCTGCCCGCGCTGCAGCGCGAACTGGTGGCCGTCATCAGCAAATACGTATCGATCGACTCGAACGACATCAAGGTGCACCTGGAACGCCAGGAAAACCTGGAGGTCCTGGAAGTCAAGATCGAGCTGCCGGAAGCTCAGGCCAAGTGATGGTGCGTCGCGGCGGCGCGGCATCCCGCGCGCAGGCCGTACGATGAAAAAAGGATGTGCCGGCTGGCTGCCGCGCACATCCTTTTGCTTTTGGATGAATCCGATGCGAGCGAGAAATGGCTGCCTGAAAGAGCCGCACCGTCAGCGCTGCGCCGCCTTGTCATCCTCCACGGTGGAGTCGCCCAGCAGGCTTTCGGTATAGAAGCGCCCTCCGTGATAGACCAGCGGCGAGCACTCCGCATAGTGCGTGCAGTGCTCCACCTCGCCCACGAAAATCACGTGGTCGCCTTCTGCATGGCGGCTGCGGTTGAAGCATTCGAAGCTGGCAGCCACGTTCGCAAGCAGCGGCGTGCCGCTGCTGCCCAGCCGATAGTCGACACCCGCCCAGCGGTCGATGTCGCGCCGCGCGAACTGCTCGGCCAGCGCCTGTTGCTGCGCCGTCAGCACGTTGATGGCGTAGTGCGTCACCTGGCTGAGGATATTCAAGGATGCCGCCTTGCTCGCAAGACTCCACAGCACCAACGGCGGGTTCAGCGAAACCGAATTGAAGGAGTTGGCTGTCAGCCCGATCAACTGGCCATCGGCGGTGCGCGCGGTAACCACCGTCACGCCAGTGGCAAACATGCCCAGCGCATCACGGAAATCGCGGGAGTTGAAGCCCGGGGCCCGGGCGCCTGACGAGGCTTGAAGCGAGGAAGAAGTGAGATTCACAGGTGCGCGGCGGTCATCGCCCAGAACTGAGGACGAAATCCTAGGTAGATAAGTGGGATATTATTGATCGCAACCCATCGGCCCGCTGCCGAAGGGATTCCAGATGGAATTACGCATGGCAATTCTTCCCCGATTCACAAGCCTGGGCCACGGTCACGCCGTAGTCATGGTGCACGATGCCGATGGCGGACACCTGAGCTTTGCTCCCGCCGTGGAGTCGCTGGCAAGCCAGGGCTATCGGGCGATTGCCGTCGATTTGCCAGGATATGGATACACGCCGCCGGTCGAGCCCTACAACCTCAGGGCGCTGGCCCAGAGCTGCCTGGCGCTGATCGATGCCTTGCAAGTCGGGCAAGTGACCCTGGTCGGACACGGCATGGGGGCGATGGTTGCGCTCGAGGCATCCATGCGCGATGTCCGCCTGATCAAACGTCTTGTCCTGTGTGCAGGCGGCCCGCCGCTGGATGACGCCTCTGTGAAGGCGTGGGTCGAACCACGCCTTGCCGCGCTGGACGAGGGATTGTCCATGGTGCAGATCGCGGATCGTGTCGTGCCCATGCAGACGGGTCAGCAGGCCATCCCCGAAGGCATGCGACTCATTCGCCATGCCATGGGCGAGGTCCACCCTCTCATATATAGACATGCGTTGCAGGCCTTGCCCGCGTTTCAGCGCAATGCATCGGCGCTGGCGCGCATCCATGTGCCGACACTGCTGATCGGCGGAGGGCAGGATGCCTGCATGCCGCCCGAGGCGCTCCAGGCCATGGCCCATGTCCTGCCGGACGCCCACTCCGTCACATTGCCGGGAGTCGGCCATTGGCCGCAACTGGAAGCCCCCGAGGACTTTGACGGGCTCATCCTTGATTTCCTTGCCCGATGAGGCGGCGCATATGGTTCTCTCGGGATATCTTTCGGGAGAATTTGCGAAAAAAGTCATCAAAACGACTTTCTCTCCCATCTAAGTGCCTACAATCGCGCCTTCGTCAACACGGCTGAAGGTTTTATCCGAAGGGATTTCG
>NZ_JBEBOW010000007.1:0-52770 GCF_040396215.1 Diaphorobacter ruginosibacter | reverse complement strand
CCAGCCATCGCCACCGCGCCGCGCCCGGTGTTCCGCCGGCGCGGCGCGGCGCTTTTTGCGCGCCCTCATCGCGCTCCAACGCGAGGGGCTTGCGCCCTCTATTCACTCATCCCATACCAGCAAGGAGATACGACAAGGATGACCAGGACTTTGCATTCGAAGAACAAGCACGCCAGCACGGCCGGAGACAACCGCCGCCGCACCCTCCACAAGATACTCTGCGTGAGCGCCGTGGCTTTCGGGCTGGGCAACCTGCCCGCATGGGCCGCCGACGGCAGCCTGCCCGGCGCGGGCATCACCGTCACTCCGGTGAAAAGCAATCTGTCCGAAGAAACATTCCAGACGCTGCTGGTGATGAAGGCCTTGCAACGGTTGGGCTACACCGTCAAGCCGTATGAGGAACTGGAATATCCCCTCGCGCACATCGCCGTCGCCAATGGCGACGCCACCTTCATGGCCAACCACTGGAGCCCGCACCACTCCGAGTTCTACAAGGAAGCCGGCGGCGACGCCAAGCTCCTGCGCAAGGGCGTATACGCGGCAGGAGCGGCGCAAGGCTACATGATCGACAAGAAAACCGCCGACAAATACCGCATCACCAGCATCGCGCAGCTCGCCGATCCCGAGCTCGCCAAACTGTTCGATTCCGACGGCGACGGCAAGGCCAACCTGATCGGGCCGAACGCCGGCTGGGGCGGCGAGGCCGTGGTCTGGCACCAGATCGAGACATTCAAGCTCAAGGACACCGTGAGCTACACCCAGGGCAACTATTCCGCGCTCATCGCCGACACGCTCGCCCGCTACAAGGCGGGCAAGCCCGTGCTGTACTACGCCTGGACGCCATTCTGGCTCAGCAACGTGCTGCGCCCGGGCAAGGAAGTCGTGTGGCTGGAAGTGCCGTTCTCGTCCATGCCCGGCGTGCAAAAGGGCGCCGACACCCGGCTGCCCAGCGGCAAGAACTACGGTTTCCCGCTCAACAACGAATACATCGTCGCCAACAAGGACTGGGCCGCGAAGAATCCCGCCGCGGCGCATCTCTTCGAGATCATGAGCATCCCCATCAACGACATCAGCACCCAGAACCGGCTGATGCACGACGGCCAGAAAAAGGCGTCGGACGTCGAGCGCCATGCGGACGCCTGGATCAAGGCACACAGCAAGACCTTCGACAGATGGATTTCCGAGGCCATCGCCGCGGGGGCCGCCGCGCGGGTCGCCACAAAGTAATCCAAATTGCTACGCGGTGCTAACAAACCGGCGATTGAGGAGATAAATGGGCGGCCAGCGCCCCCGCCAGCCGCTTTCGCCGCTTCGCGCCCGCGCCGAGGCTTTAGCATGTGAGGGCTGCACAGGCTCTCCAACGCAAATCCGCTCTCGCCTCCCCCACATGCGCCGACTATCGCTTCAGACCAAGGCCTTCATCGCCCTCACCATCCTGCTGGTGGTGATGATGGCGATCTTCATCGGCTTCTCGCGCATCGGGCTGCAGCGCGGACTGGGGCCCTACGTGGCCGAAATCGAGCTGGCGCGCATGGACTGGCTGGTCTACCGGCTGCAAAACGTCTATCAGCAAAACAACAGCTGGAAGCCCATGAAGGACCATCCCGCGCTGTGGAGGGCCATCCGCCGCCCGTTGATGAACATGCAGTCGGAAACCGTGCCGGAGGCGCGCCCCGGCGGCAGCTCATTGTTTCCCGGCGCGAAAACGCCGTTCCTGCCGGACGATCCCGCCTCCATGCCCTCGCCGCTGCTGCCCCGCCCGTCCGACGGACTCGCGCGGCGGCTGGCGCTGCTGAACACCAAGAACGAGCTCATCGCCGGATCGCTGCCCACGCTGGGCCACGCCAGGACCCCGCTCAAGGACAACGATGGCCGCATCATCGGCTATCTGGTGATGAACCCGCCCGAAGGGCTGGAGCGTGATGCCGACCGCGCCTTCCTCGGCAAACAGCTCGGCTTCGTGCTGTGGTCCGGGGCGGCCGGACTGCTGCTGGCCCTGCTGCTCTCCGGCTGGATAGCGCACCGCTGGCTGCGCCCCATCGGCGCGCTGGTGGACGGCGCCAGAAAGCTGGCCGCGGGACAACTGCAGACCCGCATTTCCGAACAGGTGGACAGCGAAGAGTTCTCGCGCCTGATCCACACCTTCAACGACATGGCCCAGCAGCTCGACAGCATGGAGACCTCGCGCCGCCAATGGATCGGCGACATGGCCCATGAGCTGCGCACGCCGCTTGCCGCCATGCGCGCCGAAATCGAAGCCGTGCAGGACGGCGTGCGCCAATTCGACGACCAGACCGCCATGCGCCTGCATCGCCAGCTCATGCGCCTGATCCAGCTGGTGGGCGACCTGCGCGAGAGCGCCGACGACCCCGCCAGCGCCGCCCCCGCGCCCATGGCGCCCATGCTGCCGATATCGCAGCTCAACGAAGCCGTGACGGCGCTGCAGACCCGCTTCGATCAGGCAAACGTGCGCATCCAGCTCAGGCTGCCCAACGAATGGAACACACCCGGCCAGGCTCCGCGCATCCGTGGCAACGCCCAGCAACTGCAGCGCGTGTTCCTGAACCTTCTCGAGAACAGCCTGCGCTATACCGACGGCGGCGGCCATCTGCAGATCACCGCATCGGTCGCGCGCGAACGCACCGGCGCCCATGAACTGCAGATCGTGTTCGACGACACCAAGCCGGGCGTCTCGCCCCAGGAGCTGCCGCATATCTTCGAGCGCCTGTACCGCACCGAATCATCACGCCGGCGCGCGCTCGGCGATATGGGAGGATCGGGCCTGGGCCTTGCCATCTGCCGCTCCATCGTGCAGGCGCACGGCGGCAAGATCGAGGCCGACCACTCACCCCTGGGAGGGCTGCGCATCATCGTCGCGCTGCCATTGCTGGAGAAATGACACCATGAACAACAAGCAGAGAATCCTCATCGTCGAAGACGAAATCGACATCGGAAACGTCCTGCTCGACTACCTGCGCCATGCGGGCTACAGCGCCGAGCACGTCACCGACGGCCAGGCCGCGCTCGACCGGCTGCTCGGATCCACGCCGCCGGACCTCGCCGTGCTCGACGTGATGCTCCCCGGCATCGACGGCCTGGAAGTGCTGCGCCAGACCCGGCGCGTGGGCGACACACCGGTCATCCTGGTCACCGCGCGCGTCGAGGAAGTCGATCGCCTCATCGGCCTGGAACTCGGTGCGGACGACTATGTCTGCAAGCCCTTCTCGCCCCGCGAAGTGGTCGCCCGCGTCAAGACCGTGCTGCGCAGGCGCAAGCCCTCCGCGCCCCACGCACCTCTGGACACCGGCGAACTGCAGCTCGACGACAATCTCTCGCAAGTCACGCTCTACGGAAAACCCGTGCCGCTGACCCAGCGCGAATACCGCCTGCTGCAGACCCTCATCGAGCACCGCGACCGCATCCTCTCGCGCTCACAGATCCTGGAGATGGCCTACGACGAGGACACGCAGGACCTCAATGAACGCTCGGTGGACAGCCACATCAAGAACCTGCGCAAGAAGCTGCGCACCGCCGACCGCAGCGGACACGACTGGATCCGCTCCGTGTACGGAGTGGGCTTCGCGTTCGAGCCGCCCGGCTCCTATACCTTCATGTAAAGAACACATCCGCGACCCGGTTGCCATGGCCGGGCAACCGCAGTTCAGCGGACAAAACCGTCCGAAGCCATTCGCGCAGCAGGCGAACGATTCCCGCAGGGCCGCGCCCGGGCATCGGCCATTCGCCGCAGCGCCTCCTATAATCCGGCTTTCGACCCTTTTTTGACTGCATCACCTTGGCCGCCAACAACAATAGCACCGCCGCCACTCTCGCCCTGATCGCCGACGACATGCGTGAAGTGGACAAAGTCATCGTCGCACGCCTCAGCTCCTCGGTGCCGTTGGTGAGCCAGGTTGCCCAGTACATCATCTCCGCGGGCGGCAAGCGGCTTCGCCCGGCCCTGCTGCTGCTGATGAGCGGCGCGCTCGGCTACAAGAGCGATCAGCGCTTCAACCTCGCCGCCGTCGTCGAGTTCATCCACACCGCCACGCTGCTGCACGACGACGTCGTCGACGAATCCACCATGCGCCGCGGCCGCCCCACGGCCAACGAGAGCTTCGGCAATCCAGCCAGCGTCCTCGTGGGCGACTTCCTCTACTCGCGCGCATTCCAGATGATGGTGGACACCGGCAACATGCGCGTCATGCAGATCCTGGCGGAAGCCACCAACATCATCGCCGAGGGCGAAGTGCAGCAGCTCATGAATACGCATGATGCATCGCTCACCGAAGCCGCCTACCTCGACGTCATCCGCTCCAAGACGGCGAAGCTCTTCGAGGCCAGCGCCCGCCTGGCGGCCGTGCTCGCAGGCAGCCCGCCGGAACTGGAAAGCGCCTGCGCCGACTACGGCCAGGCCCTGGGCACGGCATTCCAGGTGATCGACGATGTGCTCGACTACGACGGCAACTCCACCGAAATGGGCAAGAACCTGGGCGATGATCTGCGCGAAGGCAAGGTGACGCTGCCATTGATCATCGCCATGCAGCGCGGCAACGCCGACCAATGCGCGCTCATCCGCAAGGCCATCGAGGAAGGCGAAACGGACAACCTGGCAGCCGTCATCGAAATCGTCAAGTCCACCGGCGCCCTCGACGCCACCCGCCAGGCCGCGGCAGCACAAGCCCAAGTCGCCATTGATGCTATTTCTTCACTTTCAGCCAATACATACACCGAAGGTTTGCTACAATTAGCGGCTTCACTGCTTGATCGCCGCATCTGAGCAGCGAGACAGACAAAAATCGGGGTGTAGCTTAGCCTGGTAGAGCGCTACGTTCGGGACGTAGAGGCCGGAGGTTCGAATCCTCTCACCCCGACCAGACAAAAAACGAAAAAGCCCAAGTGGATTAGCCACTTGGGCTTTTTTGTTTTGGATCGCCGTTCATGTCGATCCATGACAAATGCTCCCCTGCGTCGCCCCGACGGCTGGCGCAACGGCCCACCTCGCGAAGCGCCCCACAAGCACGTCGCGCAGTCCCAGCGCAGATGCGGAGCAAGCAAGGGCTCGCAGAAAGCAAGGTCGATGGCCGCGCATTGAAAACTCTGGCCGCAGCAAGCCTCCCCAGCACGGCGCCACACGCAAAACGCATATCGATTCTCGAAAACATCGCTTGTTGCAGATCAACGGTCAGGCCGAAGATTCGCTTCTCTTCTGACTCTTCGATCCGTTTTTCGAATCTCTTATGCGCCCTACGCTCTTTGCCCTTCGACGTTCCATTGCAGCCGGAGCCTTGCTGGCGTTTGCCTGCGGATACGCACATGCCGACGCGACGCTGGACAAAATCAAGCAGCGCGGCAAGGTCGCCATTGGCGTGCTGGTCAATGGCGGACCTTTCGGCTCCATAGATCCATCCACCCAAAAGCTCACCGGCTGGAATCCCGAGCTTGCTCGCGCGCTCGCCAAAGGTCTTGGCGTGGAGGCCGATCTCGTGCAGGTGCAGACGGCCACCCGCGTACAGTTCCTGCAGGCGGGCAAAGTCGATCTGTTGATCGCATCCATGGAACTCAACCCGGAGCGGGCGGAAATTCTGGGCTATGCACCCACCCCGTTCTACCGTGTGGGAGGAACGGCCGCCGTTCGCAAGGACAGTGGCATCTCCAAATGGGAAGACCTGCGCGGCAAGCCCGTATGCGTGTCCCAGGGCAGCAGTTTCGCCAAGCCGCTGGCCAACGACTACGGCGCCCAGGTGCAGGGCTACAAGAGTTCATCCGATTCGCTGCTGGCACTCAAGGGCGGCAACTGCGTCGCCGCGGTGCATGACAGCACGCTGATTCAACCGCTGCTGCGCGGCAACCCGGAATGGGCGCAGTACGCAGCCCCCTTCGCGACCGAGATACTGCCCGCGCCGTCGGTGGTCTGGACCCGCAAGGGCGAGACCGACACCATCGCCGCCGTCGACAAGGTGGTGCAGGAATGGCACCGCAGCGGCTGGCTCATAGGTACCGAGAAAAACGTCGGCATCGAGCCCCCCAATCCCCTGCTGCCTGAATTGCAAGCCAGGTTCAAGACCGCGGTGCGCTGATCCGGATTCAGCACACGCCCTGTTTCTCCATGCTTCGCCCCGCATCGGCCGCGCTCGCGCATGGCCGGGCCGGTCTTCATCCTCCCGAGGAAACACTCGCATGTCCCGCCTTCTCTCCACCCTCGCTGCCGCGCTTGCCCTGACCCTGGGCGCCACGCAAGCCCACGCCGACGCCACGCTCGACAAGGTACGCCAGCGCGGCAGGCTCTCCGTTGGTATCGATGGCGCGAGCCCGCCCTTCGGACTGCTCGACCCCGCAACAGGCAAGACCGGCGGATACCAGACCGAGCTGGCCGCCGACATCGCGCGGCGCCTGGGCGTGCAACTGGAAACCGTGCCGGTCACCGCATCCACACGCGTGCAGTTCCTGCAAAGCGGCAAGGTGGATCTTCTGATCGCCAACATCCAGTGGACGCAGGAGCGCAGCGAGATCCTCTCGTTCGCTCCCACACCGTACGACCTCATCGGCGGCGGCGCGCTCGTGGCCAAGGCCAGCGGCATCAAGCGCTGGGAAGACCTGCGCGGCAAAGTCGCCTGCGTATCGCAGGGCAGCAACTTCGCCAAACCTCTGGCCGAGACCTACGGGGCCGTGGTCAAGGGCCTGCGCGGCATCCCCGAGTCGCTGCTCGCGCTCAAGGGCGGCACCTGCGCCGCCTCCGTGCACATCCAGCCAGCACTGTACGAAAAGCTCACCGGCCCCAACGCCGCCGAGTGGAAAGACTTCGAGCTGGGCACGCGGGATCAGCTCATCCCCTCGCCGACCGTCGTGTGGACTCGCCGGGGTGAGTCCGATACCCAGGCCTTCGTGGACAAGGCCATCCAGGACTGGCACCGCTCGGGCTTTCTGCTGAAGGTGGCGCGCCAGCATGGTGTTCCCGACACATGGATCGCCCAGCAGCACCAGCGGGCACTGCAAGGCCAGTTCGACCGGGCGCCCTACGACTTCGCCGTATACACCGACGCCCAGTCGGCAGCGGAAGGCAAGAAACCGTGACGCCGCGCTTGCATCTCAATCTCAGGAAGGCACGGACATGAGCGGCGGCACACCGATCGTGCCCCGGGGCGGCAACGCCGCCAATGTGTTCGCCATCGAGGAGGCCAGGCACGGCCCGCCGGGCCTGCTCAACCCCGGCAAGATGCCGGCGCCCGCCAACGCCCTGCCGCACGAAGAAAGCACCACGCCATGACTTCCGCCATTACCCTTTCGCAGCGCGTGCATCGCGTGAAACTGTCCCCGAATGCCGCGGCCAGCGCCCACGCCGCCGAACTGGCCGCGCAGGGCCGCGACATCATCTCGCTGACCACGGGCGAGCCCGACTTCGACACGCCCGGGGCGATCAAGCAGGCCGCCATCACGGCGCTGGCTCGCGGCGAGACCAGGTACACGCCCACCCAGGGAACAGCGGCGTTGCGCCGGGCCATCGGCACCAAGTACACGCGAGAGAACGGCCTGGACTACGGCGCCAGCCAGATCATCGTGAGCAACGGTGGCAAGCAGGTGATCTACAACGCCATGGCCGCCACGCTGGACGAGGGCGACGAAGTCATCATCCCCGCGCCGTACTGGCCCTCGTTCCCCGACATCGTGCGGGTCAATGGCGGCAGTCCCGTCATCGTGCCCTGCGGCATCGGGACGGGCTACCGGCTCAGTGCCCAAGCACTGGAAGAAGCCATCACTGCACGCACGCGCTGGCTGGTGCTCAACACACCGGGCAATCCGTCAGGGGCCGTCTATGGCCGGGATGATCTCGCCGCGCTGGCGGCCGTATTGCGCCGCCATCGGCACGTGCTCGTGCTGCTGGACGAGCTGTACGAGCACATCTGGTTCACGCCCGAGGCGCCGCCGCACTGGCTGCACGTGGCACCCGACCTCAAGGACCGCACGCTGCTCGTCAACGGGGCCTCCAAGACCTACGCGATGACCGGCTGGCGCATCGGCTGGGGGGCAGGACCCGCCGCACTGGTGCAGGCCATAACCGTGATCCAGTCGCAGGCCTCGTCCGGCCCCAACTCGCTGGGGCAGGCCGCCGTGGCCGCCGCGCTGGAGTCCGCCGACCAGTCCTTCGTGGCCGATGCGCGGGCGGCCTATGCGCGGCGCGCCCGGCTGGTGACCGACGCGATCAACGCAGTTCCCGGCCTGGAACTGCTGCCGCCTGGCGGCTCGTTCTTCGCCTTCGTGCACTGCGGCGGGCTCATCGGCCGCGTGCGCCCCGATGGCCGGCCCGTGCGCTGCGACGCCGACGTGACGCAATGGCTCCTCGAAGCAGAGGGCGTCGCGGCCGTCGATGGCTCGGCCTACGGGCTATCCCCCTATTTCCGCATCTCCACCGCTGCGAGCGACACGGTGCTGACCCAGGCCACCGCCCGCATCGCGCGCGCGGTGGCGGCCCTGCGCGCCGCGCATCCGTCGGCAGCCGACGAGGTCGTGCAGGAGGCTGCGGGATGAGCGGCGACCTGCTCGTCCAGGGAGTGCAGGCGCTCAAGGACATCGGACTGAACTACGCCTTCCTGCTCGATGTGAACGAGCGGCAGGCTTTCGTGCGGGGGCTGGGCGTGACGGTGCAACTCGCGCTGTTGACCATTGCGGGCAGCCTGGCCGCAGGCGTTGTGCTCGCGGCGCTCCTCACCTCGGGCCGCCCGTGGCTGGCGGCCCCGGCGCGCGCTTTCGTGGAAGTCACGCGCAACACGCCCACGCTGGTGCAGCTCTATTGCGCCTTCCTGGTGCTCAACATGCTCATCACCCGGCAGTTGCGCGACTGGGGCGCGGGCAACAACCCGCTCACGCCCTTCGTGTGGGTAGTGATCGTGGTCTCGCTGCACAAGGGCGTGTTCCATGCCGAGGCGCTGCGCGCGGGCATCGAGGCCGTGCCCGCCACCACGCTGGAGGCCGCGCGCTCGCTGGGTTTCTCGCAGCGGCAACTGCTCTTGCGCGTGCAGCTTCCGCTGGCAGTACGCTTCGCGCTGCCATCGCTGGTGAACAACCTCGTGGATCTCGTGAAGATGACTGCCGTGGCCTCGGCCATCGCCGTGGGCGACGTGACCTACGAGTCCATCATGATCTGGTCGCAGCGCGACAACGTGCTCGAGCTGCTGCTGCTCATCCTGGCATGGTTCGGCCTGCTGACCTGGCTCGTGAGCCTGGCCGGCCGCTGGCTGGAGAGACAACTGAGGATGCCCGGCTATGGCCAATGAAGCGACTTTTTTTCCGGCGGCATCGTCTCCTTCCATGCTCGCCGCGGCGTCACGCGGCTGGCGCAACCCTTGGCTGATCGCGGGCGCCGTGGCGCTGGCCATCGCATGGTTCTGGAATGCCACCGGCACCGCTCCCGCCGCGTTCGCATATCTCTGGAAGTGGCTGCCCGCCCTGCTGCGCGGCCTGTGGGTCAACATCGAGATCAGCGTGCTCGCCGTGGCGCTGGGCACGGTGGCGGGGCTGGTGCTGGGCGCGCTGTCGCTCTCGCCCGCCCACGCGGTGCGCGCGGTGGTGCGCGGCCATGTACAGGTGTTCCGCAACGCGCCGGTACTGGTGCTGATCTATTTCACCACCTACGTCTTCCCGTTCGAGCTGAAACTGGTTTCGTGGACGTTCCCGTTCCCGGACTGGATCAAGGTCGTGCTGGGCCTGGCACTGCCCACGAGCGCCATCGTGGCCGAGATCTTCCGCGGCGCAATCCAGTCCATCCCCAGCGCGCAATGGGAGGCGGCGCAGTCGCTCGCATTGCGCCGGCGAGAGATCTACCGCCTCATCGTGCTGCCGCAGTGCGTTCGCCGCATGCTGCCCCCATGGATGAACCTGTACGCCAGCATCACCATGAGCACCTCGCTGGCCTCGCTGGTCGGCGTGCACGACGTGGTGGACACCGCGCAGATCGCGAGCAACACGGTCGCGCGCACGGACTTCACCATCCTCGTTTATTTCACGCTGTTGGCGCTTTTCTTCGCCTACTGCTACCCGATTGCCCGCGCCACGCGCGCACTGGAAAGACGCCATGAACGCCACTGACTCCTTTCTCCGCGCCATCACGGCGACCACCCCGGATTCAGACAAACCGCTGGTCGAACTGAAGGACGTGCACCTGTCCTTTGGCAGCAACGAGGTGCTCAAGGGCATCGACGTGGAAGTACACCGAGGCAAGGCGGTCTGCATCATCGGCCCCTCGGGCTCGGGCAAGTCCACCATCCTGCGCTGCATCACGGGCTTGCTGCATCCGCAGCGCGGCGGCATCCGGGTAGGCGAAACGCGCGTGGATACGCTGCGCACCGAGGCGGAACTGATCGCGCTGCGCAAGCGCGTGGGCTTCGTGTTCCAGCAGTACAACCTGTTCCCCCACCTCACGGTGCTGCAGAACCTCGTGATCGCACCCACCCGCGTGGTGGGCCGCGACCGGGCCACGGCCGAACGCGAGGCCCGCGAGCTGCTGGAAAAAGTGCGCCTGGCCCACAAGGAGAACGCCTATCCGGGCGAACTCTCGGGAGGCCAGCAGCAACGCGTGGCCATCGCACGGGCGCTGGCCATGCGGCCCGATCTGATCCTGTTCGACGAGGTGACTTCCGCGCTCGACCCCGAGACCGTGGGCGAGGTGCTCACCGTCATCCGCGACCTGGTCAAGGGCGGCATGACCTGCGTGCTCGTCACGCACGAGATGCGCTTCGCAGAGGAGGTCAGCGACCACGTGTACTTCACCGAGGCCGGGCGCATCGTCGAGCACGGCCCGGCGCGCCAGATCTTCGGCAACCCGCGCAGCGAGCGCACACGCGAGTTCCTGCAGCGCGCCCTGGGCAGCACCGCGCACATGCCGCCCGCCCCACCGGATCATCAGCCATTCGACTACCTGCGTTTCGCGCTCTGACCCATCACCACGAGGAACCACCATGACCTTATCAGCCCCCTCTCCCATCGCCCATGAACGCCGCCAGGCGGTCGATGCCGCACTGGCCGACGTGCGCCGCATCCTGCACGGCGCACCGCCCGACCGATCCACGCTGGACGCCATCACGGCCCGGCTGGAGCAGTTGGCCTCGCAGAAGGTACTGTTCAGCCGCGCCGACTTCCCCCCGCCCGCCGAGGCCGCCGGCGTGGGCGCATCCACGCGCTACCGGCTCAATCCCGCCGACGGCGAGGCAGGGCTGGCCCTGTACCTGAACTCCATCAACCCCGGCAAGACCACCGCGCCGCACAACCACACGACCTGGGCCGTGATCGTGGCCGTGGAAGGGCAGGAAGTGAACCGCGTCTACGAGCGCACCGACGACCACCGCGACCCCGCCCGCGCCCAGATCCACGTGGCGAGGGAATTCACGGTGCGGCCCGGCGCGTCCATCGCGTTCCTGCCCGATGACATCCACAGCATCCACGTCGTGGGCACCGGGCCCACGCTGCACTTTCACCTCTATGGCCAGCCGCTGGAGACGCTCACCGGCCGCATCGCCATCGACCCCGAGACCGGCGCGGTGAAGAACTACAACGCCGCCTACCTCCGACCCAGCGAGGCCGTGGCATGAGCACACTTCAGACTCCGGGAGCCCTCTCCCCCGCCACCCGCCTGCTGCATGCGGGATCACCCGCCCTCCAGGGCGGCAGCGGCCCGGTGAACGTGCCCGTGGTGCGCACCAGCACCGTGCGCTTCGAGGACAGCGCCTCCCATGCCGACCTGCACCACCGCCGCGCGGCGGGCGAGCGCGTGGCCACGTATGGCCGCCATGGGCTGGACACGCACCGCGCGCTCGAGGATGCCATCGTGGCGCTCGAAGGCGGCCACCGCGCCTTTCTCGCGCCCTCGGGGCTCGCGGCCATCACGCTGGTGCTCGTCGCCCTTCTGTCTCCAGGCGATCACGCGCTGGTGGCCGACAGCGTGTACTCGCCCGTGCGGCGCGTGGACGCCACGCTGCTGCAGCGCCTGGGCATCACGCTGGAGTATTTTTCACCCTCGCGAGACGACCTGGCGGCCAGGATCCGCCCCAACACCCGGCTCGTCTACCTGGAATCGCCCAGTTCACTGCTCTATGAAGTGCTTGACCTGCCGGCGCTTGCCGCCACGGCGCGGGCGCGCGGCGTTCCCGTGGCCACGGACAACACCTGGAGCGGCGGCTGGTTCCATCAGCCACTGCGGCACGGCGCCGACATCTCCATCCAGGCGGCCACCAAGTACATCGCGGGTCACTCGGACGTGATGCAGGGCGTCGTCGTGGCCGGCACGCCCTCGCTCTCGGAAAAAATCGCCCTCGCCCATGAGGCCCTGGGCCTCACCGTGGGCGCGGACGATGCCTACCTTGCGCTGCGCGGCCTGCGCACGCTGCCCGTGCGCCTGGCACAGCACCAGCGCAACGCCACGCAGGTGGCGCAGTGGCTGCTGCGGCAGCCTCAGGTGAGCCGCGTTTTCTATCCCGCGCTCCCCTCCGACCCCGGCCACCGGCTCTGGCAGCGGGACTTCAGCGGCGCCAGCGGGCTGGTCTCGTTCGCCTTCGCGCAGGGGGTTTCCCAGGACCAGGCCACACGCTTCGTCGATGCGCTGCAACTGTTCTCGCTCGGCGCATCCTGGGGCGGCTACGAAAGTCTGGCGCTGATCGCGGCCCCGGATCGGCTGCGCGAGCACAGCGCATGGCAGGGCACACAGCCGGTGGTGCGCCTGCATGTGGGGCTGGAGGAGCCGGCGGATCTGGTGGAAGACCTGGCGCGCGCCTTCGGCCAGGCCATCCCCGCCGAGCCCAAGACACCCGCTGCCGAAGTTGCCTGAATCGCGAAGATGCACTCGACATGGCCGCGCGGGACGCATCCCCGCATCCGACTGCTCCCGCTAATTGCGGCCCCGAGCACGCACCTGAGGCGCACCTGAGATGCGCCTGAGAGCTCACCTCGCCCCGGTCCTGTACTTCTGATGGAGCTCCACCAGCAAGGACGATCGGGGCAGGAGATCGAGCTTCTGCTCCAGTGCCAGCAGCCAGCCATTGCCATGCAGGCGCTGAATGGCGCGATCCACCGCAACCGCCGTGTCGCGGTCGCCCTTGCGCACCCAGGCCACCTGGGGCGCCGGATCGATCTCATCCGGCAGCACGGCATAGTCCTGCCATTCGGAATCACGGGCCACCAGATGGTTCAGCGTCAGGCTTTCATGCACGGCAGCGATGCAGGAGCCGCCGCCACGCAGCGCCAGCAACGACTCGGCCATGCTCTTGAACCCCTTGAGCCGGGCGTCGTATTCCGCCGTCAATGGCCTGGAATAGCTGCTGCCCTGCGAGAGGCATACGTTCTTGCCGCGCAGATCCTCCCAGCGGCGGATGCCGGAACGCTTGGGAAAGATCGCGGTGCCGCCGTTGCGGAAGTACGGCGTCGATGCGTGATCCAGCAATTGGTCACGCTCGGGCGTGAGCAGCATGCTGGCAACCAGCAGATCCACCTTGCCCTGCTGCAGGAACTGCACGCGGTTGGCGGGCTGCACCTGCACCAGTTCAGGAACCACGCCAAGTTCGCTGGCTATCTGGCGCGCCAGCTCGGGGTTGAACCCGACCAGCTTGCCCGTACCAGGATCGATGGAGCCGAAGGCGCTGTTGCCGTTGGCGATGACACCGATGTTGATGCGCCCACGCTCGCGGATGCGCTCGAGCGTGGTGTCGGCCATCGCGAGAGGAAATTGGGCGCACAGCGCCGCTGATGCAAGCGCCAGGTGGCCGATGCGGCGATACCAGGGCGTGCGACGAAAAAAGGAAAAAGGCTGCATTTTTGAAGGCCGGCATACAACCAGCGGCAAGTCAGAGATCGGCGGCGAGCTGGAACAGGCAGTCCCCGCATTCGGTAAGCGCCGGCACGCGGCGGCACACCACCACGCCATCGGCAGGAAAGTCCACCCGCGCGGGTTCACGCTCGGGATGAGAGGGGCTGTGCAGGCGCGCAGCCGGCTGGCCGGCTTTCACGCGGTCGCCCAATTGCGCCAGGGGCTCGAAGATCCCGTCGTCGCGCGCATGGACGTAGTGGCTGGCGCGGTTCACGTGCAGCAGCCGGGTGCGATGCGGCGGAGCAGCCGGCACCTGGGGCCCGTGCAGCACGCCCAGATGTCCCAGCACATGCAGGAGACCCTGCCAGGCCGTATCCAGCACGGACGATGTGACCTCGCCACCGCCGCCCAACTCGGCGAACAGCGCCATGGCCCCTCGGCGCCGGGCAGCGGCCAGCAGGCCAACCGGGTTGGGGCTGTCATTGATGAATGACAGCGGCAGGCCAAAGGCGTGCAGAGCCGCCAGCAGCCGCTCCTGCCCAACAGGGTCTGGATCGCGCTGTGCGAACAGAGTGGCCCCGTCATAGCGCAGCGAGCTGCCGCCTGAATGCAGGTCGATCACCACCCGCACCCGCGTCAGCAGACTGCGCTCGATGTAGTCCGCGATCACCTGCGTGGGCGTGCCGCGCGGATTGCCCGGAAAGCTGCGGTTGAGGTTGCCCTCATCCAGCGGCGACGTGCGCGAACCCGCGCGCGCCGCGGGATAGTTCGCCATGGGCAACAGGATCAGTTGGCCCCGTACCCATTGGGGGTCGATTTCCCGGATCAGGCGCGACACGAGAATCTGTCCCTCGTATTCGTCGCCGTGGTTGCCCGCCATCACCAGGATGGCCGGTCCCTGTCCGGACGCGATCGATGCGACCGGGATGGGAAGCCATCCATAGGCGGAGCGATGCACGGAGTGCGGCAGACGCAGGTAACCGACCTGCTTGCCCGAAGCATCCAGATCGACCTCGCTCGTGATCGGCGAAGGCGGAAGACCGGTATCGGCTTGCATCATCGCTCAGGCTCCGATCAACCGGATGCCCACGTTGCCTTCGCGCTCGAGTTGGGCAACCAGGCCCAGCTCCCAGTCGAGATATTCCCGGAATCCCGCGTCGCGCCGCTCCAGATCCCGAAACCCATAGGGGCTGTAGCCATGGTCATCGTCACCCGTCAGCACGCCCTGCGCTCCTTGCGCCACGGGCAGGCCCGCCGCGGCCCAGGCCAGCGTTCCTCCGGTAATGGCGCGCACGTCACGCCCCGTGCGAGCCGACAGTTCCGCAGCCACGCTGCGGGCAAGAACCCCATCGGGCGAAGTGATCAGGATGGCCTGGTGCTCAGGAACGGAAGCGGCAAATGACGGCAGGCGATCCGGTGCCGAGAACCGGGCGCCAGCGATCTGCCGCTTCTCGAACGCGCTTCGGCTGTCCACGTCGAACACCGCGGCGCGTCCTTCGTCCAGCAGCCCTCGCGCCTGTTGTACCGACACCTGGGGAGCGGGCGGATACGAGGCCAGCACGCGAACCGGCTCAGGTCCCGTGACCACCGCGATCGATGCGGGCGGGCTATAGGCCAGCACTTCCCAGCCTCCAAGCTGGGCCAGCCACGCGCCCGTAGTGAGCGCGCGCACGCCATCCCAGTCGGCCAGCACGATGCGCGCGCCCCGCGTGCCAGCGTATTCGTCGGTGGCCTGCACCAATTGCCCTCCCGCAGCCCAGCGCCAGCCTTCGAGATGGCCCGCCTCGTATTCCTCGCGCGTGCGCACGTCGAAGCGGTACAGCGTGCGTTCGCCGCCCTCCGCCTCCAGGCGAGCAAGCTCCTGTGCGTCGATGCGCCGCACTCCGGCGCGCCGCGCCACTGCCGCCGCGCGTTCGCGCGCAACGGCCAGCGTGGCAGGCGCTGGCTCGGGCGGCGGCGTGCGGCGGCCATGCGCCAGTGTGCGCCCCGTGAGCAGCCAATCCATGGTGCCGTTGCGCAGCGACGCGACCCTGTTGGGAATGCCCGCGTCGATCAGCGTCTGAGCCCCGACGATGCTGCGCGTGCGCCCTGCGCAGTTCACCACCACGAAGGTCTCCGGATCAGGAGCGATTTCACCGATGCGGTACACGAGTTCCGCGCCCGGCAGGCTATGGGCGAACGGCAGGCTGAAGGCCTCGAACTCCTCCGGCGTGCGGCTGTCGACGACAACCACATTGTCGCCCTGCTCAATGCGCTCATGCAGTTCCTGCGAAGTGATCCACGGCGTGTGCTTCTCCTCTTCAATGACCTCGCCGAATGCCTTGCTGGGCACATTCGTGCCGCTGAAGATTTCCAGACCCGCGCCCGCCCAGCCCTCGGTGCCGCCTGTCAGCACCGAGACGTTGGTCCAGCCCAGCCGAATCAGCTTGTGCGCGGCGGCGTGGGCCAGCGTCTCGTCGGCATCCGTCAGCACGATGCGCGTGCCGCGGCGCGGCACCAGCCGGTCGATCAGCAGCTCCAGACGCCACAGCGGCGCCGATGCGGCAAACAGGATGTGGCCGCGCGCGAACACGCCCGCTTCGCGCACATCGAGCACGGCGATCTCCTCGCCATCGGCCAGCGCCGCCTTCAGCGCCTGCGGCGCGATGCGCGCGTGGCGAATGCCGTCCGGCGGCGCGAAGGTGCGGTAGGTGCCGCCTTCGCGGCTCTCGAAGACCACGCGGCCGGGCAGCCGGTCCAGCCCACGGCCGTAGAAATGCAGATGCAGTCCCGGAACGTCGCCCACCAGCTCGATGGTGTGGACATCCGTGGGGCCCAGCACCGCCGAGTTGCCGGACACCACGTCCAACGTACGCTCTGGCGCGAGCGCATCGCGCGCCGCATCGGCAGTCCTCTCGCGGCGGTAGAACACATTGCGCTCCACACCCCGCACGCCCGCGATGACGGCCCAGGTCGTGTGGTCGTGGGGCTGCACCGCCTTGCCAGGCAACCCAGCCGATACGTACAGCGCGTAGCGCCCTTGGACGTCCTCGTGGAGCCGATAGACCCGCGCCGGGTCGTCGGTGCTCACGGGGAAGTTATCCGAAGGGAATAGATCAGCCTGAAGTCCAAGCGACTGCAACGCCTGGGCCACGGCCTGCAACTGCCCGGACGTGGCATTTTCGGGATCGGGCACCAGCCGCTGCGCGGTGGCGATGAAATGCGCCACGGCGGCTGCGCGGCGGCTGCCGGCGTCGCTGCCGCTGAAATCAATGGAGAGGTGGGTCTGGGTCATGGGAGCCTTCCGGGAATTTCTTCTGCAATGAAAGGCACGAAGGTAGGCGCCGCAATGCACGCGACCAACGAAGAAATCCGTGCATCCATATGCGCAAACCGTCGTTGGCCTTTTGGAGTCGGCTGCCTACAGTCGGCGGTCTGTTTGTTATGGTGGATGGTTGGCGTCCGCTTTGCTCCATGTTGAATCGAACGCTGCGCATCGTGACCCGCTCCGTGCTTCACGCACTCCCCACCGTGCTGGGTGTCGTCATCCTCAATTTCCTGCTGTTGCAGCTGGTTCCCGGCGACGCGGCCGACGTCATCGCCGCAGAATCCGGCTCGGCCACGGCCGAGAGCATGGCGCAACTGCGCAGCCACTTCGGGCTGGATACGCCGGTGCTGCAGCAGTTGGCGAACTATCTGAACCAACTGGCGCACTTCAGCCTGGGCCAATCGCCGCGCTACAACCTGCCGGTGGCTACGCTGATCGGCGAGCGGCTAGGGCAAACGGTGCTCCTGATGCTCTCGTCGCTGGGCATGGCGTTGGTCCTGGGCATAGCGCTTGGCACCGTCATGGCAAGCTGCATCGGGCGCTGGCCGGACAGGCTGTTGTCGGTGCTGGCCCTGTTGCTGTACTCCACTCCCAATTTCTGGCTGGGATTGATGGCCATCGTGCTGTTTTCGGTGCATCTGGGCTGGCTGCCGCCCGGTGGCGCAAGCACGATAGGAGCCTCCGCGGACTGGGCTGATACCGTGCGTCATCTGGTGCTTCCCGCCATGGCGCTCTCGGGCTTCTACATCGCCATCTTCGCGCGGCTGACCCGCGCCGCGATGCTGGAGGTCAGCCGTCAGGATTTCATACGCACCGCCACGGCAAAGGGGCTTGCGCCGCTCACCGTGACGCTGCGCCACGTACTGCGCAACGCGCTGATCCCCGTGAGCACCGTCGCGGGCATGCACCTGGGCACCCTGCTGGGTGGCGCCCTGGTGGTGGAGACCGTGTTCAACTGGCCGGGGCTCGGACGATTAGCGTTCGACTCCGTGATGGCGCGCGACTACAACGTGCTGCTGGGCATCCTGTTGCTGTCGTCACTGATGGTGATCGCGGCCAACCTGCTGGTCGATCTGCTGCATGCGTGGATCGACCCTCGCATCCGCATTCGTTGAAAACAACCTGGCGCATCCCATGACTCTTTCACTGCCTTTCTCCCCTCCCGCTGCGGCCCGGCCGGTTGCCCATCACCCCGTGTCTGCGCGCCGCGCAGCCTGGCGAGCACTGTCACGCAATCCATCAGCCATGACAGGACTGGCGCTGCTGCTGGCGATGACTGTGCTGGCGCTGCTGGCGCCGTGGCTGTATCCAGGCGATCCACTGGACATGGTTGCTGCGCCGCTGCTCTGGCCAGGGCAGGACGCCGCATTCCCGCTGGGCAGCGATTCGATGGGGCGCGACGTGGCAGCGGGACTGGCGCATGGCGCACGCGTATCGCTGCAGGTGGGCGCGGTAGCCGCCGCGGTCAGCCTGTCCATTGGCGTGGCCGTCGGCGCTGCGGCCGGATACTTCGGTGGCTGGGTCGACAGTGCGCTGATGCGGCTGACGGTACTGTTCCAGACCGTGCCATCGTTTTTGCTGGTGGTGGTGATCGTGGCCATCGGCCAGCCCTCGCTGCCAGTGATCGTGCTGGCCATCGGACTCGCCTCATGGCCGGTGATCGCCAGACTGGTACGGGCGGAGTTCCGCGGCTTGCGCGAGGCCGAATTCGTGCTTGCCGCACGCAGCCAGGGCTTTGGGCACCTGCGCATCATCGTCCAGGAAATGCTGCCCAACGCGCTGCCGCCGGTGATCGTCACCACTTCGGTGCTGGTGGCCAGCGCCATCCTGGTCGAATCCGCCCTGTCGTTCCTGGGCCTTGGCGACCCGAACGCCGTTTCCTGGGGCAGCATGATCGGCGAAGGGCGCGAGCTGCTGCGCACCGCCTGGTATCTGACGGCGCTGCCGGGCGGCGCCATCGTGCTGGCAGTACTGGCGCTCAACCTTCTGGGCGACGGCCTGAACGATGCCCTCAATCCCCGCCTGCGCTCGCGCTGACAGACCCATGACAAAAGCCTCCACTCCCTCCTCGGCCCCATTGCTGGACGTACGCCAGCTCGGCATCACCTTTCGCGGATCGCAAGGCTCCGTCGAAGCCGTACGCAACCTCGACCTGACGCTTGAACGCGGCGAGACCCTGGCGCTGGTCGGCGAATCGGGCTGCGGCAAATCCACCACGGCGCTGGCGCTGCTGCGCCTGCTGGCGCCGGATGCCCGGGTCAGCGGCCAGATCCTGTTCGAAGGGCGTGACATCCTGGCCCTGTCCCCGCAAGCATTGCGGGGGCTGCGGGGCCGCGACATCTCGATGATCTTCCAGGAGCCGATGACGTCCCTGAACCCGGTGCATACCATCGGAGCCCAGATCGCCGAAACGCTGCGGCTGCACGAGGGGCTGACCGCTCCAGCAGCACGCCGGCGCGCCATCGAGTTGCTGGATCTGGTGCGCATTCCCCAGCCGCACCAGCGCGTGGACGACTACCCCCACCAGCTCTCCGGCGGACAGCGCCAGCGCGTGATGATCGCGATCGCCGTGGCCTGCCGCCCACGCCTGCTTGTCGCGGACGAGCCCACCACCGCACTGGACGTGACCATCCAGGCGCAGATACTGGAACTGTTGGACGGGCTGCGGCGTGAGCTGGATATGGCGCTGCTGCTGATTACCCACGACCTGGGCCTGGTCGCGCAATGGGCCGATCGGGTCGCGGTGATGCATGGCGGCAGCAAAGTAGAGGAAGCCGCAACGAATTGGTTGTTCGCCGCACCGTCGCACCCCTACACGCGTGGACTGCTGGGCGCATCGCTGCATTCCGGCCACCCGCCGCACTATGCCCGCACGCGCCTGCCCGAAATCCGCATGCGGGTGGATCCCGCCACGAACCAGCGCGAGTTCACCCTGCATACCCCGCCCGTCGGGACGGCCTCGCAGATACGGGCAAATCCGCCGGTACCGCTGCTGGAGGTGGAAAATCTGCGCACCCATTACACAACCCGAACCGGGGGCGTGGTGCATGCGGTCGATGACGTGAGCTTCCATATCGGCGCCGGAGAGACGCTGGGCCTGGTGGGCGAATCGGGCTGCGGCAAATCCACCCTCTCGCGCACGCTGCTGCGGCTGCTGCCCCCCGCTGGCGGGCGGATCTTGCTGGACGGCATCGACATCGCGCCGCTTTCCGAACGCGCGCTCACACCCTGGCGCCGCCGCATCCAGATGGTTTTTCAGGACCCCTACGCCTCGCTCAACCCACGCCGCAGCGTGTTCGACATCCTGGATGCCGTGCTCGTTGTCCACGCAGTGGCATCCCGCACGGAACGCAGGCAGCGCATCTTCGCAATCCTGGAGCGGGTCGGCCTGACGCGGGACGCTGCTGGCCGCTACCCCAACGAGTTCTCGGGCGGGCAGCGCCAACGCATCGGCATCGCCCGAGCACTGGTGGTGCGGCCCTCGCTGGTGGTGCTGGACGAGCCAGTTTCCGCACTCGATGTGTCCGTGCAGGCGCAGATCCTGAATCTGCTCGCCGAGCTCAAGGAAGACTTCGGCCTGTCCTACCTGTTCATCTCGCACGATCTCTCGGTGGTGCGCTACTTCGCCGACCGCGTGACGGTGATGCACCAGGGCCGCATGGTGGAGATGGGTTCACACGAGGACATCTGGGCGCGGCCGCAGCATCCATACACCCGGCGCCTGATCCAAGCCGTGCCCGGCGCGGAGCATCGCAGGGCGGCATAGCCCGATCCATCCCGTGATGCCCCGCACCCCGCACGGGGCGGCGGAGAATATGCCGCAGGGCCGGGGCTCGTCATCGGACGATGACGAGATCGGCCGGGATGGGCTCATGGCTTCTTCGGTTCCACCCACACGTCCGCAAGGTTCGACTCCACGCCATCGGCGGTGAGCGAATGGTCATGCACGCGCTGGTTGGCGATGGTGATGAACTCGGGCTGATAGAGGTTCAGATCCGGCACATCGCGCGCCACGACATCCTGGAAGTCCTTGAACAATTGCTTGCGGCGCACCGGGTCGTTCTCGACCGCGGCATCCTCCAGCAGCTTGTCCACCACGGGATGGTTGTAGTGTGTGCCGTTGGAGAAAGGCACGCCCTTGATGAAGTTCTTCGACCAATACAGACGCTGCACGCCCACGGTGGGGTCGAACAGGTTGCTGGCGCCGTTGGTGGTGAACGCGAAATCACGGTCCGTATAGATGCGCTTGATGAAGGCGCTGGCATCCTGCGACCGCACGGTGACGGCGATACCCACCCGCGCCAGCGCGGTGCGGATGTAGTCGGCCAGGCGCTGGCCATCCGGACCACCGATGGGGTTCACATCCAGCGGCACCGAGAAACGCACGCTGCCCTTGCGTGGATAGCCTGCTTCGTCAAGCAAGGAATTGGCCTTCTTCACGTCGAAGGAGTATGGAGACGGCGCCGGATCATGGAAGGCCTTCAGGCCGGGCGCAATCGGCGAGTAGCTGACCTTGCCATAGCCGTAGTGGACCACCTTGACGATGACGTTGCGATCGATGGCGTGCGCCACGGCCTGGCGCACCTTGTCGTTCTTGAAGTATTCATTGTCCAGGTTGAACTCCAGCCGCGTCACGTTGTATGAGTAGCTGTTGCCCGCCGTGGTAAAGCGCAATGACGGCACCTTCCTGAGCCTCTCCAGGTCGGCCAGCGGTACCGGCGTCCGATAGCCAAGATCCACTGCGCCGGTCTCGAAGGCCACGGCCGCCGCCGCCGAATCGGTGATGGGACGCACGACGAGTTGATCGATGTAGGGCTTGGGCTTGTCCCAATAGTCGGGGTTGCGTTCGTAGAGGATGTGACTTCCCCGCACCCACTCCTTGAAGCGAAACGGCCCGGTGCCGATCGGCGCGTTGGTGTGGGGGTTGGAGCGTGCATCGGTACCGTCGTAGATGTGCTTGGGCACGATGGGCGTTTCGGTCGCGGCCAATGCACGGATCAGGTAGGGCGCGGGCTTGGACAGGCGCAGCACGGTGGTGTACCTGTCCGGCGTATCTACGGCAATGACGTTGGCGAAGGTATTGCGCCCGCGCGGGTGGATCTGCCTGAGCAGATTGATCGAGTAGGCGACGTCGGCCGAGGTGAAGTCCTTGCCATCGTGCCACTTGACGCCCTGGCGCAGCGTGAAAGTGTAGGTCAGCCCGTCGGGGCTGATGGCCCACTTCGTGGCCAGTTGCGGCTGCGGATTCACGTCATAGTCGTACTTGAGGAGGCCCTCGGTGACCTTGGCGCTGACGCTCAGGATGGAGGTTGCGACATTGCCGAGGCTGACAAGCGCCGTGGGCTCGGAGGGCAGCAGCAGCGTCAGCGTGCCTTCATGGCTGGCAGGCGCGGCGTGGCTGACGCCGATGGTCGCCAGTGCGGTGGCGGAAAGAATACGGGCATGGAGATTCATATAAATCATGTAAAAAATGAACTGCTGACGCTCTTCTTGCAATGGCTTCAGTTTTTTTCGATGGTGGATTCATTGGATGGCAGTCGCCATCAGCTATCAAAATAAAAGCGCTGCGCAGCCTCGGGCGTAATGAAGCCCGCCCGCAGATCATGGTCAACCAACGCCGCGTCACGCTTCGCGGGGTCGCCCAGGCCAGCGCCTCCGGGCGTCTGCACCACCAGCACCTCGCCCGCAGGCACGAGCTGGCGGCCTTTGCCGCGCAGCACCGCGCCACTGTGCGCCAGGTGCGCCGCGCCCGCTGCGCCATCGTGCCCGCCCAGGGCTCCGCGCGGTGGGTAGTGGACACGGTCCCAGGTGGCCTCCAGCACCATCGGCGCCCCCTGCGCGTGCTCGATGGCGATGGTCTGTCCCAGGCCGCCGCGCGAGGCGCCCGCGCCACCGGAGTCAGGGCGATACTCCTTACGGCGAAAGACAATGGGCGCCTGCGTCTCCAGAATCTCCAATGACACGTTGCGCACACCGCTGGGATAGGCCGTGGCCGACAGGCCATCCTTGCCCGGCCGCGCGCCGGTTCCGCCAGTCGTGAAGCTGGTGACACCGAAGCGCGGCGAGCGCGCAATGACGTCGTTGGGGCCGCCCTCGATGGGCTGGCCGCCTGTCAGGCGGATGTTCCATAGCGATGAGGCGCCCTCGGCAGGCACGCGGTCTGGCCGCGCCTGGCGCAGCGCGCCAAACACCAGATCAGGCAGCATCTGCCCTATGGCCGCGCGCGCCGCGACGGCGGCAGGCGGCAATGCGTTGACGATGCAGCCCTCTGGCGCCGTCACGCGGATTGGCGCCAGCGAGCCCGTGTTGTTGGGTACGTCCGCCCCCACGAGGCAGCGGATGCCAAAGGATGTGTAGGCGTCGGTGTAGGCCTTTGGCACGTTGATGCCGCGGTCCACCGTACCCGAGGTGCCGCTGAAATCCACCAGGATCTGATCATCGGTGATGGTCACGGACGCCTGCAGTTGCACGGGCTGGCCGTAGCCATCCACCGTCATCCGGTTGTGCCATATGCCCTTGGGCCAATCGCGCAGCGCCTCGCGCATGGCCAGTGCACTGCGCGCAATGATGTAGTCGCCGGCGGCCTGCAGGTCGGGCAGGCCGAACTCATTGAGCAGTTGCCGCAGGCGGCGCGAACCCACGGCGTTGCAGGCCACCAGCGCGTGCAGGTCGCCCTCGACCTGCGCTGGCTCACGCACGTTGGCGCGCACGATGGCGAGGATCGATTCGTCAATCACCCCGCGCCGGGCAAAGCGAAGCAGTGGCAGGAACAGGCCTTCATGGTAGATCTCCAGCGCATCAGGGCCCGCGCCCAGGCCACCGATGTCCACTACGTGCACGGTGGACGCGAACAAAGCCACGATCCTGCCGCCATGGAACACTGGTGTGACCATGACCACATCGTACAGGTGGCCCGTGCCCTTCCACGGATCGTTGGTGATGTAAACATCGCCGTCCTCCATGGACTCGGCTGGATAGGCGCGCAGGAAATGCAGCACCGAATCAGCCATGGAATTCACGTGCCCGGGCGTGCCGGTGACGGCCTGCGCCACCATGCGCCCGTCAGGCAGGAATACGCCGGCCGACAGATCACCCGCCTCGCGCGTGGGGGTGCCGAAGGCGGTACGGATCAACGCCTGCGCCTGTTCCTCGACCACGGCCAGCAAGCGGTTCCACACCAGTTGCTGGCGGATGGTATGGCGTGCGGCGATATGGGCAGTGTGTTTGGACGCGTTCATGCGGTCACCTCGTTGTCATGCTGTTGTGCGATCTGCGGTGTGGCGGTAGTGGTATCTGTCAGCACCAAGGCGCCCAGACGGCTGATACGCAGCTCGAATCCCGTGATCACCTGGGTCGTGGTCTCGTCCTCGACCACCAGCGCGGGCCCCGCCAGCCACTGGCCCGGCCTCAGGGCGGTACGTTCATAAACGGGTAAGTCGCGCCACGAGGCAGCCTCGGCGTCATAGACGCGGCGGCGGCCCGTGAGTTCGGCCTTGCCGATGTCGGCTGGAACTTCATCCGGCTCGGGCGCGGTGCGTCCTTCTGCCTCGACTGCCACCGACCAGCTCACGGCTTCCACCGCGATGTGCGGAAGGCTGCGACCATAAAGCTGCGCATAGCGCTCCTCGAAACGCTCATGCAGCGCCCGTGCGGCGGCGGCATCAAACAGGCCCTCGGGCAGCTCGACGGCGATCTCATGCCCCTGACCGGCATACCGCATGTAAGCCACGCGCTGGCGCACCAGTGCCGCACCGGGTGCGGCACGCCGCACCACGTCGTCCGCATGAGCGGTTTGCTCGTCGAGCAGCGCCTGCACGGCCGCATGGTCCGCCCGGTCGATGCGTTGGTGCAGGCTGCGTACCACCTGGTAGGCCACGGGCGCCCAGAGGAATCCCAGCGCCGAGCCCACTCCAGCCGAGTTGGGAATCACCAGCCGCGCGATGCCCAGTTTGCGCGCCAGCAGCGCGGCATGCAGCGGTGCCGCGCCACCGAAGGCGATCAGCGTGCTCTCGTCAACGGCCTTGCCCAGCTCGCTGGCATGCACACGGGCTGCGTTGGCCATGTTCTCGGTCACGATCTCGACCACTGCCTGCGCGGCTGCTTCCACCTCCAGTCCGGTTTCCCCGGTCAGCGCCTCTTGCAATGCGGCGCGAGCCCGCTGCGGATCGAGCTGTACCTTACCCACGGCAAAGCGTCCGGGATCCACCGTGCCCAGCGCGGCGTGCGCATCGGTTACCGTGGGCAGCGTGCCCCCCAGGCCGTAGGCAGCCGGGCCGGGCGAGGAACCCGCGCTGTCCGGCCCCACCTGCACCACGCCCAGGTGGTTGACGCGAGCAATCGATCCACCACCCGCTCCGATCTCCACCATCTCGATCACCGGAATGCGGATGGGCAGGCCCGACCCCTTGAGATGCCGGTGCACGCGGCCGAATTCGAAGCTGCGGCTGATCTGGGGCTTGTAGTCGTCGATGAAGCAGATCTTGGCCGTGGTGCCGCCCATGTCGAACGACAGCGCGCGCGCCGCGCCGATCTGCTCGGCCACCTGGCGAGCCAGCACCGCGCCCCCTGCCGGGCCCGACTCGACCAGCCGCACCGGCTCGGAGATGCCGGTCTCCAGCGTAGTGATGGCGCCGCCCGAGGTCATCAGGAACAGCTCGGCGCGCAGACCCCGCGCCTGCACGCCGAGCTGCAGCCGCTCCAGGTAGCCAACCACCTGCGGCTGCACATAGGCGTTGGCGCAAACGGTGGACAGCCGCTCATACTCGCGGATTTCCGGGCAGACGTCCGAAGCCAGCGACACCCAAAGGCCTGGGGCGTATTCGTGCAGCAGTTCGCGCACGCGCCGCTCGTGCACCGGGTTGGCGTAGCCGTGCAGGAAGCACACCGCCACGCTCTCAATATCGTCGGCCACCAGTTGCCGGGCCAACACGGCTACCTGCGCCTCGTCCAGCGGCGCGAGCACCTGTCCAGCGGCATTCACGCGCTCGGGCACACCGTGGCGCCAATGGCGCGGCACCAGCGGCGCCGGTTTGTCCAGGAACACGTCGTACTGCGCGAAGCGATCTTCGAGCCCGATCTCGACCAAGTCGCGGAAGCCCTCTGTGGTGATCAACGCGGTGCGTGCGCCCTTGCGCTCAATCAGCGCATTGGTCGCCAGCGTGGTGCCCAGTATCACCAGGTCGACCTCGCCCCAACCCAGAGCGGCCTGGCTCAGGATGTCGCCGATGCCGGCGAGTACCGCCTGCTCGGGAGCATCGGGCGTGGTCAATACCTTGGCTGTGTATTTGTCCGCTCCGCGCAGCAGCACGATGTCGGTGAAGGTGCCCCCCACGTCGACGGCCAGGCGCGTTCGTGGATCGGGGCTGGAATATTGAAGTGAAGTCATTCGGTCATCAGCGGAAACAAAGCAGCCCGCAAGACTAGAGAGAGAACGCCGATCCGTGAACGACGTTTTGCGCATGTACATGTGCGCAAAGCTTCCTTCCCCATGTATTTCCATGTGTCTAGATTCGCAGGCATCACTTCTGAATTGACTGACATGCGACCGATCCTGCGAAGAACCTTGCTGGGCACACTCGTGCTCTCCCTGCCCGCCCTGCCATTGGCCTTGGCCCACGCTTCATCCGCCGAGCGCAATACGTCCTGGCCGCACAAGCCCGTGCACATCGTCGTGCCCGTGTCGGCTGGCGGCAGCGCCGACAAGCTCACCCGCACATTGGCCGATAGGCTGAGCGCCCTATGGGGCCAGCCCGTGGTGGTGGAAAACGTGGCCGGAGCCAGCGGCACCATCGGCGCCGCGCGCGTGGCCAAGGCCGCTGCGGATGGCTACACCCTGCTGCAGCAAGGCGAAGGACTGACGCTCAACAGCCTGCTGTTCCCGCAACTGCCCTATGACGCGAAGAGCTTCACCCCGATCATCAAGGCCGTGGTGAACCCGCAGATCCTGGTGGTGAATCCGGGAACAGGTATCAATACCCTGGCCGACTACATAGCGCGCTCGAAATCCAAACCGCAGAGCATCAGCCTCGGGCTTCCCGGCAATGGCGGCATCGCCCATGTGGCGCATGAAATCCTCAGCCAGGAAACCGGCGCGAAGGTGAACTACATCCCCTACCCTGGCGGCGGGCCTGCCGCGCTCGATGTGCTGGGAGGGCACACCGATGCAACCCTCATTACGCTTGCCGCTGTCACCGAGTACGTGCGCGCGGGAAAACTGCGCGCCCTGGCCGTGACGACCAGCTACCGCTCCGATGCCCTGCCCCAGGTGCCGACAATGGCCGAGGCCGGCGTTCCAGGCTTCTCGGTGGAAAGCTGGCAAGGCTTCTTCGCCCCCGCGGGAACGCCCGACGCGGTCGTGCAGAAGCTGAATCGCGATTTCCAGACTGTCTTGCAGGCGCCCGATGTGCGACAACAACTCGAAAGCGCGGGATTCAAGATTGCCGGGGGCACGTCATCCGAACTGGACCAGAGCCTGCAATCGGAGCGTCCCCGTTATGCAAAGGCCATCAAGTCTGCCGGACTTTCATTGCGTTGAGGTGCTGTCGGGCCACTGGCATGAGGCGCGGGCGCCTGTCACTGCAGCTGGCAGGCGTCAGCGGCGGCGCCCCATGCCATGTAGCCGCCATCGACGGGCAATGTGACACCCGTAATGAATTCGGCGCTATCGGACGCCAGGAACAGCATGGCATCTGCGATATTTCTGGCCGTGCCGAATCTGCCCGCGGGCGTGCGGCGGAAAATGCGCTCCTGGTCGAGCTTGCCCTCGTCCACCAGTTTCTGCAGGAACGGCGTCATCATGTAGCCGGGGGCGACGGCGTTCACGCGCACGCCCTGCGAAATCCACTCACACCCCATGGTCCGCGTAAGCATGCTGATCCCCGCCTTCGCAGCGCTGTAGGCATTGCGTGGCGTCAAACCCAATACCCCGGCGATGGAGCTGACGTTGAGCACGACGCCCCGCCGCTGCCGGAGCATATGGGCCGCGGCAGCGCGCGAGACCATGTAGGTGCCGGTCAGGTGGACGTCCACCAGCTTGCGGAACTGCGCCACATCCTGCTCCACGGTCGGGCGGAACGCATCGGGAATGCCCGCGCTGTTGACCACCACGTCCACACCGCCCAGCGATTCGACCACTTGCCGCACCATGTCGTCCACGGCCTGCTCATCCGAGACGTCGCACGCGATGCCGATATGCTGCGCACCCAGTTGATCCGCCGCCCGCTGCGCCGGCCCGCCTTCGAGATCCGCGATCGCCACGAGCGCACCCTCGCCCGCGAACGCCTGCGCCGTTGCCCATCCCAGCCCGCTTGCGCCGCCCGTTACCAGGACAACGCGCTTGTTCAATTCGGAATACATCTTCTGCCTGAGTCCTTCATTCGGTTCGTTGTCAACTCTCCAGCTTCACACCCGCTTCGCGGATGACCTTTCCCCACAGCTGCGCCTGGCTGGCAACCAGGTCCGCGAACTCCCGTGGCGTGGTCGGCATCGCCTCCACGCCCATGTCCTTCAAGCGTGCCGTGACTTCAGGCGAGGCCAGCGCCTTGTTCAGCTCCGCATTGAGCCGCACGATGACCTCGGGAGGCGTTCCGGCCGGCGCCGCAAGACCTTGCCAGGCATAGGATTCAAAGTCGGCGACGCCCGCCTCCGCGAAGGTCGGCACATCGGGCAGCGCCTGGATGCGCCGCTTCATCGCCACGCCCAGCGCGCGCAATTTCCCCGATTGCAGGTATGGCAGGCTCGCGGCCGTATTCACCAGGTACATGTCGATCTGTCCGCCCAGCAGATCCTGAAGAGCGGGCGCATCCCCCCGGTAGGGCACATGGATCATGCTCACGCCGAGCTTGCGCTGCAGCAACTCCATGCCAAGGTGGTTGGGACCTCCCGCGCCCGGGCTGGCATATTTCAATGCGCCAGGATTGCCTCTCGCCATGGCGATCAGACCATGCAGATCCTTCGCCGGGAAATCAGGCTTGACCACGAGCACGAACGGGAATCGCGTCGTTCCGCCAATGAATGCGAAATCCGACTCGCTGCGGTAAGGCACCCGCGCATACAGTTGGGGGGCCAGCGCCACGGTCGATACGTCCACCGTTCCAAAGGTATGGCCATCCGGGCGCGCCCTGGCAATGGCCTCGCCTCCTATCATCGTGCCCGCGCCTGGCCGGTTGTCCACCACCAGCGGCTGGGCCAGCGCGCCGGACATGGCCTGCCCCAGCAGTCGCGCGACCGCATCGGTTCCACCGCCCGCGGGGAAGGGCACGATCCACTTCAGCGGCTGCCGTGGATAGGCGGCCTGCGCCAGCGCCGCCCAACCGGCGCTCATCGCCGAGCCCGCCACTCCCCACCGAACCAACCGGCCGAGCGCCGACCTTCTGCTGCATATCTTCATTTCCATCCTCTCTCTCGTTGACCGGCACCGCATCAGCCCTCGAGCTTGATGCCCGCCTTGCGAATCACGCCGCCCCATAGCGCGGCCTCTGCGGCAACGAAGCGGGCCGCCTCCTCCCCGTTCATGGCAGCGGGCTCGATGCCGAGATCGAGCAAGCGCTTCTTCACCCCGGCCTGGCCCAATGCCTTGTTCAAGGCATCGCCAAGAACGGCGGCAGCCGCGGCGGGCGTACCCGCCGGCGCCACCAGGAACTGCCAGGAAAACGCCTTGAAACCGGCAATGCCGGCTTCGGCAAACGTAGGGACATCCGGCAAGGGATCGAGGCGGCGCTCATGCGCCACGGCCAACGCGCGCAGCTTGCCGGCCTGGATGTGCGACATGCTCGAGCCGGTATCGACCAGCATGCAATCGATCTGCCCCGCCAGCAAATCCTGGATCCCCGGCGCCGCGCCGCGATACGGCACATGGTTGAGCCGGATGCCCGTGCGCTGCTGCAAAAGCTCCATGGCCACGTGGTTGGGGCCGCCCAGCCCCGGTGAGCCATAGCTGACCGCACCCGGCGCCTTCCTTGCTCCCTGCATCAGGTCCTGCAAATCACGGTATGCGGAAGTGTCCCGGACCACGAGCACGTAGGGGAAGCGCGCGATGCCTCCCACGATGGAGAAATCCCTGCCCGGGTCATAGGGCAGCCTGGAATAGAGCCCCGGATTGAGCGCCAGCGTGGCGTTGTCCGCGGAGCCGATGGTGTAGCCGTCGGGCCGCGACTTGGCGATGGCATCCGCGCCCACGATCGTGTTGGCGCCCGGGCGGTTGTCCGCCACGAAGGGTTGGCCAAGCAGTTGCTGCATTTCGGCCGCGATGGTGCGCGCGACGACGTCGGTGCCGCCGCCCGCTGGATAGGGAACGATCCAGCGCACGGGCTGCGACGGATAGGGCTGCGCGCGCGCCAGCGGTGTCAGCACAAGCGATGCACCGAGCGCGCCAATCTGGCGACGGGTAAACGGCATGGTTGTCTCCGGGAAAGGATGGATGGAAATTCCCGGCGCGCCGCCCTCTGCGGGGCAACTGGGCCGGGCTGTTCGTTGGCCTCTATCTACCTCTGTTTGCCTCTACATCCAGTGCGCGGCCGCGTGGCTTGCCCGCACCCCGCCAAAGGTGCTCCATGAACCCGCGGCCAGCCAGCCCGCATCCACGGGCAGATTGACGCCCGTGATCATCGAGGCGTCGTCGGACAGCAAAAACGCAATCGCGCGGGCAATGTCGCCGGGCATGATGAGCTTTCCCAGCGCCGAATTCGCCTTGAGCTTTTCCGGATCGCGCAGTCCCGCATCGATCTGGCCCTGCAATGCCGCGGTGACGGTATAGCCGGGCGAAACCGCATTCACGCGCACCCCCGAACGCCCCCATTCGGCTGACAGGCCTTCGGTCAGGCTGATGACCCCCGCCTTCGCTGGCGAATACGCATATAGCGGCATGGAGCGCATGCCGGCGACCGAGGCAATGTTCACGATGGATCCATCACCCCGCCTCGCCATGGCCGAGCCAAATACCGCGCACATGTTGAATGTGCCTTCCAGGCTCACTGCCAGCGTGCGCTGGAAGGCGGCGCTGTCGAGCCGGTCGGGCTGCAGCGGCGGCTGGACAATGCCCGCGCAATTGACCATCCGGTCCACGAACTGGCCGCGCGCCGCCAGTTCATCGCACAGGCGCTGGACAGCCTCCCTGTCGACGACGTCGAGCTGATGGCACTGCACGCCCAGCGTGCGCGACAGCGAAGCGAGCGGCTGCGCCTGCACATCGGCGATCAATACCGTCGCGCCGCGCGACTTCAACAACTGCGCGGTCGCCAGTCCGATTCCGCTGGCGCCGCCCGTGACAAGCGCGACGCGGTCCTGCAAGCCGCCGTGGTTCAGTGCTTCGGTCATGCAGCGGCCCTCAGCGCATCGGAGAAAAAGCGGTGGGGCGCAGGAGCCGCGTCTGCATGCGCAGGATGAGCGGGAGCACCTTGTCGGCATAAGCGAGCCACATCGGATCGCTCCACAACTGCGCGCGGCGCTGCTCCCTGTCCGCCAGGTCGGCGAACCCCCAGAGGTGCACCACCTGATTGAGCTCTCCCGTTTCGGTGGTGAAGAAGCCCTTCAGATCACCGAGATGCTTGAGCAGCATGGGCAGTCCCTCATTTTCATAGAACGACAGGAAGGGGCGCACATTCTGCGGACTCAGCGTATAGCAGCGCTCTTCAAGGATCATCGTGTCTCTCCGTGGGTTGTGTCGATTCGAGCGCGCGCCGGATCCGTCAGATGGGCTCTCGCGCGCAGCTCCGGCCAATGCCGCGCGATGACCTGCCCCGCTTCGTAGATGTGCTCGCGCATCAGCATTTCCGCGCGGGCGCCCTGCCGATTGCGAATCGCATCGAGCACCCGCACATGGTCATCATGGGAGCGGCGGACGATCTCCACGGACTTCCACATCACCACCCGGTCGGACGCCAGCGGCAATTCATGCGACTTGCGGATGAACTCCGGCAAAAGCCGGTTGCCGCAGGCTTCGATGATCGCGTTGTGAAAACGCACGTTCATCTGCTGGTAGGCCGCGTGCTCCTGGGGCACCAGCTCGGGCCCGCGCGTGATCTGCCGCCCGATCCTGATGCATTCATCCAAAGCCTCGAGCGTCTGCCGCGCAACCCCTTTCTCGGCAGCCTGCCTGCATGCAAGACCTTCGAGCGACGCGCGGATGTCGTATGCCTGCAGCACCTCGCCAAGGTCGAACTCGCGTACCCAATAGCCGCGATGGGTTTCGTAACGCACCAGTCCCTGCTCGGTCAACGCCTTGAGCGCATTGACGACGGGCGTGCGGGAAGCCTGCACCTCTTCCGCAAGCGCAATTTCAGTCAAGCGCTGGCCCGGGCGGTAGTAGCCGCTGAGGATGCTCTGGCGCAGCTTCGCATACACCGCCTGCCCCAGACTTGAAGAAACCGGCTGCGCGCCGGTGAAGGTTTCGTCAGTCATGCAATCATTCTCATTGCATGCAGTTTGAAATAGAAACAGGGTAAACCAGTATGTTTTCAAACATCAACAATCAAAATTGCATGCAATACCGATTGAAATCGGAAAATACCCCGGCAAGCGAACAACCCTCTGCAACCGGGTATTCACAATGTGATCACGGGGCCGCTTTCCGGTTGCGGGCGCACAGACGCATTCCTAAACTGGCGTGCGGATTTCAAACCATAAAGAGAGACAAGCATGAGCACCACCCTCACGATGCCAGTGACCAAGCCCCCCGTTGCGGCGCCAGTCGTCCAACGCTCCGCCTATGCGCGCGACGAGATCGTCAAAGCCGACGTGCTGAATGCGGATGACCGTCTATGGGTTCCCCACGACGCAAACGTCTCGTTCCTGCCTCTGTGTTTCGGCGTGACGCAGGGCTACTACGTGACGCTGCTGCGCGTTCGCCGCAGCGGCGTGCTGTCGCGGCACATGCACACCGGCAGCGTGCATGGACAGGTGCTCAAGGGCGCGTGGTACTACCTGGAGCACGACTGGATCGCGCGCGAAGGCAGCTTCGTGATGGAGCCTCCCGGCGAAACGCACACGCTCATCGTGCCGCCCGAGGTCCCTGAAATGATCACCCTCTTTCATGTCACTGGCGCCTACATCTACTACGGCGAAAACGGCCAGGTCACCGGCCATGAGGATGTGTTCACCCGGCTGGCGAAGGCGCAGCGCCATTACGAGGCCGCCGGGCTCCCGCAAAGCGTGTTGGAGCAGCTCATCCGCTAGCAGTTCCTTGGCCGGGGCGTCAGGGCAGGCAACGGGAATCAGCCGCCGCGCGCCACCGGATGCCATAGTCCCAGCGCATCAAGCTCCGCTTTCAGAAGCTCGCCGAGCTGGAACTGCCGCTCCGGCCCGAAGCGTGCCGTGTGGGTACCGATGGACAGCGCGCCCATGGCATGGCTGCCAATACGGAAAGCCACGCCGATTCCAGCAACCCCGGGCTCGATCGCATCAAAAGTGATCGCGATGCGCCGCTGCCGGACCGCATGCGCCATGGCCTGCAGGCGCTCCAGTGAAAAACCGAGCGCGCCGTACTCCGCGGCATGGCGCTCCCAGAGCTTGGCGATCTCCACCTCATCCATCAGCCCCAGGATCGCCACGCTGCCTGTTCCCGTACCCAGAAGGCGGCGCTGGCCGCTCACGGTCGTCAGCACTTCCGCAAGCGCTCCGCCCAGCTCCCGGTGATCGCATTGCACCATGTCGCCATACCGGATCATGAGAAACACCGTATCGCCCGCGATACGGGCAATGCGCTTCATCGGAGGTCCGAACATGGCGATGAGCGGAGTCATCTGCGGCATCAACGACCCCAGCACGACGGCCTGCGGTCCCAGCCGGTAGAGGCCTTGCTCATCACGATGGACAAAACCCTCCTCGACGAGGCAACTGAGCAGCCGGTACGCCGTGCCGCGGTCCATGCCGGACTCCCGCACCAATTGGACCAGCTTGACGCCCCGCTCCGACTGCGTGGCCACTCCGCGCAACAGCGACAGCGCGCGGCGCACGCTCTGCGCGCCCCGCACGCCTTCGCTCCTGGGTTCTTCAAGCTGCTCCAAGTTGCGTCTCTCCGTTGTGCGGGCCGCCCGCTTCAGCGCCCGGTGAAAACCGGCTTGCGCTTGGCTGCGAAAGCCTCCACTGCCTCATGATGGTCCTGCGTCAGGTTGGTCAAGCATTCGTACGCGGTGCCGGCATCCATGTGGCCATGGGCCAGCTGGCGCAGGGGAATGGTATATCCAGCCTTGGTCCAGCGGATGGCCTTGGTGGCTCCGCCCTTCAATTTGGATGCGATCGTCTGCACGCGCGCATCCAGTTCTTCCGATGCCACGACATGGCCTATCGCGCCCAATGCATGCGCCTGCGCCGCCGAAAGCAGGTCGCCCGTCAGCAGCAGCTCCCTGGCCCTGCCGAAGCCGATCAGCGCGGGCCACAGGAAGCCTCCTCCGTCGGCCGCGTTCAATCCGACGCGCACGTGCGGATCGCCGATGCGCGCCTTTTCGTCCATGACCGTGATGTCGCACAGCAGCGCCAGCGTCGCCCCCAGGCCCACGGCATCGCCATTGATGCGCCCGATGATGGGGATCTCGCAATCGAGCATCGAATAGACGATGCGCTTGGCCTCCCAGGTCACGATCTCGAAGCCCTCCGGCTCACGAATGGCTTCGCGCATCCACTCGATGTCGCCGCCCGCGCAGAAGGCACGCCCGGAGCCGGTCAGCACGATGGCCGAGAGATCGCGGCGTTCGCCCAGGTCGATGAAGATGCGCGAGAGCGTCTTGTGCATCGCGCCGTTGACGGCATTGAAACTGTCAGGGCGATTCAGCGTGACATAGGCTACGCGATCACGGATTTCGAGTTCGACGGATTTTTCGGTCATGGTGGTTGTCTCCCGGATGATGTGATGAGATGAGATGAAATGGACCGGCCGGTGGACCGGTCCATGGAAAAGGAATCGATGAAGCAAGCGTGGAGTCAGGCCGCGGACAGCAGCGCCCGGGCGTCTATGCGCTCCAGCTGCGTCTCGGGAGTTCCATACAGCTGCGCGGCCACATGCAGGCGGCGGTAGAGATGCGTGAGCCGGTATTCCTCGGTGACCGCAATCCCGCCCGACACCTGGATCAACGCGCCAACCGCGCGCAGCACCCGCCGCCCCACGTAACTCTTGGCCACGGCCAGCGTCGGCCACGGGCCCGATGGAGCGGCATCCAGTTCATGCGCCAGACGCGACGCCAGGGCGAATTGCAGTTGCATATCGCAGAACACCTCCGCCATGCGGTGCTGGATGGCTTGCTGCGACGACAGCGGCTTGCCGAACTGCGCGCGTTGCCTGAGGTAATCCAGCGTCATCACGAACGCCTCCTGCATCACACCGCTGGCATCCGCGACCTGTGCCGCGGCCGCGAGATCGATGGCCGTATCCGCAGGCATCGCCTCGACGGCCGGCACATCCCGCAATGTCAGCACCGCGCTCACCCGCCCGTCCACCCACCTGGCACGCGACTGCACAATGCCCGCATGCTTCAGATCCAGCAGCATGGCGGGGTTGCCCGGCTGCCCTGCGGCGCCCACGGGCACGAGCACATGGGTCGCGTCCGCGATACCCTCGACCGCGCGAAGCTCTCCGGACAGGCGGCCGCCCTCGAGCAGCGCCCGATTGCCGGCCCTGGCTCCATCCGCCATGGCCAGGCGCACCGAGCCGTCCGCCAACGATGGGCCCATATCGGGAATGGCCGAGGCGACACGCGGCGCCAGCATCAAATGCAGCCCCAGCGGTTCAGGGCGCGCATCCCTGCCCGCGCTTCGCAGCAGATCGAACGCCTCGGCCGCGCCGGCTCCCGACCCGCCCTGGCTTTCAGGGAGCGTCAACCCCAGCCATCCCATGCCGGCCATCTCGTTCCATGCGCCTGGGGCGGCGACATTGCCCCGGGAGAAGCTGGCGACCCGCTCGCCATGCGGCGTGTTCCTGGCAAACCAGCGCTGCGCGGACTGCACCAGCATTTCAAGTTCTGACTGTTCCATGTCGCTGCTCCTACATGTCGAGAATGGCTTTGGAGATGATGGATTTCTGGATCTCGTTGGCACCGGCGTAGATCGTCACCACCCGCCTGAAGAAATGGCGTTCGGACCAGCCGCGCCCCGCCTTCTCCAGAAGGCCGCTGCCGTACTCCTCGCCCAGCAGCACACCCGAGCCGCCCAGCATCGCCATCGCCGTCTCACTCACGCGCTGCTGGAGTTCCGATCCACGGATCTTCAGATACGATGCCGCGGGCCCAGGCTCCCGGCCCTTCATCTGCTCCGCGATCACGCTCAGCGCTGCGGATTCCAGCGCGACAAAATCCACCGTCAGCGCGGCAAGCCTGCGGCGGACCCAGGGCTCCTCGATCAGGGGCCTGCCGTCGGCGCCCTCCAGGCTGCGAGCCATGCGCTCGAGCTCCAGGATGTCGCGCTTGGTGCGAGGCGCCTGAGCGTTGTTGACGCGCTCTCGCGCCAGCAATTCCTTCGCGTAGGTCCACCCCTTGTTCAGCTCGCCGATGACGTTTGCAGCCGGTACGCGCACGTTGTCGAAGAACACCGCGTTGACGCTGTGGCCCTCGTCCATTGTCAGGATGGGCTGCAGGCTGATTCCGGGATCCTTCATGTCGAGAATGAAAACCGAAAGACCCGCCTGCGGCTTGGCATCCACGTCGGTGCGCGCCAGGCAGAACATCAGATCCGCATGGTGTCCGCTGGACAGCCAGGTCTTCTGTCCGTTGATGATCCAGTCGTCGCCATCCCGCGTGGCGCGGGTCTTGAGCGACGCCAGATCGGATCCGGCGTTGGGTTCGGAAAATCCCTGGCACCAGAACTCCTCGCCCGCAAGAATCCTGGGCAGATAGCGCTGCTTCTGCGCCTGGCTGCCCTCGGCGATGATCATCGGTCCGGCCAGGAACAGGCCGTGCACGTCACCCAAGGGCGCATCGGCAAACGCGCTCTCCTCCTCGAAGATGTAGCGCTGCAATTCATTCCAGCCCGTTCCCCCGGCGCTCACGGGCCAATGGGGCGCACCCCATCCGCGGGCATGGAGGATCGCTTGCCAGCGCGCCATGTCCTCGCGCTCCATGTGCAGTCCGCCACGGGTTTCGTGGACCAGGCGCGCATCCAGCTTCTCCTTGAGAAAGGAGCGCACCTCCTGGCGAAAACCGATCAACTCCGGCGTATCGAAAGTGCTCATGCCGCGCTCCCTTCGGGAAGCAGCACCAGCGATCCCGTCGTGGCGCGGGACTCCAACGCGTGATGGGCCTGAGCGGCCTGGCTCAATGCAAAACGCGCGCCCACATGCACCTTCAAGGAGCCATCGGCGATCAAGCCGAACAACTCATCCGCCGCGGCCTGCAGATCCGGATGGGTGCGCACATAGGCAAAAACGCCAGGCACGCAAACGCTCAGCGAACGCGCCGGACCCAGGTCCGCGAGGCTCACGTTCGGCAAGCCTTCCGCGACCTGCCCGAGATTCACGATCTGGCCAAATGGCTTGACGAGCGAGAGCGACTCGTGAAACACCGAGCCGCCCAGCCCTTCAAAAACCACGTCCACGCCCTGCGAGCCCGTGATGCGGCGAACGCCTTCGGCAAAGGGCTCCTGCGAACCGACGATCACCTCATCGCAACCGTTCGCCCGGGCCACCGCGAGTTTTTCCTGCGAGCCCACCACGCCAATCACGTGCAGGCCCATGCGCTTGGCCCATTGCGTCAGCAGCGAGCCCAGGCCGCCCGCGGCGGAGTGCAGCAACACGCTCTGCCCGGCACGAAGATGAGTCACCTTGCGCAGCAGCATATGCACCGTCAGCCCCTGCAGCGTTGCCGCGGCCGCCTGCTCGAACCCCACCGCGTCGGGCAGCTTCACCAGATGTCTGCCGGGCAGGTTTCGCAGGCTCGCATAGCTGCCCACCGGCGGGCAGGCATACGACACACGGTCTCCTTGCCTGAACCCGGTGACGCCCTGTCCCACCGCCACCACGGTGCCCGCCGCTTCCACGCCCAGCGCGCCAGGCAGCAGGGGAATCGGGAAAATGCCGCGCCGGTGATACGTATCCAGATAATTGATGCCGATGGCGCTCTGGCGAATCTGCACTTCGCCGGGCGCCGGGGCTGGCACGTCCACGGCTTCATAGACCATGGCCTGCGGCCCGCCATACGCGTGTATGCGCACGGCATATTCAGTTGTCTTGTTCGAATCGTTCATTGAGTCACCAGCTGCTCTCGCAGCTCCCGCTTCAGAATCTTGCCCATGGGGTTTTTAGGCAGCGCCGTCAGGAAATGCCATTTGCGCGGCGTTTCGTAATCTGCCAATCGCCTGGCGCAGAACTCGCGCAGCGCCTCGGCCTGCAGCGCCGCGCCCTCCACCGCGACCACGCACGCCGCGATGTCCTCCCCCAGTCCCGCGTGCGGCACGGCGACGACAGCGACCTCCGAGACGCCGGGAAACTGGTAGATGACTTCCTCGACCGCCGCGGACGAAATCTTCAGCCCGCCGCGATTGATGATGTCCTTCTTGCGATCGACAAAATGCAGATGCCCTTCTTCGTCGAACCGGCCGATATCGCCGGTGCGCACCCAGCCGCCGACGAACGTCACGCGGGTGGCCTCCGGGTTGCGCCAATAACCTTGCGCGGCGGAAGGGCCGGAGAAGACGATCTCTCCATCGCTGCCCGCGGGCAGGGGGTTCATATCCTCGTCCACGATGCTGACCGCGCAGCCGGTCATCGGCTGCCCGATGCACCCCGCCTTGCGCGGCAGGAACCAGGGCGCGAGATAGGTGCCCGACGGGCCGGTCTCTGTCATGCCCCAGATATGGATCTGGTCAGCCCAGGGCATGCGCTCGCGGAACTTGGTGATCACCTCCACGGGCATGGCCGCACCGCCATATACCACCCGCCGTACCCGCGACAGGTCATAGTCGCCGTGCGCGAATTCATCGATCATGAAATGCAGCGGCGACGTGACGCCGTGATAGACCGTGGTGGCTTCGCTTTCGATCAGGCGCAGCCTCCCGGCGTTGTCCAGCGTGGTCTCCTCCAGCGTGACCGAGGCGCCTGCCACCCATGCGGCCATGCACGCCATGTTGAGCACCGAACTGGTGTAGAGCGGCCATGCGCCCTGATAGCCATCCTGCGCCGTCAACCCGATGCCGCTGGCAATGGAAAAACCGCAGAAGATCTGGCTGCGATGGCAGTGCATGACGGCCTTGGAGCGCGCCGTGGTTCCCGATGTGAACAGCAGCACGCTGGTCGTATCCGCGTCCGGAAACGCAGGCAGCGGCTCGTAGGAAAACACCTGTTCCGGCTCGGGCCAGACATCGCGGTTGCGCGCGGGCGCCCCCACGACCAGGCGCGCCACGTCAGGGCAAAGCCGCGCCACGCGCGCCACGTCATTTCGCGTGCAGACGATGAACCTGGGCTCCACCAGGTCCAACGCATACACCAGCTCATCATCCGAGCCACGGACATTGATCGGCGAAACGATCGCGCCCAGCCGCCAGCAGCCCAGCGCGGTCAGCACTCCCTCGCGTACGGCGTCGTTGTTCAGGAACAGCGCGACACGCTCGCCCGCCTCCAGCCCTTTTTGCGCAAGGCCGCGCGCCACCGCATCCATGCGGCTGGCGAGCTGCGCATAGCTGAGGCGGTCACGAAAGCCCCGATGGCTCCTCGCGGACAGCGCCAGCCGGAACGGATGCTCCGCCGCGCGGCGGGCCAGCAGCTGCGGTATGGATATCCCGTGCAGTGCGTTGAATTGATTGAGTTCGCTCATAGTGCAACCACGGCTCAGGCGATGCTGTATCCGCCATCGACGGGAAGAACCACGCCGGTGATGTAGCCCGCATCCGCGGAGCCGAGAAAGGCCACGGCCTTGGCGACCTCGGCGGGCCTGCCCCAGCGCGCGGCCGGGATGCGGTTGAGGATCGGCGTGGCGCGCTGCGGGTCCGAGAACGCCCGGGTCGACATCCGCGTCTCGATCCACCCCGGAGCGACGGCATTGACCCGCACGCCGTCCACGGCAAAGGCCACGGCCAAGGAGCGCGTGAGCGAGACCACTGCCCCCTTGCTCGCGGAATAGGCGGGATTGCGGCCCGATCCGAAATAGCTCCACATGGACGCGTAGTTCACGATGCTGCCCCCTGCCCGCGCCAGGGAAGCCCGCAGCGACAGGCAGGCGAGCTGCGTGCCGTGAAGATTGACGTCGATGACCTTTCTGAATCCGTCCATGCCGAACTCGCGCTCATCGTGCAGGATGATTCCCGCCGCATTGACGAGCATGTCCACGCGCGGATGGCGCTCGGCCAGCGCCTCGAACAGGGCCGCGTCGGTGACGTCCGCCTTCTGGAACTCGATGCCCGAGCCTTCCAGCTCGGGCTCCGTGTCCAGGCCCAGGGCCAGCACGCGCCAGCCCCGCTGGCGCAGCTCCAGGCCCGCGGCCAGGCCAAGGCCCGTACCGCCACCCGTGATGATGGCCAAAGGAGAAGTTTGGTTTTCCATGTTGTGATTCATCCCTTATGTGCTCGAGAAAAGGCTTCCACGGCGGCCATCGCTTCTTCGAAGTCCGCCACGCCAAGCGGCCTGTCGAAATGCTGGAGATGAGGCGCGGTCATCGCGCCCTGCGCGATGCGCCGGATGACTGCGCCATCGGGCTCGGCGCCTCCCAGCTCGCGCAGCGAGGTCGCCAGGCCGACGCTGCGATGAAAGCGCAACTGCTCCGCCATGAAATCCGCATCGCGCCGCTCCAGCGCGAACTGGACCAGCAGGCCATAGCCCACCTGCTGTCCATGCAGTTGCGAGGCGATCCGCGGCACGAGGGTGAGCCCGCGCGTCATGGAATGGGCAATCGACAGGCCGCTGTTCTCGAACGCCAGCCCCGCCAGCAGCACCAGCCCTTCCGTGAGATTCTCGAATGCGGCGTCTGGAACGCCCGCATCCAGGGCCCGCAATCCGGCTGCCGCATGCTCCCGGATCACGCGCTCGCAGGCCAGGGACAACTGTTGGGCAGCCACCGTGCCGCGCCCGCCAAACAGATTCAGCCCCTTGGCCGCGCGCGCCTGCTGGCCTTCGTACAGCTTGCACAAGGCATCGCCGATTCCCGAGACCAGCAGCGCCCTCGGTGCCTTGATCAACACCTGCGTGTCGACGATGACCGCATCGGGGTTGCGGGGCAAATGCTCAACGGACTCCATCTCGTGACGTTCGTTGTAATAGACGAACGACTCGCTGCAAGGCCCATCGTTGGAGGCGGAAGTGGGCAGCACCACCAGGCGCGCGCTCAACTCCCTGGAGACAGCCTTTCCGGTATCCACGCCCTTGCCGCCGCCAGCCGCGATCACCACATCGGGTTTTCCGCCCGAGGCGGTAGCCGTCTCGACCAGGCTGCGCACCAGGGCGCGCGTCACATCGCCGCTGGATTCCACCCATTCGAGCTGCAGCCCATGGCCGGCGCATCCGCTTCGCAGCGGCTCCCATACCAGTTGCGCGACCGTCGCGTCGGCGACGAGCACAGGCTGCGCGCCAAGGGACGCACACATCCCGCCCACCAGGCCCAGCGCTCCCGGCCCCTGGAAATAGCGGTGCGCCGACCCATAGGCGCGCACCCGCGCCATGTTCACGTCCGTGTTCATCGCAGCCAATGCTCCACTCGTTCGATGATCCGGTCCGTGCTCAAGCCGTACTTGTTCAGCAGATAGGCATGAGAGCCGCACTCCGTGAACTGGTCGGGAATGGCGATCTTGAGCAACGGACGATGCATCGCGGCATCGAACATGGCTTCGATCACCAGGGTCGACAGCCCGCCGCTGGCCACATGGTTTTCACAAACCACAAGCCGCTTGACGGACGCCGCGAAGTCCAGCAGCCCCGCCGAATCGAACGGCTTGATGCTCGCCGTGTGAAACACGCTGCTGCGAATCCCCCTCTTCGCCAGGGCTTCGCGGGCATCCAGCACCCGTTCGGTCATGGAGCCGGTCGATACGAAACCGATGTCCGCTCCGTCGCCGATGACGTGTCCCTTGCCCACCCGCACCTTGTGCGTTCCGGCATCGAACACCACGGGAACGTTGGCCCGTAGCAGGCGGCAATACACCGTCCCCGGGATGTCCACGGCCATCGCGGCGATCTGCTCCATCTCGGTCGCATCGCAAGGATCGAGCACCGTCATGTTCGGGATGGAGCGCATCAGCGCCAGATCCTCGTTGGCCTGGTGCGTCCCGCCGTATCCGCTCATCAGCCCGGGATTGCCGGCGAACATCTTGACGTTCTCCTCGCTGTGCGCGCACGCAATGGCAAGAAAGTCGTAGGCGCGCCGCGTGGCGAACGTGCCATAGGTCGTGCAGTACGCCACCTTGCCGACCTTGGACAGGCCGGCCGCCGCCATGACCAGCGCCTGCTCGGCCATGCCTACGTTGAAGAAGCGGTCCGGATACCTGTGCCTGAAGTCCGAGATGTCCGTGTACTTGCCAAGATCCGCCGTGAGCACGACCAGCTCGTCGTGCGAGCCGGCGGCCTTCATGGTGCCTATCGAGAATGGCGCGAAAACCGCTTCGCGTCCGACCACCGCCTCGGACTCGCCCATCGCCAGCGTGCGGGATTTCACTTCAGACATTTTCAGCCTCCAGTTCACGAGCGACAAGATCCCATTCATCCGCATCGATGCGAACGAAATGCGCCCGGTCGCGCTGTTCGATTCTTTTCACGCCCCGCCCGGGCGTCGTGCGCATGACGACGGCCTTGGGCCGCCCCTCTTGCTTTCGCGCCCAGGCAAAGGTGTCCAGCAACTGCTGTGGATCATTGCCATCGATTTCACGCACAAGCCAGCCAAACGCCGCAAAGCGCGCAGCCACGGGTTCGATGTTGACCACCATCGGTCCATCCGCCTGAATGCCGTTGCAGTCGATCCAGCAGACCAGGTTGTCGAGCCTGAAGCTGGCGGCGGTATTCGCGGCCTCCCAGGTGGAGCCTTCCTGCAGCTCGCCATCGGAGACCTCCACATGAATCATCGATCGGCGCCCATCCTGGCGATAGCCAAGCGCCGCGCCGGTGGCGATCCCCAATCCGTGGCCAAGCGATCCACCCGTCATCTCCACGCCCGGAACATGGCCCTCCATGGTGCTCATCTCCAGCGGGCTGCCGTCCGCGCCATAACTGTCGAGCTGGTCCGCATCGACTATGCCCAGCTCTGCCAGCACCGCCCACATGGCGATGGAGTAGTGGCCCGTCGAGAGATAGAACCGCCTCCTGTCATGGCGTGAGAAATCCAGGTCGTTACCGTCGAATTCATGGAAATACATCGCCGCCAGGAAATCGGCGATACCCAGGCCCTGCCCCAGATAGCCCTGCCCCTTGCCTCTGGCCTGCCTGATCATCTTGCGCCGCAGATCGAGGGCCACGGCCTTCAACTGCGCGGGCGTCCGTACCCGCGCACGCTCCGCATTCACTTGAACATTCATGATGGTTGGTCTCCTTACATACCCAGGTAGGTGCTGCGCAAATGCTCATTGGCCAGCAGCTCGGCGCCGCCTCCCTTGAGCGATATGGAACCGTTCTCCAGCACGTATCCGTAGTCCGCCATCTGCAGCACCTTGAATACGTTCTGCTCGATCACCAGGACCGTCACGCCAAGGTCCCGGATCTTCTTGATGGACTCGAACAGGCGATCGACCATGATCGGCGCAAGTCCCAGGGAAGGCTCATCGAGCGCGAGCACGGCGGGCTTGGCCATCAGCGCACGCCCCACGGCCACCATCTGCTGCTGTCCGCCCGAGAGCGTGGACGCCGCAAGCCTCTGGCGTTCCTCCAGAATCGGAAACAGGGCAAACACTTCCCTGAGCGTCTGTTCCCGAAGCGCGCGCGCCCTGGGGTTGTGCGCGCCCACCAGCAGGTTCTCGCGGATCGACATGCCGCCGAACAACTGCTTGCCTTCGGGCGATTGCGAAAATCCCGCGTGCACCACTTCATGCGGCTTCAGCCCCTGCAGCGGCACCCCTTTCAGGGTGATGCTCCCGCCGCTCGGCCTGAGCATGCCGGAGATGGTGCGCAGCAACGTGGTCTTGCCCGCGCCATTGGCGCCGATCAGCGCCACCATCTGCCCGGCCTCGACGGTGAGATCCAGTCCGCGCAGAACGGAGACGTCCCCGTAGCCCACGGTCAGGTTGCGTACTTCAAGCGCCAGCATCGACATAGTCCTCCCCAAAATAGGCCTTGAGCACATCAGGCTGCCTGACGACGGCGGAAGGTTCGCCATCGGCGATCAGCTCACCGTGATGCATGACGATGACGCGATGCGACAGCCCCATGATCACTTTCATCACATGCTCGATGATCAGCACGGTCACGCCCCGCTGGTGCACTTTCTTCACCAGCTCCACCATGTCCATGGCCTCCTGCGGCGTCGCGCCCGCCACGACCTCGTCCATCAGCAGCAACTGGGGATCGGTGGACAGCGCGCGCCCCAGCTCCACCTTGCGGCGCTCGAACGCCGTGAGGTTGTCGGCATCGGCGTCGGCCACATGCCCCAGGCCCAGGAAATCGATGAGCTCGTCCGCCTTCGCGAGACTGCTCTCACGATCGTTGCTCTTCACGAGACCGCCCACCAGCAGGTTCTCGCGCGTCGTCATGCCGCCAAACGGCTTGGACAGCTGGAACGTTCTTCCAATACCTGCCCTGCAGACGTTCCAGGGACGCATGCGGGTGATGTCCCTGCCGTCCAGCAGAATCTGCCCCTGGTCGGCATTGACGAAGCCGGCAATCATGTTGAACGCGGTGGTCTTGCCCGCTCCGTTGGGTCCGAGCAGGCCCAGGATCTCGCCCTTCCTCAAGGAGAAGGACAAGTCCTTGACGGCCTGTACGCCGCCGTACCGCTTGGCGATCCGCTCCACTTTCAGCAGGGTCTCGCTCATGCCTTGCTCCTTGCGAGAATTCCGCGGCCCAGGCGCTGAATCGGATCCAGCAAACCCTTTGGCAGATACAGCACGGCCAGGATCAGAACCATCCCGTACAGCACGAGGTGCAGGCCCGGCAACTGCCCCCCGAACCAGGTGCGCGCCAGTTCCGCCACCGGAGCCAGGAATGCCGCGCCCACCAGCGGGCCGAACACCGTTCCTTGTCCGCCGATGATGGCCATCAGCGCCATGTCGATGGACAGCTCGACGCCCATGTTGCGTTCGGGATTGATGAAGCGGATGAACTGCGCGTAGAAGCTGCCTCCCAGCGCCGTCATGAACGCGCTGATCGCATAGGCCATCAGCGTGTACCGGGTCGGATTGATGCCCAGCGACTCCGCCGCATCCCGGTCGCCCCGGATCGCCTTGAGGCAGACGCCCAGGCGGCTGCGCTCCATGAGGGCGGTGATGAGCATCACCAGAGCCAGCATCCCGAGGATGATGTAGTAGTAAGGCACTTTGCTGTCGAACTGAAACAGCGCCCAGCTCGTGCCCACCAGCGGCACGGAAAGTCCTTCCGCCCCCTTGATGGATATGCCGAATACCGTATCGGTGTTCTCGACCCAGATGCGCACGATTTCCGCCACGGCGATGGTGGTGAGCGCAAAGTACGGTCCGCGCAAGCGCATGGTTGGAAAGCCGATGGCGACCGCCAGGATGGCCGCGGCCACGCCGCCCACCAGCATCCCAAGCCATGGAGACATGCCCATGCCGGTCAAGAGCAGCACCGAACAATAACCGCCCACGCCGCTGAACACCGAATGTCCAAACGAGATCTGGCCGACGTAGCCGCACATCAGATTCCAGGCGCTCGCCAGATATGCGAAGTAGAGCACCATGATCAGGCTGTGCAGGTAGAACTCGTCATGCACCACCAGCGGGAGCAGCAATCCAGCAAGCAGGAGCACGGCGCTTGCGCCCAGCATTCCCGCACGCCCTGTCGATCCGGCGCGCGCGGACGCTGCCGCCCGCCCTCGCCCGGTTGCGTCAAGAGTTGAACTATTCATGTGGAAAACCTCACTTGCGGCCCATGAGGCCCTGGGGCCGGACCAGCAGAATCAGAATGAACAGGCCCAGCGAGAAGATGGCAGCCGTTGGCGTCGCGACAAACTGCGAGGCGACGGACTCGAACAGGCCGATGACGATCCCGCCGACCAGCGAACCGGCAATGCTTCCGATACCGCCCAGCACCACGACGATGAAGCTCTTGATGCCGAACGAAAGACCGACGCTGGGCGTGATGGGAATGAACGACGCCACCAGGCAGCCCATGACGCCCACCAGGGCGCAGCCAAGCCCGAACGTCACGTTGTAGATGAAGCCCACGTCGATCCCGGACATGGCCGCCGCATCGCGGTTCTGGGCGGTTGCCCTGATCGAGCGTCCCATCTCGCTACAGGCCAGCCATGCCGACAGCGCGCCCGCGAGGCCGAGCGCCACGATGGCGGCGATCAGGCGGAAGACGTTGATCGGGAAATCGCCCAGCATGACAGTGGTGCTGCCCACCAAGGGCGTGATGGACCGGACGTTCGGGCCGAACGCCATCAGCGCCAGGTTGTCGATCACGATGTACACCCCGGCTGTCAGCAGCAGTGCGCTGATGGGCTCCACCACCAGCGCCTTCTCGCGGCGGATCAGCGGCGCGATGATGACCGCCTGCACCAGATATCCAAGAAAGAACATCAGGGGCGCCGCGATCACGATGCTCCAATAGGGCCCCCAGCCAGCCTTCTGCTGCATCCAGTAGGCCGTGTACATGGCCAGCATCAGGAACGATCCGTGCGCGAAATTCACGATGCGCAGCACACCGAAGATGATGCTCAGTCCCAGCGCAATGCCTCCCAGCATGGCGCCGACAAGAATGCCGTTGATGGCGGAGAAAGTCAAAACATACCAATCCATGGATCGTGCTCCCGCTTTCATTTGGGCAAGGCTGCGCCAGCCCGATGGCATGGCCATCGGATAGCGCGCCTTGCGGCCTGACTCAGATGGATGGGTGGATCACTTGCGCTGCGACCATGCAGGCACGGGCCATACCGGCGTGGTGCCCGACGCCCGGTTTTCCAGGGGCCAGACCGTCTGGCGCTTGCCGCCGAGGTTTTCCGAGATGACGCCGTGAGCAAAGGTGTTCTGGCCGTTCTCGTCAAACTTGATGCGCTGGTATCCAGTGAACAGCGCGGGCCCCGAAGTGATGTCTGTCGCCGCCAGCGCATCACGCAGCTTCTGGCGGTCCGCGCTCTTCGCGCGCTCGAGCGCATCGGCGATCACGTACACGGCCGACACCCCTTGCGCCACGTATGCGCTCATGCCATAGCCCAGCATGTCACGAGTGCGCTTGTCGATGTCGTGCAGTACCGGATCCTTGTTGACGTCCAGCATGTCCACTTGCCAGTCTTCCTGGACGAAGTAGTACGCCACCGACTTGGGATCTATCACCTTGTAGAAACTCGGATCCTCGGTGCCGCCGCCAGCGGAGTGCACGCCAAAAGGCAGGTCCAGGCGCTGCTCGGCCAACTGGCGCGTGAACAGCAACTGGTCTGGCGTATAGAGCGCGAGGATCAGCGCATCCGGCCTGGACGAGCGGATCTTGAGCAATTGCGAGGTGAAGTCCACCTGGTTCGGCGGAGCCGGCTCATCCAGCACGATCTCGAAGCCGCGCTCCGCAACGAGTTTGCGGATGTTGGCCGCGTGTGAGCGGCCCCAGTCGCCACCCTCGTAGAACAGGGCCAGCCGCTTGACGTTCTTGCCGCTTTCCTTGGCAAGCAGAGCAATCGCATCCAGTTGCTCGCGAGCATCGTAGATCGCCTTGTTGTTGATGCGGAAGGTGTACTTGAAATTGCGCTCGGTGATCTCGTCCTTGACCGCCCCCACGGCCACCCAGGGCGTCTTGTTGCGCTCGGCCACTTCGGTGGACGGGAACGTCACCGCGCTGTTGAACGCGCCGCAAAGCACCGCCACGTTCTCGCGCTGGATCAGGCGCTCCGTCTCGGTGACGCCCACGTCCGCCTTGGACTGGGAATCCCCGAAAACCGCTTCGAGCCTGGCGCCGCCCAGGCCCTTGATTCCCCCATTCTTGTTGACGATATCCACCGCCGCCAGCACACCGGCACGCGTCTGATTGCCGACAGCGGCCGATCCGCCGGTCAACGGCAGAACGCACCCCATCTTGACCACGGACTGCGCCATGGCCGGCACGCCGAAAAACGCCATACCCGAAACCAATGCCGGAACAAAAGCCGCGCAGAGCTTCCTTCTCATTGAACGCATCGTTGTCTCCATTTAATGTTGTTGCGAGCGGAGGCAAGTATGGGTTTCGTGAGAAATCCGGGGAACGGCTATTTCGCGGTTTGATCACAATATGAACTGCGCGTTTTCACCATCCCGGCAGGCCGCCCGGAACAGGTGCGGCGCGACCGCGCAGCCGGCATCACGGATGCCGCATCATCGCTCCAGGCCGGATGCCGCGCTTCTCCTCATGGCCAGCGCCAGCGCCACGGCCGCCAGCGCCAGCGGGATGAAGGACACGCCCAGCACCGTGCTCCAGCCATAGGCGGACAGCAGGCCGCCCGAGGCAAACGAGCCAATGGCCATCAGGCCGAACACGATGAAGTCGTTGAGCGACTGCACCCTCGCCTTCTCCTCGGGCCTGTGGCATTCCAGCACCAGCGCCGATGCGCCCAGGAAGCCGAAATTCCATCCCAGCCCGAGCAGGACCAGCGTGGCCCAGAAATGCGCCACGTCGATGCCGCCCAGCCCGATGGCGGCGGACAGGCCGATCAGCGCCAGGCCCACGGCCGCCATGCGCCCGGCGCCGAACCGCGCGATCAGGCTGCCCGTGAAGAAGCTCGGCGCGTACATGGAAATCACGTGCCATTGCAGGCCCAGATTGGATGAGGCCTGCGAATGCCCGCACAGATGCATGGCCAGCGGCGCGGCGGTCATCAGGAAATTCATCAGCATGTAGGACACAGCCCCGCTGATGGCCGCGGCGACAAAGCGCGGCTGGCGCGCGATCTGCGGCAGCGGCCGCCCACCGGCGATCTCCTGCGCCGTCGGCATGGGCAGATTCACACCCCACAGGATGAAGGCCGACGCCAGGGCCACCATGGCCTGGACCAGGAAGGTCGCGGCAAACATGTGCGGCGGCCACAGATCCATCGTCCACGTCACCAATTGCGGGCCGACCACGCCGGCGGCAACGCCTCCGGCCATGACCAGCGACAGCGCCCGCGCCCGCCGCGCAGGCTCCACGCCATCGGCCGCCGCGAATCGGAAAGACAGCACCACGGCCGCATAGCTGCCGCCAAAGAAAGTCGCCAGGCAGAACAGCCAGAACCAGCCGAGCACGACCGCAAGCGTGGCCAGCAGCCCCGCGAGCACGCCCGCGCCCGTGCCGCTCAGAAAGGCAGCGCGGCGTCCATGCCGCCGCGTGATGGCGCCCACCGGCAGAATGCACGCGGCCATGCCCACAACGAAGATGGAGATCGGCAAGGTCGCGAGCACCGGCGCCGGAGCCAGCATGTCGCCGACGATGGCTCCGGTCGCATAGACGACGACCGAGTTCGCGCCCGCCAGCGCCTGGGCAATGGACAGCCTCCAGATATTGCCGCTCTGCGCCTTGGCCGGCAGCAGGGAAGACGATGGGGTCCCGGCAGCGGGGCCATTGATATGTTGGTTCGTCATTTGGTCGATGTATTTCAGTACCGCCATCCCATGGCCGGCACCATACGTTACCCTACGCGAACCAATCCTTGCTTGCGGCAACCGTCATGAACCCGCCGCCAAGGCCTGCCACCCCCTCCCGCCGCAGCGATAACCGCAGGCGATCCCTGCTATCGGAAATCAGTAGTCCCCGGCCCGGCAACACGTATCTACACTTCAATCACAATGATCGAAGAAACATACGATGTCGTCGTGGTCGGCTCCGGAGCCGCCGGCCTGACTGCCGCGGTGACGGCGAGCCTTGAAGGCAAAAGGGTATTGCTCCTGGAGGCCACGGACCGCGTGGGCGGAACGACAGCCATTTCAGGGGGCATGGTCTGGCTTCCCGCAAACCACAAAATGCAGGAAGCGGCCATCGCGGATAGCGAGGCCGACGCGCGCCGCTATCTCGAACAAACCGTCCCCGGGGCGATGAATGACCGCAAGATGGACATCTTCCTGAAGAGTTGCGATGCAGTGCTTCGCTACCTGGAAGCCAGAACCAGCGTCAAGCTCCAGCCCGTCAAGCGCTATCCTGACTACTACCCGGATCTGCAAGGCGCAAAGGAAGGAGCCCGGGTTCTGGAGCCGGTTGTATTCGACGGACTCGAACTGGGCAAGGATTTCAGGCTGTTGCGGGATCCATTGCCCGAGTTCCTGCTGTTTGGCGGCATGATGATCAGCCGCGAGGACATACCCAGGCTTCGCCGATTCGCCCGCTCTCCCGGCGCCGCGTGGCATGTGATGAAGCTGGTGGGCCGTTTCCTTCTCCAGCGTCTTCGCGCGCACAGAGGCACCACGCTGGTACTCGGCAACGCCCTCGCGGCGAGGCTCTTCAAGTCCGCGCGCGATCTGGGCGTCGACATCGTGACATCGGCCCAGGTCCTGAGGCTCACGCGCGATGCCGATCGCGTCGATGGAGTCGAGTTCTCGCTGAACGGCCAGCGCCGCAAGGCAGGCGCGCGCAATGCAGTGATCCTGGCCACCGGTGGCCTGTCGCACGACGAACAGTTGCGCTCCCGTTATGTTCCACAGGCCGCGGGCTCTCTTTCCGCGACGGTCAATGCGCAATCGCCGCTTCGCGGCGCACGTCTCGCAAGCCGGGCGAGCGCCGCCCTCAGCCCCCCATCGGGCGGAGTGGACGACGCGATGGCCTTCTGGGTCCCCGCATCGACGTGGAAACGCAGCGACGGCACCCTCGCCCTGTTCCCCCACACCGTCACGGACCGGGCGAAGCCGGGTCTCATCGCCGTGGGAAGCAACGGCAGGCGATTCGTGAACGAAGCCGTCTCCTATCACGAGTTCGTGAGAGCCCAACTACGCCATGCGGAAGCCGCCATACCGGCATGGCTCATATGCGACAGCCGATTTCTGTGGAAATACGGACTGGGGCGCGTGAGGCCGTTTTCCTTGACGACGCAACGGGACGTGGCCGAGGGCTATCTGAAAAAGGCATCCAGTCTGCAGGAACTGGCATCGCAGATCGGCGTTGATGCCGGCAACCTGCTCGGTACCATCGAACAATTCAATAACGCGGCCCGAAATGGAGAAGACCCGGAATTCAGCCGTGGCGCCAACGTGTACCAGCGCCACCTCGGAGACGGTGACCACGCGCCCAACCCCTGCGTCGCTCCCATCGAGTCGGCGCCGTTCTATGCCGTCTGCGTCACTCCCGCGGACCTGGGAATGTCCGCGGGCATCATGACCAACGAGTATGCTCAGGCGTTGCGGCAGGACGGCTCCGTCATACCGGGGTTGTATGCGTGCGGAAACGACATGCACTCCATCATGAATGGAGCCTACCCCGGGCCGGGCATCACGCTGGGACCCGCCCTGGTGTTCGGCCATATCGCCGGACTGCACGCCGCGAACCCGAGCGCTGCCGATGAGCTGCACAGGACTGTTTCAGAGGCCACGGCTTCCACCTGCCCTCAATAAGTACACGGAGACGATCACCATGGACATGCGCCAACTCAGATACTTTGTTCAGATCGTGGAAAGCGGAAGCCTTGCGAAGGCTTCTCGCCAGCTCTATATCGCGCAGCCCGCGCTCAGTCAGCAGATGGCGCGCCTTGAAGACGAAGTGGGTCGCCAATTGCTGGTGCGCAGCTCACGCGGCGTCACTCCCACGGAAAACGGCGAAGCGTTGTATCACCACGCGAAGTTCATGCTGCGCCAACTGGACCAGGCCATCGCGGTGGCTCGGCATGAAAGCTCGTTCGTCAGCGGCCGCGTGGCCATCGGGCTCGCCCCGACGACCATCTGCCAGCTCGGCATGCCACTGATGCAGCACTTTCGCGCAAAATACCCCGGGGTGATACTCAATATCGTCGAAGGATTGAGCGGCCATCTGGAACACATGACGCGCATAGGCCAACTGGACCTCGCCATCCTGTTCCGGGGCAATGCGGCGGCCGAGCTGAACGTGGAAGAGATACTGGACGAAGAGCTTTTCGTCATACTGCCTCGGGACAGCGCGCTGGTGAGTTCAGGCCAGGACTCGCTCACCCTGTCCGAGGTGGCGCAGTTGCCCCTGATTCTTCCCAGCCCCGGGCACGGGCTGCGGCGCCGCATCACGCTCGAGTTCGAACGAATGAACCTGACGATGGACCCCGTCGCCGAAATCGATTCGCTGCCGCTGCTGATGCAATGCGTGGGCACGGGCATGGGCGCGACCATCAAGCCGCGCGCGGCCGTCCATGCGTTGGGCGGATCGGCCTCGCAATGGCGCTGCCTGCGGATTTCCGATGCGAAGATGAGCCGAGGCAACTATCTTTATTCGTTACCGGCCGAAAAGCTCTCATCGTGCGCCGCGCTCGTCTGCAACGAGCTCAAGATGGTCGTGCGGCAACTGGTCAACGACGGCGCCTGGGAAGGCGTCACGCTGGCGAAGACCGCGCCTGAAACATCCGGGCAAGATATCAGCATGGACGCCTTCGCTTTGGCTGACTGAGCGGCACACGAAGCTCGGGTGATCTCACAGATCTCACAACGCCGGTCACCGGCGCTGCGGACACCTGAAACCATTTCCGCTCAGAACGTGTTCACGATCTCCTCGCGCCGCGACAGCGGCTTTGCG
>NZ_JBEBOW010000006.1:0-56483 GCF_040396215.1 Diaphorobacter ruginosibacter | reverse complement strand
AGGCCCGCGCCCTTTTCGCGCCGCCATCCGTGGTCTCTCGACCATGCCGCGGCCCGCGAGCCGTCAATCGCCGAGCAGGCGCCGGCCCGTCAAGCGTTCGTGCTCCCGCGCGGCATAACGGTCGGTCATGCCGGCGATGAAGTCCGACACCACGCGCGCGCGCTTCATCTCGTCGCCAGCCATCGCCAGCGCGGCCTGGGCGGGCGGCATCTCGCCAGGAGCCTCGAAATACAGCCGGAACAACTCGCGCACCACCTGCTGGGCAAGCGCCATGGTATGCATGACCCGCTCATGCCGGTACAGCTCGCGAAAGAGAAACTGCTTGAGCTCGAGCGACTGCGCGCTCATCCCGCAAGAAAAGGCCACCATGGCCGGGGACCTGCGCACGTCCTCCACGCTGCGCGGCGCATGCTCGGCAATGGCCTGCGAGGTGGCCGCGATCACGTCATAGACCTGGTCGCTGAGCATGCGGCGTATGGTTTCATTGAGCAGCCGCCGCTGTTCCTGTTGCGGGCGCAGATGCGGAAATTCCTTGAGCGCCTGCTGCCGGTAGCGCTCGAACAAGGGCACGTCGCACAGCTGCTCCATGCCTATGAGGCCCGAGCGCACGCCATCATCGATGTCATGCGCGTTGTAGGCGATCTCGTCGGCCAGATTGCACAGCTGCGCCTCCAGGCTCGGCTGCCAGCCGCGCAGGAAGCGCTCACCGACATCGCCGGGCTCGCGCCGCTCCATCAACTGCGCATTGCGGCGCGAGCAATGCTTGAGAATGCCCTCGCGCGTTTCAAAGGTGAGATTCAATCCGTCGTAATCCGGATAGCGCTCCTCCAGCGTGTCCACCACCCGCAGGCTCTGCAGGTTGTGCTCGAAACCGCCGTAATCCCTCATGCACTCGTTGAGCGCATCCTGCCCCGCATGCCCGAAAGGCGTATGCCCCAGGTCGTGCGCAAGGCAGACGGCTTCGACCAGGTCTTCGTTCAGTTGAAGCGACCGGGCGATCGAACGGCCCAGTTGCGCCACCTCCAGCGAGTGTGTGAGGCGCGTGCGGAACAGGTCGCCCTCATGATTCAGAAAGACCTGCGTTTTATAGACAAGCCGGCGGAATGCGGTGGAGTGGACGATCCGGTCTCGATCGCGCTGAAACTCCGATCGCGTGGGCGCGGGAGCCTGCGTATGCCGCCGTCCCCTGCTCTGGGCCGGGTGACAGGCATGGGCAGCGAGAAACACATGGGGTTGATGCAACGCTCTTGGCTCCTTCTCGATGCCGTTGGAATCCATTCAATGCCAGCTTGATGGCCTGAGCCCGCGCGCTTCGCGGCCTCAGGCGCAGCAGGCGTCGATCACCTCGCGCACCAGGGCGTCCGGCGCCGGCTTCACGACCGCCTTGCCGGGCCCGTCGATCAGCACGAAACGGATCTCGCCGGCCTCGGACTTTTTGTCGACGCGCATGAGCTGCAGATAGCGGCCGGCATTGTCCGCCTCGTCAATGCGCGGGCCGCGCACCGGCAGGCCAGCTCGCACGATCAGCGCGCGCAGGCGTTCGACGAAGGCGGCATCCACCATGCCGAGCCGCCTGGACAACTCGCCCGCCATCACCATGCCGGCAGCCACGCCCTCGCCATGCAGCCAGGTGCCGTAGCCCATGCCCGCTTCGATCGCATGGCCGAAGGTGTGGCCGAAATTGAGGATCGCGCGCAGGCCGGCCTCGCGCTCGTCCTGCCCCACCACCCAGGCCTTGATCTCGCAGCTGCGCTTGACCGCGTGGGCCAGCGCCGCGCGATCTCGCCTGAGCAGCGCGTCCATGTTCGTCTCGAGCCAGGAGAAGAACTCCATGTCGTAGATCGGGCCGTACTTGATGATTTCCCCGATGCCCGCGGCAAGCTCGCGCTGCGGCAAGGTATCCAGTGTGTCCAGATCGCACACCACCAGTTGCGGCTGGTAGAAGGCGCCGATCATGTTCTTGCCCAGCGGATGGTTGATCGCCGTCTTGCCGCCGACGGAAGAGTCCACCTGCGCGAGCAGGGTCGTGGGCACCTGCACGAACGGCACGCCGCGCATATAGCTCGCGGCGGCAAAACCGGTCATGTCGCCGATCACGCCCCCGCCCAGGGCAAACAGCACGGTCTTGCGATCGGCCCCGTTCTCGAGCAGCACGTCAAAGATCTTCTGCAGCGTCTGCCAATTCTTGTGCTCCTCGCCGTCGGGGAGAACCACGATGTGGACGATGCCGTACTTGTGCTTCAGCGCCGCCAATAACCGGTCCGCATACAGCGGCGCCACAGTCTCATTGCTGACGATCAATGCCGATGTGCCTTTTGGCAAGGCGGGGTGAGCGCCCAGGGCATCCAGGAGCTGGCTGCCAATATCGATGAAATAGCTGCGCTCCTGCAACGGAATCTCGACGGAAACGGGGACCATGGGATGAGAGGCTTCTGGGATGGGTGGACTTGCTTCCATGATGGGAGTGTATGGCACATCGCCATCCACCCGCATCGAACGGAAGCGCCGCAGGAGCGTTGCCAAGTAAAAAAAGCCCCGGAAAATTTCCGGGGCTTTTCAGCTGGCTGGCCCGGCTGGAATACCAGCCGTTCAATCAGTACGCAGCCGTTGCCTCATGGGCACTTCTGGGTGGATCCAGCGCTCAGCGTAAAGGAGACGCGCTTGGTCGCAGTGACACTGCCGCTCGTCGCGGTCACCAGGAAGCCGACGGCTCCGCAGGCGGCGCCCGTGGTGGTTTCCGTGCCGCTGTCCGCATCAACCGTGGTGGTGCTCGTCGGAGTTCCGCTGACAAAGCCATAGCTTCCGCTCGAGCTGCCCGACAGCCATGCAGGCAGTCCGGAGAAGGTCCAGACGACCGGGACCGAACTGTCGCCACCGGTAGCGGAGAACGCGTACTGGTACATCGAGCCCATGGTCGCATTGGGGATCAGGCAGACATTGTTGATGTCGCCGGAGCAGCCGCTGAGATTGATGTTCAGGGCATCCACCACGGCATCGCCGCTGACCGTGAAAGTCGTGTTCTTCTGAACCGACGCGCCAGCGCTGTCCGTCACCTTGATGACCACCTGGAAGCTGCCCGGCGTCTTCACCGCAGGCGTGCCGGAAATCAGGCCCGTGCTGCTGTTGAGCTTCAGTCCCGTCGGCAGGCCGGTGATTGCCCATGTGTACGGCGCATTGCCGCCCGAAGCCTCCAGCACGTAGCTGTAGGGCATTCCGTTGACGGCCGCCGCGGGGCTGTCCGTCACCAGCGCAAGCGGATCGGACGAAACCAGATTCGCATAGGCGCTCACGACAACATACGAAGTGATTGCCTCCTGGATGCCGTTGGCGACATTGTTGTCCGAACGGTCGGCCACGAGCTGCAGCAGGATCGGGCCTTCATAGCGGCCGCTTTGCAGCGAGAACTGCGCCGTGCCGCCCACGCTTTGCACCTGCACGGAGCTGCCCTTCTGCGAGCCGGAAACCACTTGTGCGCCGATGCTGGCGTCAGTGCTGGAGCTGCTCAGGGGCAGCACGCTGACTTGCAGGTTGGCCGCTGTCGGGTTGGGGATCGCCTGGTTGGCGTCGTCATAGATCGTCGCCTGCACGGCAACACTGTTGGGCAGGTTCACCAGATTGGTGCTCGTACCCAGATTCGTGCCCGCCTGCGCCTGCCCGATCACCCAGGCCGGCTTGCCTGTCGCGGCTCCGACGGTGATGTCGACGCTTGCCTTGTAAATCTTCTGGTCGCGCGGATCGGTCACCGAGCATTCGATGCGTGCCGTTCCGGCCGTGTTCGATGCATGGAAATGGAATGAATTTCCGCCGGTGTTCGAACCCAGCGTGATGCTGCGGAACGCGCCTTCGGTTTCGCCGTCCAGGTAATAGAGGGCGCCGGAATCCAGACCCGCAACCATGTTGCAGCCGAAGATGTCATCCCCGCCCGGAATAGGCTGGCCGCCGGTTTCCGCGTTCACATACAACGTGGTGGTATAGGGCGCATAGGCACCGATGCCCGCGACATTGTTGGCGGGGTCGATATTGATCGGCAACTGGGTCTTGTCGGCTCGCAGCGTAATGCTGTACTGCTGCGCAGAAGTCCCCCCGCTGCCACCACCACCGCCACACGCGGCCAACGCCGCTGCGACCAGCAGCGACGACAATTTCAAGATTTTCTTCATCTTTCCTACCTTACAAATTAACGGACTGGCCCGCGGTCAGAGATCACCTTGGGAGTAATGAACACAAGCACTTCGTTCTTGGTCGATTCACGTGTACGGTTCTTGAACAGATTGCCCAATACCGGCACGTCGCCCAAGAACGGGATCTTGTTTTCCTGGCTCGTTTCTTCCATGGTGAAAATACCGCCGATGACCACCGTGCCGCCGTTTTCAACCAGCACCTGCGTCGTCACGTGCTTCGTGTCGATGGCCACACCCTGGGTCGTGGTCTCGCCGCGGCTGTCCTTGTTGACATCCAGATCGAGAATGATGTTTCCCTCGGGAGTGATCTGAGGCGTGACCTCCAGCTTCAGGACGGCTTTCTTGAACGAAATGGTCGTCGCGCCATTGGGCGCCGTCACGGTATAGGGATACTCGGTGCCTTGCTCGATCAGCGCCTTGGTCTGGTCCGCCGTGATCAGGCGCGGGCTCGAGACGATCTTGCCCTGGCCATCCGCCTCCATGGCCGACAGCTCAAGCGTCAGGAAGCGGTTGGCGGCCGAGTTGAAAATGGAGAGCGCGAAGCTGCCCACGCCCTGGACGTTCGACAGCGAGGCCGGCAGGTTCACGAAATTGCTGGAGTTCGAGGAGTCATAGCTCGATCCCGTCAATCCGGCTGCGGCGTTCGCATTGTTCATGGTCGAACCCAGCGCCAGACGGTTCCCGCCGCCGATGCCGTAGCCGCCGTCGCCGCCATTGGCCGCGCGCAGGTCGCCGCCGCCCAGGCGCACGCCCAGGGATCGGCCGAAAGTATCCCGCGCTTCGACGATGCGCGCTTCGATGAGCACCTGGCGGACCGGCACATCCAGGCTCAGCAGCAACTGCCTGACTTCCTCCAGCTTGCTGGGCGTATCCGTCACGAACAACTGATTGGTGCGAGGCTCCGCGATGGCATGGCCGCGCGAGGTCAGGAAACGGGTGTTCGTCCCTCCGCCGCTGGAGCCGCCGCTGGTGTTCTTGGTGAGCTGGGTCAGCATGTCCGCTGCCTTGGCATAGTTCAGCTGGAACGATTGCGTCCTCAGCGGCTCCAGCTTCTGGATCGCCAGCGCGGCCTCGAAATCCCTCTTGGTGCGCTCGTCGATTTCATCCTTGGGGGCGATCCAGAGCACGGTACCCGACTTGCGCATGCCCAGGCCCTTGGCATCCATGATGATCTGCAGCGCCTGATCCCATGGAACGTCCTTCAGGCGCAGGGTGAGCGCGCCGGTGACAGTGTCCGACGTCACAATATTGAAGTTGGTGAAATCGGCAATCACCTGGAGCAGCGAACGCACTTCGATGTTCTGGAAATTCAGCGACAGCTTCTCACCCGTGTAGCCCGGGCCTTGCGAGAGCTTGTTGAGATCCACCTTCTTCTGGCGCACCTCCACCACGAACTGGTTGTCGCTTTGGTAGGCGCTGTGGGTCCAGTCGCCCACGGAGTCGATCACCATCCGCACGCGCTCGCCATCCTGGCTGCTGCTGATCAGCTGGACCGGCGTGCCGAAGTCGGACACGTCGAGCCGGCGGCGCAGGCCTTCGGGCAGCGACGAGCGCATGAATTCGACGATCAGCGACTTGTTCTGCTGCTTGATGTCCACGCCGACCTGGTTGTTGCTCAGACCCACGACGACGCGCCCCGCGCCATCGCTCCCGCGGCGGAAGTCGATGTCCTTGAGCGGCAGGTTGTCACGATTCTGGTCTTCAGCAAACTTGGTGACGACCGGCGCGGGCACCGAGGCGTTGCCGCCCACCGCCCCCAGGGTCACCAGCAGGCTGTTGCCCTGGATCTCGGTTGAATAAGTCGTCGCCTTCTTCAGGTTGATCACCAGCCGCGAGCGCTCCGCGCCCTGGGCGATATTGGCCGACTTGACATTGCCTTGGTTGATCTCGATGAGGTTCTTGCCCGTGCCGTTGGAGACGCCCGCGAAATCCAGGGCGATTCGCGCGGGAGTCTGGACGACAAATCCCGCCGGAATCTCCGCCAACGGCTCGGAGAGATCGATGCGGACGACTTCCGAGCCGCTTTGCGTGAACCCGGAGACGGACCGGATGACACCGCCCGCCTGCGCAAGCGTTGATCCCATCAAGGCAAACAATGCAATGCCTGCGGTCCAAAGTTTCTCTCGGAGATTATTTTTCTTGCGGATCATTTCTTTCCCTCTGGGCCTTCCTGCAGATCGAGCGTTGCCGGCCGTTCAATCCAGTCTCCGGTCGGGTCCTGGACAATTTCTCTCAAATGAACGTTGGTTTCGGAAATCCTGGTCACCAGGCCGTAGTTCGGACCGAGGTGATTGCCGACGCGCACCTGGTACAGCAGCTTGTCGACCTTGACCAGCGCAATCGGCACGCCGCTCTTGTTCATGCTGCCCACCATCCGGATGGCATCCAGCGGATAGGCCTCCAGCGGCTCCTTGCGCCTGGCCAGCTCCGGCGTGATGAGCGCGGAATTGGCCGAGGCGTTGTTCGAGTCGCGCTTGAGCGCCTGCGTCAGGCGCAGCGACGCAAAAGGGTCCTCGGTGCTGTCGGCCGCATAGTCGGCCGGCACGAATTGCTTGGGCTCTTCGATCGGAGTGACCTTGGGCTTGATGGTCGTGCGCTGCTGCGCCATCCATCCGCGCAGCTCGTTTTCGTCATCCGAAGCGCAGCCGGACAACAGCGCCGCGCACAATGCCAGCCATATCAACGATGCTTGCTGCTTCATCTTTTCTTCTTCCTTGCAGCGTCGGCGGCCTTCTTCTGTTCGGCTATCTCATCCTGGTCAAGATAGCGGAACGTCTTGGCGATCGCATCCATGGCCAGCACCCCGCTGCCGTCCTTGCTCACCGGGTTGATCGCCAGGTTGTTGAGCGTCACGATGCGCGAGAGGTTGGCGATGTCCGCGGCGAACGCGCCCATGTCCGGATACTTGCCGGTCACGCGCACGGTGATGGGCAGCTCCGCGTAATAGTCCTTCAGCACGACCTGCCCCGGCCGGAACGTCTCGAACTGCAGGCTGCGGCCCAATCCCGCCTGATTGATGTCCGACAGCAGCGCGGACATCTCCGCCTTGCTCGGCAATTGCTTCTCGAGCTGCGTCACGTACTGCTGGACCTGCTCGCGCTGCTTCTTCAACTGCTCAAGGCTGATCGCCTTGGTCAGCTTCTTGGTGTAGTCATCGCGCAGCGTCAGTTCCCTGGCCTGCTCCGCCTGGAGTTGGTCCTCGGCATCCTGCAACCACATGTACCAGCCGATGCCCACCACTGCGGCGGCAATCACCAGGCACAAGAGAATCTTGGGCAGGATGGGCCACAGTGACGGGTCCTTGGGGTCGAGATTGGAAAACTGCCGTTGCAGCTTGTCCTGGACCTGCGAGAAATCCAGCTTCGGGGTGCGTTTACTAGCCATTCGCTTTCCCCTTCGGCTGCTTGGCCTTTTCCACCTTGGCCGCCTTGCTCGCCTTCTCAGCGTCCTCCGCCTCTTTCTTGAGGTCTGATGCGCGCATCAGGCGAAAGCGGATCTTGAACGAGGCGACCCGGCGCACATCCTTGGGCGCGATGGTCGCGTTCGCAGCCACGATTTCCAGAAGCTCCGGCTTGGTGAACCACGGGGTATTGCTCGAGAGATTGCGCAGCAGCTCGGAGACGCGCTCGTTGGACTGCGCCATGCCCTGCATCTCGACCAGTTGATTGGTCTGCTTGACGCTGGTGATGTAGACGCCGTCGGGCATCTGCGCCACCAGCTCCGTCAACAGATACACGGGCAGATTGCGGTCGGCCTGCAAGTCTTCCACGGCCTTCTGGCGCGCGCGCAAGGCCGTGATCTCGCTTTCGATGGTTGCGATTTCCTTGATCTGGTCGTCCAGCACCTTGATCTCGCGCTGCAGGAACGCGTTGCGGGCCTGCTGGCCCTCGATCTGGTTCTGGAACCACCAATAGACACTCCCTGCAATGGCCGCGCCAAGCAGGGCGGCCAACACCATGGTGACCTGAAACGCTTCTTTCCGGCGCTTCTTCGCAGCTTCCCGATGGGGAAGCAGATTGATCAATATCACTGCAGAAACCTCCGCATCGCCAATCCGCATGAAGTCAGATAGGTCGGCGCCTCTCGCACCATTTTCTTCAGGCGCACCGAGCCGGCGATTTCCATGCCGTCGAAAGGATTGACGGTGGAACACGCGAAGCCGGTGCTTCTGGTCACTGCCTCCGTCAGGCCCGCCAGCGGGGCGGAACCGCCGGCAAGCATGATGTGATCGACGCGGTTGTAGGGCGTGCTGGAGAAAAAGAACTGCAGCGCGCGCGAGACCTCCTGCGCCAGGCTGTCCACGAAAGGACGCTGAACCGCCGGCAGATAGTCATCGGGCAGGTCGCCGCTGCGCTTCTTGGATTCCGCCTCCTCCTGGGAGAAACCATACTGGCGGACGATGAGCTGGGTGAGCTGCGCGCCGCCGAATGCCTGGTCACGGTCGTACAGCACCTCGTCGTTGCGGAGCACCTGCATGCTCGTGGTCATCGCGCCGATTTCGAACAGCGCCACGACGGCGTCCCTGCCCTTGTTGGGCAACGATTCGACGAGCCGGCTCGCAGCCATGCGGGAAGCATTGGATTCGATGTCCACGACCACCGCCTTCAGGCCAGCGGCCTCCGCCAGCCCCTGGCGGTCCTGGACTTTTTCCTTGCGCGATGCGGCGATCAGCACATCGACGTCCTCGGGCGTGGATTTGTTCGGCCCGATCACGCAGAAGTCCAGGCTCACCTCATCGAGCGAAAACGGAATGTACTGGTTGGCCTCGGACTCGACCTGGACCTCCATCTCCTGCTCGCTCAAGCCGCCAGGCAGAGTGATCCGCTTGGTGATGACCGCCGAGGATGGCAGCGCCAGGGCGACATGCTTGGTCTTGGTGCCGCTTTTCTTGACGAGACGGCGAATGGCCTCGGCCACCTCGTCGAATTTCTCAATGTTTCCGTCTGTAATCCAGCCGCGCTCGATCTGCTCGATGGCGCAGCGCTCCAGAACCAGCTTCCCCCCTTTGTCACGACCCAACTCCACGAGCTTGACACTGGACGAGCTAATGTCTATCCCAAGCAAAGGGGCAGACTGCCGACCAAAAATAGACCCCATTGCTATCAAGACCGCCTCCCATAGAACCTACCCATATATCGCAACAAAACTTAACATCTCATAGGAATGCTATCAGCAAGGAATTGGCTGGCAAAGAGTTTTAGACAGTGATAGTGATCTACCCGTTGTCAAAAGCAGACGGTTACCTCTGACACAAACCGGATAAACATCACCGGAATTTTCTCCAGCACACGATGTAACGCTGCTCAAAATGGCAGTTTTTATAATGTCGGGCTATCCTGTGGATGCCTATGTCTCGAACCGAAACTCCTTCGCCCGCCAAAAATACTCCCAAGCCCCACCGCTCAGCGCTTTCATGGATCCTGCGCATCGTCGCGTGGATCGTGGGGATTGCCGCAGCCGGTGCGTTGGCGGGAGCGATCGTGCTGGCAATTGGGTTGGCCATGGCCTATCCCAACTTGCCGGACATCTCCCAACTGGCTGACTATCGCCCAAAACTTCCGTTAAGGGTTTATTCCCAGGAGGGTGCATTGCTGGGTGAATTCGGGGAAGAACGCCGGAATCTGACACCCATCAATGAAATCCCGGATGTCATGAAGAACGCCGTCCTGGCCATCGAGGACTCCAGATTCTTCGAGCACAGCGGCGTGGACTACAAGGGCATGGCGCGTGCCGCCCTTGCCAACCTCGGCAAGGTCAAGAGCCAGGGCGCATCGACCATCACCATGCAGGTCGCGCGCAATGTCTATCTTTCCTCGGAGAAAACCTTCACCCGGAAGATCTACGAGATCCTGCTGACATTCAAGCTCGAGCACCTGCTGACCAAGAATCAGATCCTCGAGATCTACATGAACCAGATCTATCTGGGAAATCGCGCCTACGGGTTTTCCGCCGCGGCCGAAACCTATTTCGGCAAGCCGCTCAAATCCATCACCATCGCGGAAGCCGCCATGCTCGCAGGGCTGCCCAAGGCCCCGTCCGCGTACAACCCGATCAGCAACCCCAAGCGCGCGCGTGTGCGCCAGCTCTACATCATCGAGCGCATGCAGGAAAACGGCTTCATCACGGCCGAGCAGGCGGCGCAGGCCAAGAGCGAAGACCTGAAGCTGCGTTCCGGAAACGATGACACCCGCGTCCACGCGGAATACGTGGCCGAGATGGTGCGCCAGATCATCTTCGCGCAATACGGCAACGAGGCCTACACGCGCGGCCTGAACGTCTACACCACGCTCAATGCGGGCGACCAGGAAGCTGCCTACCTGGCGCTGCGCAAAGGCATCATGGACTATGAGCGCCGCCAGCACTACCGCGGGCCGGAACGCTTCGTCGAGCTGCCAACGGAAGCGGGCGAGGCCGAGGACGCGATCGACGACGCGCTGGCCAACCACCCGGACAACGGCAACGTACTGGCCGCCGTGGTGCTGGAGGCGTCCCCCAGGAAAGTGATCGTGGCGCGCGCCAACGGCGAGCCCATCACCATCACCGGCGACGGCCTCAAGCCGGTCCAGTCCGGCCTCAGCGACAAGGCGCCGCCCAACATCAAGCTGCGGCGCGGCGCCATCGTGCGTATCGTGCAGACCCCCAAGCAATCGTGGGAAATCACGCAATTGCCCGAGGTGGAAGGGGCCTTCGTGGCGTCCGATCCGCGCACCGGAGCCATCAAGGCGCTGGTCGGCGGCTTCGACTTCGACAAGAACAAATTCAACCACGTCACCCAGGCATGGCGGCAGCCGGGCTCGAGCTTCAAGCCCTTCGTCTATTCGGCCGCACTGGAAAAAGGCTTCTCTCCGGCCACCGTCATCAACGATGCCCCGCTCTTCTTCAGCGCGGGCGTGACCGGCGGACAGCCCTGGGAGCCCAAGAACTACGACGGACGCTATGACGGACCGATGACCATGCGCGCCGGCCTGGCCCGCTCCAAGAACCTGGTGTCCATCCGCATCCTGCAGGCCGTCGGGCCCAAGTTCGCGCAGAGCTGGGTCACCCGCTTTGGCTTCGACGCCGACAAGCAGCCCCCCTATCTGACCATGGCGCTGGGCGCGGGCTCGGTAACCCCGATGCAGATGATGACCGGCTACTCCGTCTTCGCCAATGGCGGCTATCGTGTCAACCCCTACCTCATCGCCCGCGTCACCGACCACCGCGGCCACGTGATCTCCGAGGTGCAGCCGCCGTCGCTCGCCGACTCCGAACGCGCCATCGACGCACGCAACGCGTACATCATGGACAGCCTGCTTCAGGAAGTCGCCCGCTCCGGCACCGCCGCCCGCGCGCAGGCCACGCTCAAGCGCCCCGACATCTACGGCAAGACAGGTACGACCAACGATGCATTCGACGCCTGGTTCGCCGGCTTTCAGCCCACCAACGTGGCGGTCGCGTGGATCGGCTACGACACGCCGCGCAATCTGGGCAGCCGCGAAACGGGCGGCGGCCTGAGCCTGCCGGTCTGGATCACCTACATGGAGCGCGCGCTCAAGGGCGTGCCGGTCTCCGAACCCACGGTGCCGCCCGGCTTGGTGAATGTGAGCGGCGACTGGATGTACGAGGAATACGCCCGCAGCGGCGGCGTGACCAGCATCGGCCTGGATGCTGGCGGCGCGGCGTCCGGCGTCGCGCCTACAGCGCCCCCGCCCGCGGAAGAACGCAGCAAGATCCTGGACCTCTTCAGGAACTGATGCTCAGAGCGGCACGCAGCGTCCGGTTTTCAGCCCTTGAAAACCAGCGCCTGCCCCGCCTGCGCGCTGGCATCGCGGCTCAGTTCCTCGAAGAATTCGCCGCCGCCCTTGGTGTCGCGCCACACCTGGCCGTCGAACTTGTAGTGATAGCCCCCGCTTTGCGCGGCCATCCAGATCTCATGCAGCGGCTTCTGCAGATTGACGACGATCTGACTGCGGTTGCGGAAAGTGATGGTCACCAGCCCGCCGGAACGCTGGCTGTCCAGATCGGCGTCCGTGTTTTCGTTGATATCGTCGCAGCGCTCCTCGATGGCCAGGAGGACTTTTTCCGCGCGATCCATGAATTCAAGGTCAGTCATTACAATTCGAATATGTTGAAATCTTGCCAAATTCTAGTCAGGACGATTGTCCTTGGCGGGATTGCGGTGGTCGCCACAGCCTGCGGGCAGCGCGGGCCACTGTACCTGCCCACCGAACCAGCCGCCACCCACCGCGCGACGCTGCCCGAAACGCTGAACCCCACCCGGGACTCATCACCCGACACCCAGGCACCCGCGCCCGCCGCGCCCTCTCCCGCAGTCCCTGCGTCGGCAGACAAATAATGGCATCTGCGCTCAAAAGTTGACATTCCATGCACATTCGTCGGCAATATTGCAGACGCATCTTCATCAGTCAAAAGTTATATTGATTAACATCAATATAATTCTGTTGCATTCGGCATAGATTCCGGCTTTCGACTCAAGGCCGCCTTCATGTCACTGGAACCCGTAGAACTTTATCGAGACAAGCGCCATATCTGCCTGATGTTCTCGGACCTCATCGAAGAAGACGGGGCCGCCGTCCAGGCGAACCAGTTCCTGATCGTGGACGGAGACACCGGAGCGATCATCGATCCAGGCGGGAATCTCGCCTTCAATGAGCTGTTCATGGGCATGACGAAGTACTTCGCGCCCAACAAGCTCTCCTACCTCATCGCATCCCACGCCGATCCGGACATCATCGCCTCACTGGACCGGTGGATGACCAGCACCAGGGCGCAACTGGTCATCTCCCGCATCTGGGAGCGTTTCGCGCCCCACTTCACCAAGGTCGGCAAGACCGAGAACCGCGTGATCGGCGTACCCGATCAGGGCGCCCATCTGCCGCTTGGACAATCCCAGCTGCACATCCTTCCCGCTCACTTCATGCATGCGGAAGGCAATTTCCATTTCTACGACCCCATCAGCAAAATCCTGTTCAGCGGCGACCTGGGCGTATCCATGATGTCGGGCACCGAAGCGCGCAGCCCCGTCACGGATCTGCTGCCGCACATCGCGCGCATGGAGGGCTTCCACAAGCGCTACATGGTGTCCAACAAGATCCTGCGGCTTTGGACCCGCATGGCGCGCCAGCTCGACGTCGCCATGATCGTTCCGCAGCACGGCGCACCGATCATGGGCCAGCAGGCCATCCAGGATTTCTACAACTGGCTTGACGGGCTGTCCTGCGGCATCGACCTGTTCGACGAGCGCAACTACCAGTTGCCCAGCGGCAGGATCGACCCGATCGCGCGGCAATACATCGCCTGAACCAGGCACATCGCCTCACCTGTCCCGCCGGCAGGAGGCCGGATCAGGCGGTTTTCGGCGTGGAGCTCCTGAACCGCCAGAGCAGGCGCGCCAGCAGCAGCGCCGCGATGATCAGCGCGTACACGATGACCTCGGCAAAGTTGTGCTTGCCCGCTCGCATCCAGAAGAAATGCAGCAACGCAAGCGCGGCGATGGCGTAGATCGACCGGTGCAGCATCTGCCAGCGCCGGCCGCCCATGCGCCGCACTGCCGATTTCGGAGAAGTCGCCGCCAGCGCCGTGAGCAATGCGAACGCCATGAAACCCACCAGGATGAAGGGCCGCTTGGCAATGTCGCGCAGCAGCTCGGGCCACTCGAAACCCATGTCGAACCAGGCATACGAGAACAGGTGCAGGCTCGCATAGAAATAGACGAAAAGCCCCAGCATGCGCCGAAACCTCGCAAGCTGCGGCACGGCAAGCCATTGGCGCAATGGCGTGACGGCCAGCACCACGCACAGCATGCGAAGAGTCCAGTCACCGGTTGAGCGCACCAGCGCTTCGGCTGGATTGGCGCCCAGCAAATCATTGAAGGCCGCGTAGAGCAGCCATGCGACGGGCAACAGGCACAGCGCGAACACCAGCGGCTTGGCGGCCGCGTGGCGAAGCAGCAGATCCAGCCCATGGCGGCCCGCGGCGAGAGGCATCGGGGATTTCCGCATCGGTTTGCGCATCAGCCGGTAGCGCCCCAACGCCGACGCCCGCGAGGCTCCGCCGCGATCGACGCGCTGGCCGGCTGCGGCGGCGGCTCAGCCTCAGTAATACTTCTTGAGGTCCATTCCCGCATAGAGCTGGCCCACCTGCGCTTCGTAGCCGTTGAACATCAGGGTCTTGCGCTTTCTCGCGAAGAGCCCGTCCTCGCCGATCCGCCGCTCCGTGGCCTGGCTCCAGCGCGGATGGTCCACATCCGGGTTCACGTTGGAGTAAAAACCGTACTCGTTCTTCGCGGCCTTGTTCCAGGCCGTGCCGGGCTCCTTGTCGGTGAGCACGATCTTCACGATGCTTTTGGCGCTCTTGAAACCATACTTCCAGGGCACGACGATCCGTACCGGCGCTCCGTTCTGCTTGGGAAGCACCTCGCCGTACATGCCGAACGTCAGCAGCGTGAGCGGATGCATGGCCTCGTCCAGGCGCAACCCCTCGGTGTAGGGCCAGTCCAGCACGCGCGAGCCCACGAAAGGCATGGTGACCTTGTCCGCCAGGGTGACGAATTCCACGTACTTCGCCGATGGCGCTGGCTCCACGCGCCTGATCAGCTCCGAGAGCGAATAGCCAATCCAGGGAATCACCATGGACCAGCCCTCCACGCAGCGCAGCCGGTAGATACGTTCCTCCTGCGCGCTGAGCCTGAGCAGTTCTTCGATGTCGAATGTCCTGGGCTTGCCAACCAGTCCCGCCACTTCCACCTTCCACGGCCTGGTGCGGAGCGTGCCGGCGTTGCGCGCGGGATCGGCCTTGTCGGTGCCGAACTCGTAGAAATTGTTGTATGTGGTGGCGTCCTTGTAGGCCGTGGGCTTTTCCATCGTCGCGGCGCCAGGCACCTGCGAACGCACGGCGGGCAAGACAGCCAGCCTGCCCGATGGCCCGTGGCCCTGAACATCCGAGGAAGAGGCAGCAAGCGTATCCGCCGGCAGCAGGCTCAATACGCCGGAAGCCGCCGCGCCGCCCGCCACCATGGCCTGCATGAAACGGCGGCGCTGTTCATATACCTCGCGCGGCGTGATGTCCGATGGGCCTAGGCCGCTGCAACCATTGTCCCGGAGCTGAATCAACATGACATTTGCCTCCATGCATCGATCTGTGCATTCATCCCACGCGAAAAGACGTGGAATACTCCATGGAGTCAGCCGCCCGGCTCAAAGTTCACCGTAGCTGTGCAACCCGCTCAGGAACATGTTCACGCCCAGGAAAGCGAACGTGGTCACGGCCAGGCCCGCCAGGGCCCACCAGGCGGACATCGTGCCGCGCAGGCCTTTCATCAGGCGCATGTGCAGCCAGGCTGCATAGTTCAGCCAGACGATCAGCGCCCAGGTCTCCTTCGGGTCCCAGCTCCAGTAACCGCCCCAGGCTTCGGCCGCCCACAGCGCGCCCAGCACGGTGGCGATGGTGAAGAACGCAAAACCGACGGCAATCGCCTTGTACATCACGTCGTCCAGCACCTCGAGCGCCGGCAAACGCTCCGCGATGGTCTTGCGCGCCAGCAGGATGGACGCGACGATCAATGCGGAAATGCCGAAATAGATCATCCAGTAGGAACTGCCCGTCTGCTGCGTCTGGCGGAAGGCGAGCGGCTCGAAGCACAGCGCCACGCCCAGCAGCCACAGCGGCGCGAGCCTGTACCAGCGGGTCTCGCCGGCCTGCTGCTTGATGAGGTAGGCAAATGCCACCATGGCCGACAGCGCGAACGTGCCGTACCCGATGAAGTTGGCCGGCACATGCAGTTTCATCCACCAGCTCTTGAGGGCCGGCACCAGCGGCTGGATCTGCTGCGCGTCGCGCACCACCGTGTACCAGAGCAGAAAGCCCACTGCCGCGCTCACCACCAGCATCACGAAACCGCCCAACGCGCGCGTCTTGTACTGGCCTTCGAAATAAAGGTAGAACAAGGCCGTCATCCAGCAAAACATGACGAACACTTCATACAGGTTGCTGACTGGGATATGCCCGATATCGGGGCCGATCTGGTAGCTCTCGTACCAGCGGACCATGGTGCCGATCAGCGCCATCGCGACGGCTACCCATGCCACGCGCGAGCCGAGCTTCATCATGGTCTCGCTCTCGCCCCTGATGAACATGCCGATCCAGTAGAACACCGTGCTGATGAAAAACAGCATGCTCATCCAGAGAATGGCGGACTGGCTGGAGATGAAATACTTGAGCAGGAAGACATGGTCAGCCCGCGCCAGGTCACCCGTTCCGTCATTCTGGTAGAGGCCGATGGCGCCCAGCGCGACGACCGCGACCACCAGCATCAAAGAGGCCAGTGGACGCCAGAACCAGCCCAGCCAGATGGCGCATGGCACTGCTCCGATCAGGATGCCTTTCTCGTACACATCCATCGCGTGGCCATAGCGCTGAAGCGCCATCACCCCGCCGGCGAGCACGAGCAACGCGAACACCCAGTCAAACCAGTTGCGGCGCGAGAAATATCCTTCGTCGAGAGTGACGGTGGTGGCCGTAGTCGCGGTATTCATGCTGCATTACCTCCGGAGCTGTTTGTCGTTCCCAACAATTTTCCGCTCAGTTTCTCGAATTCCCTGTCTCCATCCATCGTTTTACGATTCGTGGACAAGGCCATCAGGGCATCCGATCCCTGGTTCCCGGCTGGCGTGAACCAGATCCAGATACGGCGCTCGCGCACATAGAGCATGGCGAACACACCGATGATCAGGAACAGGCAGCCCAGATACACGATATTCTTGCCGGGAGCGCGCGCCACCTGGAACACGCTGGCCTGCACCTGCTCGAAATTCTTCAATTCGAAGAATACCGGCGCAGGATACAGCTGCACGTCGCTGAGCGACAGGACCGACTGAGTCATGAAGGCCTGCGTCGCGGCATCGGGCGGCATCGCGGCCAGACCGGCGTTCTCGCGCGAGATCTGCGCCAGCTCGAACAGCACGCCGTTGAGAATGCGCACCAGCACTTCCCCCGCGCGATTGCGCTCCGCCTCGGGCACGTTGGCTTCGATGAAATCCGATATCGCCTGCAGGCCCACCAGCTTTTGCCCTTCCCGGGTGCTGCCCTCCGCAAAGAGCGTCAGCGCGCGCAGGGCCGACTGCTGCAATTGGGCCGCCAGCTCCGGCCGCTTGTCATCCAGCGCCATCCTGGTATAGCGCTTCACCGCCGCCTCGCGAACGGCCGGATCGTCCAGCGCCGCGCGCAGACGCAGGAAGCCGTCCATGCTTCCTTCGGTATCCACGGGAATGCGCAGGTAGCGGAACGGCTCGGCCGGCGTCTGGCGAACACCCAGCAGATAGACCGGCAGGCCGTCGCCGGTGTCCACCGGCAGCATGTAGTTGACGAATTCCCGCGCCTGGCCGGAGGCATCCCGCAACTTGTAGATGATGCTCGGCCCCACATTGCGCAGGTCGCGTTTGGTGGTGCTCTTGTTGCCCGCGCCCAGCCGCGATTCGATCGAATGCCTGAGGTCGACCTTGCGCACGTCCACCTCCGAGCCCTCGCCGCCGCTGAGGTTTTCCACATTCAACACGCGCAGCGCGGCGAACTCGAGCGTCGCCGGCGAGCCGCCGATGTCCTCGGCCGGCAATTTCAGCGAACCGCCGATTTCACCCTCGACCATGAACGGCTTGATCCCGGTATGGAACGAACGCGCCTGCAACTGCACCTTGGAGCCGCCGTCGTCGAAGCTCGACTGGTAGATCTCCACGCCCTTGTAGCTCGCGGGATGATTCACCTCCACGCGCGTTTCCTTCTTCTCTCCGGTCTGCTTGTCATGGATGACGATCTCGCTGGCGAACAGCTTGGGCATACCGGTGGAGTAGTAGTCCACGATGAATTTCTTGAGCTCGATGGCGAACGGCAGCTCCTGCAGGAGGACTCCGTCGGACTGGCTCAGGATCGCGGTGCTCGACTGCGTTCCCTCGGCCACCAGCAGGTTGCCTCGAAACGTCGGGTTGCGCTCGGACAGGCGATGCCTTTGCGGCACGTCGGAGATCAGGCCGCCGCCTGTGTAGGGTGTCTTGCCGCCCAGCAGCATCTGGGCGCGCACGATCAGATCGCCATCGAACAGCCCGCCCAGGCAAATCAGCACGATCGCGCTGTGCGCAGCGATGTAGCCCAGCTTGTTGGCAGCGCCCGCCTTGGCGGCCAGCATCCATCCCGTGCCAGGCCCCGCCGCCGTGTCGCGCTGCTGCAGCCTGACCTTCCAGCCGCCGGAGACCAGCATCTTCCCCAGGCGCTGGGCCTCGTCCTGCGGCGATCCGGCGAGCTGCGCGCTCGCCTTGTGATGGAAGGAGCGCAGGCTTTTCTCGCGGATGTTTTCCTTATAGGAGCGGATGTCGGCGAGATACTTGGGCGCATGCCGGGCAATGCACAGGGAGGTGCTGACCACCAGGAACGCCAGGATCAGCAGGAACCACCAGGCGCTATAGACGGCGTTGAGCTTGAGCGCCAGGAACAGGTCCGCCCAGAACGGGCCGAACTGGTTCACGTAATTGACCGCCGGCTCATGCTGCTTGAGCACGGTGCCGATCACCGAGGCGATGCAGATCACCGTCAGCAGTGAAATGGCGAATCGCATCGACGCCAGCAGTTCTGTCAGCGAGCGGCCTCTCGGGGAGCCTCGTGACGCGGGGATTTCAGGAGCGGCGTCGGACATGGAATAGGGAGCTGATGAAGAACAAAGGGCGGGCCATCTCCACAAGATGTGCCCGCCCGTATTTGGGTGTGATTATTGGCGGATGGTTCCGTCAATATCTCCCACGGAACCCGAAACGACCTTGAACTACTTTAACGAAGGCCGGCGATGTAATCAGATACCGCCTTGATTTCGCGGTCGTTCAATTTGGCGGCCTCCTGTGTCATGATCAGATTATTGCCGCGCTTGCCGTCGCGGAAATCCATCAATTGCTTGACCGTGTAATCCGCATGCTGGCCGCTGATACGCGGATATTGCGACGGAATGCCGGCACCGTTCGGGCTGTGGCAGCCCGCGCAGGCGGCGATGCTCCGGTCCTGAATGCCGCCGCGGTAGATCTTCTCGCCCAGCGACACCAGTTCCTTGTCCTTGGAGAACCCCGGCTTGGCCTTCTGGGTTGCGAGCCACCAGGAGACGTTGCGCATGTCGTCATCGGACAGCGTGCCAGCCATGCCCTTCATGACCGGGTCGTCGCGCTTGCCGGACTTGAACTCCTGCAACTGCTTGACCAGATATTCGGGGTGCTGCTGCGCGAGAACCGGATTGGCGGCGATCGTGGAGTTGCCATCCGCCGCATGGCAGGCAACGCACAGGGCGAAACTGGCCTCGCCCTTGGCGAGATCGGGCTTGGGCGTTTTCGACGCCGACTCATCGGCAGCAAGTGCGGGAACGGCTGTAGCCACAACCGAAATAGCCATCAGCAAAGAGGCAAGCAACTTCATATCGAGGGTTCTTTTCTTATGAGTGCAAAACCTCACCATTCTACAATGGGGGGCTTTTCGTGCCATCCCTTGGAAACCCGACATATGTCAATAAATCAGCAAGTGCCTATGACAAATTCTTCGAACATAGCACCGGACGCAAAGACGGCAATGGGGTGGATGCATACGGCGCGTTTTCTCACTACCGCGGCCCAACTGGATCAACTCCCCGAAGTGTCCGTTCCAGAAATCGCTTTCGTCGGCCGCTCCAACGCGGGCAAATCCACCTGCATCAATACGCTCACACAGCAAAAGCAGCTTGCATTCGCCTCGAAGAAGCCGGGCCGCACGCAGCACATCAATCTGTTCGCGCTCGGCAAACAGGGCGTGACCGACGCGGTCCTGGCCGACCTTCCGGGCTATGGCTACGCGGCGGTATCGCGCTCGGACAAGCTGCGCTGGCAGCGCGTGATGCTCAACTACCTGGTCAGCCGTCCCAGCCTGACGGCCATCGTGCTGCTGTGCGATCCGCGCCTGGGCCTGACCGAACTGGACGAGGCCCTGCTCGAAGCCGTGCGTCCCAGGGTCGAACAAGGCCTGAAGTTCCTGGTGATCCTGACCAAGGCCGACAAGCTCACCCGCAGCGAACAGGCCAAGGCGCTGTCCATCACCCGGCTGAACGCGGGCGGCGGCGAGGTGCGCCTGTTCTCGGCGCTCAAGAAGCAAGGCGTGGAGGACGTGGCGCAGCTGCTCTGGCAGTGGGCGCATCCGCCCGTTGACCAGGCGGCGCACGCCGATGCCGCGCAGGCGCAGGCGCAGGATCTGCCGCAGGCCGGTGAACCGCCCCAGCAAGGCTGATCCAGCCCCCGGCCCACACCATTTACTTCCTTGCGTAGAACGACGCCTCGCCCTCGGGGCGCGTCTTGAACCGCTTGTGGACCCAGTAGTACTGCGACGGCATCTTCATGATGGCCTCTTGCAGTTCGCGGTTCATGCGCGCTGTGTCGGCCACATGATCCTCGGTCGGGAAATTCTCCCAGGCCGCAGTGAGATGCGCGACGTAGCCATCGGGCGTCATCTCGTTGTAGAGCGCGACCACCTTGGCCTTGCCCAGGCGCGCAAAGCGCGAGAGCGACGGAATGGTGGCGGTGTTGCGCACCGCGAAAAATGGCACGAAGACCGAATCGTTGCGGCCATAGTCCATGTCGGGCAGCAGATACAGCAGCCCTCCCTTTCGCAGGCAGGAGATGATGGGCTTGACGCCATCCGCGCGATTGAGCATGCGCACATTCCCGAAACGCTGGCGCCCCTGCATGAACCATTCGTCCAGCACCGGATCGGGATTGGTCGCGAAGATCGACGTGAACTCGCGCGAGGTATTCAGCGGCAGCGCCAGGCCGCCCGCGTCCATGCTGTAGAAATGCGGCGCGAAGACGATGGTGGGAGTATCCCCGTCAAGCTCGTGGATCGCGCCTTCGAGCCTGACTCGGCTGCGCACCAGTTCTTCCGAGCCGAACCACAGCCAGCTGCGGTCCAGAAAGGTCTGGCAGAACGCCTCGAAGCTCTGCCGGGCGAGCGCCCGGCGCTCGGGCTCGGGCATATCGGGAAAGCAAAGCTCCAGATTGCGCAGCGCGATCCTGCGCCGTTGTCCTGCCAGCGCGAACAGCACACGCCCGACAAACTTTCCAAGGCCGCGCAGCACGGGCAGCGGCAGCTTCGCAAGCACATGCATCAGGCCCACGCCCAGCTTGCTCCAGTTCATGCCTGCTCCTGCTGCGAAGCCGTCGCGGCGGACACCAGCGGATCGACACGCGGCTGCTTGTAACGGCCATAACCCCACAGGTACTGCTCCGGGCATTGGCGAATGGTCCGCTCCATGGCGGCGTTGATTTCCTGCACTGCGACTTCCAACGTTGGCGACAAGGGCGCCTCCAGCTCTTCCAAAAAAAGGTTGTAGCCACGGCCCCACGAGCGGCGCTCGCAGCGCGCGACGATGATGGCCGCGCCCGTCTGCAAGGCAAGACGGGCCGCAAGCGTCATGGTGTAGGCGTCACGCCCGAAAAACGGCGACCATACGCCCAGCCCCTGCGGCGGCACCTGGTCGGGCAGCAAGCCCACGGCATGCCCCTTGCGCAGCGACTTGATCATCTGGCGCACGCCCGCAAGCGTGGTGGGAACGGCGCGAACGCCCGGGCGATTGCGCGCGGTCTCGAGTATCTGCGCCAGCCATGCCTGGCGCGCCGGGCGATACAGCACCGTGATCTCGCCGTGCGTCGCCGCCCACTTGCGCGCCGCATCCTGCACCGACAGCTCGAAGCACCCGATATGCGGCGTCAGGAACAGAATGCCCCTGCCCGCCGCATAGGCCCGCAGGGCCACTTCCTCGTTGACCATCGTGCAGGGCGGCAGCCTGCCCAGCCAGATGCGCGGCATCTCGAACACCATCCGGCCCGCATGCCCCACGGCCGCGTGAACCTGCCCGAAGCCGTACCCCGCCTGCCGCGCATTGGCGATGAAGCGCCTGCGGTACGTGGGCGACAGGGCGAAGGTCACCCAGCCCATGACCGCCCCGAGCAGGTGCAGTAGGCCTATAGGCAATGCGGACAACAGACGAAAGAAGGAAAGCATTAGAATGTGCGCTGTCGCTGAGTTAATGAGCAACTTGCAGAGCGACGTAAAACAAGTCTGCTAAAGCGTTCGCCAAAGCTCCTTTGCTTGGGCAACGCCCCAAAAGCTGATATCCAAGGAGTTTATTCAATGGCGAGCGACTTTCTCTTCACATCGGAATCCGTATCCGAGGGCCATCCCGACAAGGTGGCCGATCAGATCTCCGATGCAATTCTGGACGCTATTTTCGCGCAAGACCCGCACAGCCGCGTGGCGGCCGAGACACTGACCAACACCGGCCTGGTGGTATTGGCCGGTGAAATCACCACGGGCGCCAACGTGGACTACATCCAGGTGGCCCGCGATACCATCAAGCGCATCGGCTATGACGACACCGAATACGGCATCGACCACAAAGGCTGCGCGGTTCTCGTGGCCTACGACAAGCAAAGCCAGGACATCGCCCAGGGCGTGGACAGGGCCAGCGACGACGAGCTCAACATCGGCGCCGGCGACCAGGGCCTGATGTTCGGCTACGCATGCGATGAAACGCCCGAACTGATGCCCGCTCCGATCTACTACGCGCACCGCCTCGTCGAGCGCCAGGCGCAGTTGCGCAAGGACGGCCGCCTGCCCTTCCTGCGCCCGGATGCCAAGAGCCAGGTCACGATGCGCTACGTGGACGGCAAGCCCCACAGCATCGACACCGTGGTGCTCTCCACCCAGCACAGCCCCGACCAGTCGGAATCGGCCACCAGGATGAAGGCCAGCTTCACCGAAGCCATCATCGAAGAGATCATCAAGCCGGTCCTGCCCAAGGAATGGCTGCTGGACACCAAATACCTGATCAACCCGACAGGCCGCTTCGTCGTTGGCGGCCCGCAGGGCGACTGCGGGCTGACCGGCCGCAAGATCATCGTCGACACCTACGGCGGAGCCTGCCCGCACGGCGGCGGCGCATTCTCCGGCAAGGACCCGACGAAGGTCGACCGCTCCGCTGCCTATGCCGCACGCTACGTCGCCAAGAACGTGGTGGCCTCGGGCCTGGCCCGCCAATGCCAGGTGCAGGTGGCCTACGCGATCGGCGTGGCGCGCCCGATGAACATCACCGTGTACACCGAAGGCACGGGCGTGATCCCCGATGCGGAAATCGCCAAGCTCGTCGCAGCCCATTTCGACCTGCGTCCGCGTGGCATCATCGAGATGCTGGACCTGCGCCGCCCGATCTATGAAAAGACCGCCGCCTACGGCCACTTCGGCCGCGAAGAGCCCGAGTTCACCTGGGAGCGCACCGACAGAGTGGCGCTGCTGCGCTCGGCCGCCGGCCTGAAATAAGCCTTCCCGCAAAGGCAGCCCCCAAGGCGGCACGTACCCCGCACAAGCCGGATCCGCGACAACCCCCTCGCGAATCCGGCTTTCATTGTTTTTCAGGCATCCGCACGGATCATCCACCCGCTATCTGTCAATCTTCGCCTACGCGCAGAGCCCACTTGCGCCCACCGCCGCGCACGAAGTCCCCACCTTAAGCTGAGGACTCAGATCCACACCCAGTTTGCGGAGGTTTTCATGCTCAAGTGGGCCATCATCTTTGCCATCATTTCACTGATCGCCGGCGTGCTCGGCTTCACAGGAGTCGCCGCGGGCGCCGCCAGCATCGCCAAGATCCTGTTCTTCATCTTCCTCGTGATCGCTGTGATCTTCATCGTGCTGGCCATTCTGGGAATAGGAGCCATCAGCTAGGCAGGCGGTCCCCAGCGCCCTTGCCGGGGAAGCTCGCCGCGCATGTTTACACTGCGGCGATCGAGCACCCGAAGGGCCATTCATGACGACGAACTCCGGCGGCGGCAGCCAGCTGCTCATCATCGATCCGCAAAACGACTTCTGCGATCTGCCCGAGAGCTGGCACGGCGCCCATCCAGGCAATGGCCGCAGCACGTCGCCCGCGCTGCCGGTCCAAGGCGCGCATGCGGACATGCAAAGGCTGGCGCGCTTCATCGAGCGCAACGCGCCGCGCATCTCGGAAATCACGGTGACGCTGGATTCGCACCAGCGCCACGACGTCGCGCACCCAGGCTTCTGGCGCAGGGGCGACGGTGGGGACGTGCCTGCCTTCACGCCGATCGCGGCGGCCCAGGTGCGAAGCGGCGAATTCACGCCGCGAGACTCCAGCGCGGCCGAATGCGTGCTGGGCTACATGGATGCGCTGGAATCCCGGGGCCGCTACACGTTGATGATCTGGCCCGTGCACTGCGAGATCGGCAGCTGGGGCCATGGCGTGCATGCCGACGTGCTGGCCGCCTGCGGCGCCTGGCAGCTCGCGCGGCACAAGGCGGTGCGAAACGTATTCAAGGGAATGAATCCCTGGACCGAACACTACAGCGCCATCCAGGCGGAGGTACCCGACCCTGCCGATGCGCAGACACAGGCCAACACATCCCTGCTGCGCGCGCTCGGACAGGCCGAGCACCTCGTCATCGCGGGCGAGGCCAGTAGCCATTGCGTGCGCGCCACCACCGAACACATCATCGAACTGTTGCCACGGCTTGTGCCGGGCTGGACGCCCGAACGCATCACGCTGCTGGCCGACTGCATGAGCCCCGTGGGCGGATTCGAGCGCGAGCATGCGGCCTTTCTCGAATCCATGCACACTCTGCGGGTGCGGTTGGCGCAATCGGCCACGTTGACGCTCTGACGCCACCGGACGATCCCGCATCGGCGCCGCCAAGGCGCAAGCGCATAGAGCCAAGTAGGACACCATGCAAAACCAGGGCAAGCCCATCATCACCAGCCTGCTGGACACCGACCTGTACAAGTTCACGATGTGGCAGGCGCTCTTGCACCGGCATCCCCAGGTGCAGGTGGAATACCGGTTCGTCTGCCGCAACAAACCCGCCTATCCGCTGACCGAACTGCTCGGCGAAATCGACGCGGAACTGGATGCGCTGTGCGCGCTGCGCTTCCAGCCGGACGAGCTGGACTACATCGGCTCGCTGCGGTTCATGAAGAGCGACTTCATCGACTTCCTGCGCATCTTCCAGTTCCAGCGCTCGTTCATCCGCGCATATGCCGAAGGCGAGACACTGCACATCGTCGCCGCCGGGCCGCAGGTTCATGTGATGGCGTTCGAGATCTTCGTGCTGGCCATCGTCAACGAGCTCTATTTCCGCCGCTTTGACGAGCAGGCCGCGCTGGCCGAAGGGCGCAGGCAGCTCGCGCGGAAAATCGCGCATATCCAGGCGCTTGCCGGGGAGACCGGGCGGCGCCATCCGTTCGAGATGTTCGATTTCGGCGTGCGCCGCAGATTCAGCGCACAGTGGCAGCGCGAGGTCGTCCAGTCCCTGGCCGAGCAGACGCCGCAGTGGTTCAAGGGCACGAGCAATGTGCTGCTGGCGCGCGACCTCGGCCTGGTTCCGATCGGCACCATGGCGCACGAGTATCTCCAGACTTACCAGGCACTCGGAGTGCGGCTGCGCGATTTCCAGAAACTGGCGCTCGAGGAATGGGTACAGGAATACCGAGGCGACCTGGGCATCGCGCTCACCGATACCGTCGGCATGGATGCGTTCCTCGCGGACTTCGATCTCTACTTCGCCAAGCTGTTCGACGGCCTGCGGCACGACTCGGGCGATCCCTACGCATGGGGCGAGAAGGCGCTCGCGCACTATCAGCGGCTTCGCATCGATGCCAACACCAAGCGCTTCGTGTTCTCCGACGGGCTGGATGTGGACAGCGCGCTCGCGCTCTATCACCATTTCGGTGATCGCGTGCAACTGGGCTTCGGTATCGGCACGCAGCTCACCAACGGCATGGGACTCGAGCCGCTGAACATCGTCATGAAGATCGTCCACGCCAATGGCCAGCCCGTGGCGAAACTCTCGGACAGCCCCGGAAAAACCATGTGCGACGACGAAACCTTCCTTGCTTATCTGCGGCAGGTCTTCAACGTGCCCGATCCCCAGACCCGGGGCCTGGAGAACTAAGCCATGCTACGCATCACGTTCGCGCAATTGAACCTCACCGTCGGCGACATCGAGGGCAATGTGGAAATGATGATCGCCGCGGCGCGCAAGGCAGCGCGGGACAACTCGGACATGATCGTGTTCACCGAGCTCGCGCTGTGCGCCTACTACCCCGGCGACATGCTGGACGACAGGCACTTTATCGGCCGTATCGAGGAAGGCATCGCCACACTCAAGCGCGCCTCCGCCACGCTGCCCGGGCTGCACTGGGTGATCGGCGCCCCCACGCGCAGCGAAGGCCCGGGCAAACATCTGCACAACAGCCTGCTGGTCGTGCAAGACGGCGAGGTGCGCCTGCGGTACGACAAGCAACTGCTGCCCACGTACAACATCTTCGACGAGCGCCGCCATTTCGAGCCCGGCGCGGACGTGGCCAGGGTGCTGCGCATCGCGGGCACGCAGGTCGGCTTCCTGATCTGCGAGGACGGCTGGAACGACAAGGGCGCCGACTACGCGGCCAACCCCTTCATGCGCATGGCGGACGCCGCGCCCGAAGTGGTGGTGAGCATCAACGCCAGCCCCAGCAACGTGGGCAAGCGCGAGCAGCGCCACCAGGTGTTTGCCGATGCGGCAAGGCGCCACAACCTGACGATCCTGTATGTGAACCAGATCGGCGGACAGGACCAGATCGTCTATGACGGCGCATCCTTCGCCGTGGAGCCCGAGCGCGGCGTCGTGTTCGAGGCGCAGCGCTTCGTGGAAGACGTGCGCACGCTGCAACTGAGCGACGGCCACTTCTCCCTGAACGGCAACGAGGCGCTGCCCTCGGTGCCCACCGAAGGGCTGCCCACGATGGCGTTCTACCGTGAGCAGATCGTGCTCGGCCTGCGCGACTATGCGCGGCGCTGCGGATTCCGCCAGGTGCTGGTGGGAAGCTCCGGCGGGATCGACAGCGCGCTCACTCTGGCGCTGGCGGTGCAGGCCATGGGCGCGCAGAACGTCGCCGCGGTGACCATGCCATCGCACTTTTCAAGCACGGGCTCGGTCGATGATTCCCGGGCGCTGTGCGGCAACCTCGGCATCCCACTGCACACACACCCGATCGCGGACCTGGTGCGCCAGTACGAGCGGCAGTTCCTGCAGGCGTTCGGCCAGCCGCTCGAGGGCCTTGCGCTGGAGAACCTGCAGGCGCGCGTGCGCGGCACCATCCTCATGGAATACTCCAACGCGTTTGGAAACCTGCTGCTCACCACGGGCAACAAGTCCGAGCTCTCCGTGGGCTACTGCACGCTCTATGGAGACACCAACGGCGGCCTCGGATTGATCGGCGACCTGTACAAGACCGAGGTATTCGCGCTCTCGCAGCACATCAACGAAAGCGCGGGCCGCGAGATCATCCCGCAGGCAATCATCCAAAAGGAGCCCTCCGCCGAGCTCGCCCCCGGCCAGCGCGACGCGGACAGCCTGCCGCCCTACCCGGTGCTCGACGAGATCCTCAAGATCCTCATCGAAGGCGATGGCCTGTCGGCCAGCGAATATGACCGCGCGCGCGATTTCATGCAGCGCCAGCAGACCAGCAAGAAGGGGCGCGAACTGATCCAGCGCGTGCGCCTGATGGTCGCGCGCAGCGAATACAAGCGCCGCCAGGCGCCACCCATCATCCGCGTGCGCGCCAAGGCATTCGGCTCGGGCCGCCAGATGCCGATTGCCGCGCGCTACATTTGAACGTTCCAAGACTCTTCATTGCCCCGCCGCCCGCCGCGCGGGCGGGGCTCACCGCACCAGTTCCGACACATGTACGACACCGCCATCCTCATCGGCCGCTTCGAGCCGGTTCACACGGGGCATCTTGCGCTCCTTGCCCATGCGCTCCAGGCCGCCGGGCGCGTCATCGTCATCATCGGATCGGCCTTCCAGGCACGCTCGCCCAAGAACCCCTTCACCTGGGAGGAGCGCGCCGAAATGCTGCTCGGCAGCCTGCACGAAGGCGACCGCGCGCGCATCGACGTCGTGCCGGTACGTGACTACTATGACGAAGCCCGTTGGGTATGCGCAGTGCGCAAAGCCGTGGGCAAGCGGACGCAACCCGCCTCGCGGATCGGCCTGGTCGGCCACTTCAAGGACTCCAGCAGCAGCTACCTGGGCTCCTTTCCCGGCTGGGAACTCATCCCCTTGCCGCGCCAGGGCGAAATCGACGCCACCATGATCCGCAACGCCTATTTCGGCGCCACGGCGCAGACCATCCCGATCACGCTGTCCCCGTTCCACGACGTCCTCCCGCCCTCCACCCGCCAGTTGCTCGAACGATTCGCCAGCCAGCCTGAATTCGCCGAGCTGCAAAACGAATGGCGCATGCTGCGCGGCTATCGCGAGGCCTGGGCAAGCGCGCCCTACGCGCCGGTGTTCGTCACCGTGGATGCGCTGCTGCGCTGCCGAGATCACGTCCTGCTGATCCGCCGCGCCCATGCGCCCGGGCGCGGCCTGCTCGCCCTGCCCGGCGGCTTCATCGAGCAGCGCGAAAGCATCTGGCAATCGTGCCTGCGCGAGCTGGCGGAGGAAACCCATTGCGACGTTCCGGCGCAGCGCCTGGAGCAGGCATTGCGCGAGGTCCACGTCTTCGACCATCCCGACCGCAGCCAGCGCGGCAGAACCATCACCCACGCCCACTATTTCGACCTCGGCATGAACGACCCGCTGCCCGACGTGCGCGCCGACGACGATGCCGCACAGGCCATGTGGATGCCCATCGCGGACATAGCAGCCAGCGAAGCAGGATTCTTCGAGGACCATTTCCAGATCCTTTGCCATTTCCTGCAGGAGCGGATCACGACCGTCGATCCGTGATGGGGTTCGCCGGTGCCTACGCTCTTTAACCGTGCCTGTTTTTGTGCGTCCTCACGATTTGTTGTAAGAACGTGTTCAAAACAACCACCGGCGTTTTCAGAGAAAAGGTTTCCTGAAATCCAGGCTTCGTCGTGTCATGCTCCGATGCGGATTTACATGTAGATACATTCATGCGATTTGCCTCCCCTGGTTTGATAGACTCATCGCTCACCGATGCAAGGCCCTGTCACACCCACACCAATGGCAAAAATATCCAAGACTTCCGTCCTGTTCGCGATCCTGCTGGTCGCAGCCATCTTGTGCGTTTACCTCCCGGGCCTGAGCAACCAGCTTTTTTTTGACGATCTGCGTCTCCAGGAAGGCAACGTCTTCGGGAAATACGGCAGCCTGCTGCAGTTCAAGCAGCGCATGCTGTCCTACGGCAGCTTCGTCTGGATACAGGACCTCTTCGGCGAAGGCTGGTGGAAACAGCGCATCGTCAACATCGTCCTGCACATCCTGACGGTGGGAGCCCTGTATGCGCTGTTCAGGCGGCTGATGGCCCTTGCGCGGTTCCCACACGACATAGAGAACCAGGAGCACTTCCAGTCGTCGCGCGATGCCGCGCTGCGCGTGGGGCTCATCGTGTTCGCGCTCAATCCCGTCGCGGTCTACACCGTCGGCTACCTGATCCAGCGCTCGATCCTGATGGCAACGCTGTTTGCCGTGCTGGCCTGCTTCACCTACGTTCGCGGCCTGGAAAGCGGGCGTGTCGCCTGGTTCATCGGCGCCGCCGCCTGCTACATCGCCGCGGCGCTCTCCAAGGAACAGGCCGCGCTCACGGTCGCCATGGCCGCGCCGCTCTATGTCTATGTGTGCCGCCCTTCGCTGAAAAAGATCGCCCTGGTTTCAGCCGCCACGGCCGTGGTGCTCGCCCTGGCCGTGGGCGCGGTCCTGAGCATCTACGGCAATCTGGTCGGCCATCTCATCGACAGCCAGTCGGCCGCCTATCTCAAGCAATTGCAGGCCATCAGCCCGGACGTGGGCGGCAAGATCTACGGCCTGAGCATCCTGAATCAGGCAGCGCTCTTCTTCGTCTACGGCTCCCTCTGGATCATCCCCTACGTCGGCGCCATGTCCGTCGACATGCGCCCGGCGTTCCCCCTCTCCTACGGCTCCGCCCTGCCCCTGCTTGGCGCACTGGCCTATGTCGTCCTGCTGGCCGCATCCATCTGGGCCGTGCTGCGCAAGGACGGCGTGCTGCGCCTTGCCGCCCTGTGCCTGCTGTTCCCGCTGCTGTGGTTCTTCACCGAATTCGCCACCGTATGGCTGCAGGACCCGCTGGTGCTCTATCGCAGCTACCTCTGGGCCGTCGGCATACCAGGCCTCATCGCCATCGTGCTGACCGGCTTCAGGCCCCGCACCATCTACCTCATCGGCATGGTACTGGCCCTCGTCTTCGGCGGCCTGGCGATCGAACGCGTGATGTCCATGGAGTCGCCTGAAACCATTTGGGAGGACGCAGCCAGCAAGGTGGACCTGAAGGCCCCGGCCAACGCCGTAGGCCGCCACCGGCCTTATCTGAACCTCGGCACCGAACGCATGTCGCGCGGCCGTTTCGCGCAGGCCGAACGCGATTTCATGACCGCCGAAGCGCTCAACGACCTGAACGGCAACGCCCGCTTCAGCATCGGCGTGGCCCAGTTGCAGCAAAAGAAGTACGCCGACGCCATCCGCTCCTTCAAGGCCGCGCAGGACGAAGGCTACAAGGGCCAGACGCTGTGGTATCAGCGCGCCGAAGCCTACGCGGCGCTTGGCCACCCCAAGGAAGCCTTCGACGCCTATGGAGAGGCGCTCAAGACAGGCCGCTCCGACGTGAACGACGGCGAAGGAGCCAGACAGCTCATCGAGCAAGTGCACCTGCGCCGTGCTGAAACGGGCATGGCCATCCGCAGATACGACGACGCAGTCAACGACTACGAAGCCGTTCTCAAGACATCGCCGCAGAACTCCCGCGCCATGGTCGGCCTGGCGATGGCCCTGACCGGCAAGGGCCACGCGGCCCAGGCCAAGACGCAAATGGACACCCTCATCGCCAAAGCGCCAAGCGGCCCCGCGTACTATGCGCGCGCGATGGCCGAGCTCGGCATGAACGACAAGGACAGCGCCCTGAAAGACCTCGACCTGGCCGCAAAGGCCGACCCCGCCAACGCCCAGCGCTACGCCATGGCCAAGGCGCAGATCGCCCGCATGCCCTCCGGCAAGCCCTGACGACGCGCCGGACGGAACCTCACGGCATGGCACTGCGCGTACTCCACATCGGCAAGTACTACCCTCCGTACCGCGGCGGCATGGAGGTGTTCCTCTCCGACCTGATCCACGAACAACGCCAACAGGGAATCGACGCCCATGCCCTGGTCCACGGCGACCCCGAGCCCGGCGACCCGCCCTGGATCGAACGCATCCCCGTGCAATTCAGCCTGGTGTATGCGCCGATGGCCGCAGGCTTCCGGGCGGCCCTGGGCAAAGCAATCGAACGCATCCGCCCCGACGTCCTGCACCTGCATCTGCCCAACAACTCGGCGCTCTGGGCGCTGACCTTGCCTATCGCGCGGCGTGTTCCATGGGTCATTCACTGGCACTCCGACGTGGTCGTCTCCAACATCCGACTTTCGCTCGCACTGGCCTACGCTCTTTATCGCCCGTTCGAACAGGCATTGCTGGAACGTTCTCAGGAAGTGTTCGTCACGTCCCCCAAATATCTCGAGGCCAGCCGGGCCCTGCAGAATTGGCGTAACAAATGCCAAGTCATCCCGTTGGGCATCAACCTGACAGCCTCTCCAATACTTCATGAGCCGCCCCCACAGCTTGGATGGAGCGAAGGCACACAACTGAGGCTGCTTTCGATTGGCCGCCTGACATACTACAAAGGCTTCGAAACATTGATCAACGCAGTGGCGGCCATGTCGAATGTGGAGCTGTTGATTGCTGGCGAAGGCGAGCTGCATGAATCATTGCAGCAGCTGATCCATTCCACCTGTTCCACAGGCGCAAGGCCCAAAGTGCGGCTTACCGGCCCCGTCAGCGAGGAGCAAAAACATGCCATGCTGCAAAGCTGCGACGTCTTCTGCCTGGCATCGCGCGAACGCACGGAAGCTTTCGGCATAGTCCTCCTGGAAGCCATGCAGCATGCAAAACCATGCATCGTGACGGACTTGCCCGGCTCCGGAATGCCATGGGTCGTATCAAAGGCCAAAAACGGTTTACTGGTGCCGTTCGAAGACATACCAGCCTGGCGCAGCGCCATTGCGCGCATGCAGCACAGCCCTCAATTGCGCACGCGCTACGGCGAAGCAGGCCTGCGTGCCTTGCACCGGTACTTCAACATAACGCCTTGCGAACGCATGGTGGCACGCCACTATCGTGCGCTTGCGCCCGAATCGGTGCCAGTCGCTCCCCGCAGGGACACAATGCTCGTCATCAGCGCCCGCGACCAGCAAGATCAAATCGCGCATGTCGTGCGCCGAGCACTGGCTCTGTTGCCAGGCGCGCAAGTTCTTGTGGTTGACAATCGCAGCACCGATGGCACTGCCAATCGAGCAGAACAAGCTGGCGCCCGTCTCCTGCGGCCGCTGCTTGCAATGACATCGTGGGGAACGCTGCAGACAGGACTCCGCTACGCCAAAGCCCATGGGTTTCAGACCGTGGTCACCATCGACATGGACACATGGTATGAAGTCGAGGAACTGCCGAAATTGCTAGCACGCGGCACACCAGCCCTTAGCGCGGGAATCACCGTAGGCTACTTTTCTTCGAAACACAGCATGGCACGCCGCCTTGCATGGAAATGGTATCGGCTGCTCACCGGGCTGCCGCTGCGCGACTTCGTCTCAAGCTTCCGGGTCTATCGGGGTAAAGCGATCGACATAGCCATATCCACCGAGGCCATGCTGCTTGACTACCAGGACGTCGGCACCCTCATGCTCGCCCGGCGCAACAATCTTCCGATCAGTGAAGTCGAGTTGGAAATGCACACCCTAAAGATCGACCGCTCAGGCATTTTCCGGTCCTGGGCGCAGGCATTCCGATACATGGTCACGTCATCACTGATGGGCCTTGCCTACAGGCGCATCAAATAGCACTGTCCTGCACGCGCTTATAGACATCCACAGTCTGCTCGGCGCAACGATCCCAAGAAAGCGCAGCAGCACGCGCAAGCCCTCGCGCACGGGCCTCCGTCCGCCATATTTCATTGGCAAGACAATCCTGCAGCGCATAGGCCATTTCATCCAGATCCAGGGGGTTGACCAGCCTCGCGGCTCCGCCAGCCACCTCAGGCATGCATGACACGCTGGAAGTCAACACAGGCGTACCGCTCGCCATGGCCTCAACGATAGGCAGCCCAAAGCCTTCATACAACGATGGGTACGCCATCAGCCGGGCGCCCGCATACAAGGCAGGAAGCCATTGCTGATCCACAAATGACAGATAACGCAACCACCCTTCCTCTTGCCCGCGCGCCATGAGCGCATGAGTGGCATCGGAATTCCACCCCTTGCCGCCCGCCACGACCAACGGCCATCTTCGGCGCAACTCCGCAGGCAGATGCCCATAGGCCCTGATCAGACGCTCCACATTCTTGCGTGGCTCAACGGTGCCCACAAACAGGCAATATCCCCCCGCCGTCAACCCCAGCGCCTCCATTGCAGGCTGCAACATATCGTCTGAATGCGGCTGATAAACCGAATCTGCTGCCAGATGGATTGCGCTCACCCGATCTGGAGGCATCAATCCACGCTCAATCATCTCGTGCCGAACCGTTTCTGAAACAGTGATGACGTGATCAGCCCGAGCCAGGCTTGGCCCCAAACTAATATTTAAGAAATCCACTCGCGCTGCTGGATGGAACTGAGGGTAAATAATATGCGACAAGTCATGTACAGTACTCACGCTTTTCCCACTAAATGGAGGCAATGAAAAATTCGGGGAGTGCAGAATTGATTTTCTATTCCCTCGCAATTGCCACCCAAACAAAGCAGGACTGATCGTACTATATGCTCTGACAATCATCCGATTTCTTGCCATCCGGCTACGAAAAGAAACCGTATCATTAGCTCCTCTCGTATTCGCAGAATTACGCAATTTGACTGTCAACTCCGACAACGGGTCCTGTATCCACCTGCCCATAGAGAAATAACGCATAAGCGTGATTTCATCGCAACCTTGTAACCGACGAGTCAACTCGTAGGTATAGCGTCCGATTCCGGTCAAGGGCGGATGCAGCGAATCCACCAAGAGGATCAAATCAAGCATTTCGAAGTTATTCCATCCCTAACCAAGCGAGGGGAAAAACTCATATCCACCCCAAGCATACTCATCAACAATTTCAATATTAATCAACAGAGGGCAAGGGTATCCCCAACGGATGAAATCACATTCTCAATCTCCCCCTCCAGTCCAATCCAGAGAGGTAAGCGCACAAGTCTTTCAGAGTGATCATTTGTCACAGCCATATCACCATGCGCACGACCAAACGCCCTGCCCGCGGGAGCAGAATGGAGTGGAACATAATGAAATACAGAGGATATTCCACGACCTTTTAAAGACTCAATAAAAGAAGTGCGCCCCTTCAAATCCGGCAATAGCAAATAATACATATGAGCGTTATGCCGGCAATGATCAGGAATAACAGGACGCCGAATCAATTGATCCTGCTCCAGGGCAGCAAACGCATGATGATATTGATTCCACAATGCCATACGCTGCGCTGTAATATTGTGAGCATCTTCCATTTGTGCCCATAAAAAAGCCGCGATCAATTCACCGGGGAGAAAACTGGACCCAAGATCACACCATGTGTACTTATCAACCTGCCCTCGAAAAAACTGACTACGGTTCGTTCCCTTTTCCCTGATTACTTCAGCCCGTTGTACATACTCAGCGTCATTGATAAGCAGCGCACCACCCTCTCCGGAAATGATATTTTTTGTCTCATGGAAGCTGAGACAACCCATATGACCAATGGATCCCAACGGCCTCCCCTTATAGGTTGACATGATGCCTTGGGCAGCATCCTCTATAACAACGAGATTATGCCTGCGCGCAATATCCATTATTGTGTCCATCTCGCAGGCCACTCCTGCATAATGAACAGGAACGATGGCGCGAGTACGCGGAGTTATTGCATCCTCAATTAGCTTCTCATCGATATTCAATGTATCTGCCCGAATATCAACAAAAACAGGCACCGCTCCCCTGAGGACAAAAGCATTTGCTGTTGAGACAAAGGTATAAGAAGGCATTATAACTTCATCACCACTCTTCAAATCAGCCAGCATTGCGGCCATTTCCAGTGCTGCCGTACAGGAGTGCGTCAGCAATGCTTTCTCTGTTCCAGAGTTATGTTCCAGCCATTGGGAGCATTGACGAGTAAATCTTCCATCGCCAGCCAAATGGCCATTGGCATGTGCTTGAGCGATATACCACAGTTCTTTACCAACCATGTACGGCTTATTAAAAGGAATTCTCATCATTTACTTCCATGTTCGTATTTTTATTGCGAAATATCCAAAATTTCTGCAACAAGAAAAGAAAAATGGCCACCACAAAAATCATGCACGCCTGAACAACATCATGCCGAAATCCGCCCATATCCACAAAAAAAGTGAGTCCTAAAAGATTCAGTACATAGCCGGCACCGTAGGCAAAACAATATCTGTAAAAAATCCAGTCGCCCCGACCCTTATAGTTAAATGTCCATCTTTTATTCACAACAAAGGTCTGAGAAACCCCAAGCATATAAACCATTGTCATGGAAAATTTATGCCCCATCCCAAACATAGTTAGAATCAAATATATGGCGTAGCATACCAAATTGGACAACAACCCAACCAATACATATTTAAAAAACTGCCGGGTCACACCATTCATCCAATCCAAATCTCAAATTCTTATGAGGGGTATATCAAAACTATCTCGTCATCCGGTGATAGACATCTAGAGGGTGTCGAAAGGTAAATCCAATTCGGGAATACAGATTAACAACCGCCAGATTGGTAGTGGATACAGAGCTGGTTATCCTGTTGATTCCCTGATTGAAGAGCATCTCACAAACTGGACTCCATAAATACTTAGCCAACCCGCGTCCTCTTTGATTAATGGATACCGCATGAAGCAATAATTTCCCATTTTCAACCGCGATAAACCCAGAAAGCTCATGCTCGTAAAACAAGCCATAAACCTTGCCTGATTTATGTAGCTGGCAAAGCCAATTATTATATCGAGCATCGGCACACGACGATTTCAAATTGAAATCTCGATGAAATCTCCCATGCTGAAATGCACCATCACAGATGGACAACAAATCCTCCAATGCCACGTTCGACCTGATCTCAACATGATCATTAGGATAAGAGACAAAACTCTGAATTTCACAAACCGGCTCTATCAGAGTATCGCAATAGTAAAATCCAAACTCATGCAGCAATTCCTTGGGCGTGAGTGGGTCAACCTTTATTGTGTAGTGTCCTGTCTCTTTCGATGCTCGTAGCAAAAGATCATGAGATAACTCTCCGATCTCGAAAGTAGGCACGCCAAATACGGCAGAATCCCATGGAGTGAAAATGAACTCATGAAATTCATTTTTCATGGGTTGTCCTATCTATGATATACAAAGGACGCTTCTTGGCCTCATCAAATGCCTTACCCAAATAAACACCAATTATCCCGAGGATTCCAATAATAATCCCTCCGAGAAAATACATTGATGCGATAACGCTACTCCAGCCCATAATTGGTGATCCATACATCAATGCCCGGACCACTACGTACCCGCCATACAAGAAAGCAAGTCCACTCAGAGTGAATCCAAACCGAATAGCCAATCGAAGAGGTTTATCGGAATAAGCAATAATGGTGTGCCAAGCCAACCGCCATAACTTTGCAAAAGTGTAGCTTGTAGTCCCAGCAAAGCGTTCATCATGTTGAACATCGATACTTGCTGTTTTGAAACCCATCCATGTGACCAGCCCTCCAAAGAACCTTAGTTGTTCTCTCATGGCTTTAAAGCTATTTACAACTTTTCTAGAAATAATTCTAAAATTCCCTGTCTGGCCATCGTACTCCATGTCAGCCAAATAACTGAATATTTTATAAAAGATCTCAGAGGTCAGCTTCTTCAAGAGAGGGTCCTGCCGGTCCCCCCTTCGGGCAAGTACGATATCAAACCCTTCTTGAGCCTTGCGATACAAACGCTCAATCTCTTCAGGCCTATCTTGCAAGTCACAATCCATGACGACCACCCAGTCGCCATCACAGTGATCCAATCCCGCAGTAATACCATAGTGTTGACCGAAATTCCTGCTGAATTGAATTCCTTTAAAACGAGGATCTTTCCTTGAAATATCAAGAATTAGATCCCAAGATTTGTCACCACCGCAATCCTCTACTAATATGACCTCGAAATCATCGGCGATTCTCTCCAAAACAGTACTCAGCCTCGAGCACAATTCATCCAAACACTCATCTGCTTTATAAACAGGAACAACCACCGATATATGAGGCATGATTAATAAATTATGATAACCCTAAAATAACACCGAGGACATTAAATATTGCTCAGCACTTATCAAAACTAATTCATTAATTATTCAATTGAGTATTTAAAAGATATTAATTTATAACCCAAATTTCTATAATCACCATTTACTTTAAGAATAGAAGGCGCATTTATATAAGCACATAAAATTCGTCCGTCACTCCCAGATACAGGAACATCAAATTCAACAGAGCATGCAACAGACGAGCAAGCTCTTTGCTCTAGCTTCCCTTTTTCACCCACATAGAAGTCCTTACCAATCGATATATTAGGCATCAAAATACTCATTGAAATTTTGACATTATTTTTCTGATGGATATTTTCTACTGGCTTGAAACATATATGCTGTTCCTCATCTTTGCTCCAGCGGAAATTTGGCTCCGCCCGAGAAAAGCCAGCCATGTATAATTTTCGATCCTTATTCATCCAGTCAACAATTTCATTAGGCATCAATACAGTGGATTTTTCTTCGAAATATTCAATTGGTTTTTTTCCCGTTTCTGCAACAAAAAATACCCAAATTAATATTATCAAAAGAGAAAAAACAGGCTTCATGACACCCAAATCCCATTCAACTGCATAAGCCCATATTGCACGAATAACGAAAAAGACAATAAAAATACACTCACTATCAAAACAAAGACAGCAATACCACCCGCAGAATTAATTTTATTAGAAAAATTTCCCGCAATGCACCAAGAATACAAATCATTCAGCAATAGCGCTGCAACAATCGCCATTGGAAATAAAAATATCGTATGGCGTCCAAAATTCGGAAATGAGCCTGTCAATATGGAAAAAAATATTATGCCGAGCTGAAAAGAAAAAAGAATAGACAAGTTATTCTTAATAAGCTTCTTTGAAAAAATAATTAATGTAATACAATTAATCAAAAAAAGCGTACAGGCTAATTTCACAGGCTCAACCGAATAATTAAGATAATTATCCATTCGCTTTATCAAGTGGGTCTTTGAAATTGGTGCAGAACCCCAATCAAAAAGCCTCTCAAAGAAAAACGGCAAGCTACTCTTACTGCCATGCCATGCAGTAAGCGCATTGGCATAAATCAATGAATCACCAAAAAACACATAGTAATAAACCGTCAATGCCATCGGAATCATCAACGCCAACAGCATCAATGGCAATCCATGAAACATAGAGCTGAGCAAGCTTCTACATATATTAAGCGCCCTACTCCCTCTACTAATCAACGGATATGCCCACCAAGCCCACAATATAGGAAGCAATATAATCCCATGAGGTCTGGTTATTATTCCAAATCCGACCAACAGGGAGCATATAATAAATTTCCTTTTCTCTAAAAATACAATGAATGCACCCACAATACAATAAAACAATGATTCAGAGTACCCGTTAAATAAATAGATGCCAAAAGGACTAAAAGTTAGAAAAATAATTGTCATCCCGGCTGCTTCAACTCTCATCTTGCCTTCAAGATAAATCAGAAAACATACTGAGCCGATAGCATATGTAATTATCGACGATAATATTTGAGCGTGTTCATAATTTAATTGAAATACTATCCTTATTAGCCAAAGAAACATGGATGCGCCAGGCAGGAAAGCCACGCTATTTTGCGTCCATATATCTCCATTAAATCTATACCCGTTCTCTGCAATATTCCTATACCACCCAGCATCCCATCTCAGGGGAGTAGAGCCGACAAAAACCCATAAAATACAAAAATAAAGTACAGGTAGAATGACAACAACAAGAGCTGTTGAAATAAATCTTTTTCTGCTGTTATTCACAATTAGCTCAGTCATACAACCACCTGAAAATAGATATACACCCTTAGTTCTTATAGATTGATATCTAAATTAGCTGTCATATTTTGACAATGAAGATTTTTAGCAGATACTTTCAGATTAAATTTCCTAACGCCATTTTCACGCAAATCGCCCGCAGGAATAAAAATAAATGAGGGTAATTTTTCAAAATCAAATGTAAATTTCCTACCCAGGAATTCCCATTCCAGGCTATAAAGAACAGAATAAACTCTTATGGGTATTTTTATACGATCAATCTCGGTGCAAATCATCGAATTCGAATCAGAAACAATCTGATTCGAATGTATAGAGATTGCTAAAACATTTTTCTTCTGTTTTTTCTTTAAGCTCAAGGCAGTTTCAGCGGAATTTACCCAGTTATATGCTTGTAATTCGAACGACTCTATTGAACCATCAAGGGAGGGATCGTTGTAAAATAAGCAACGTGAAGGAACCAAATCACCTACCCAAGAGTTGTGGTCTCCAGACCATCCGGCAGTGATGTATTCATGGCTCAAAAATCTATCATATTTCAAATGCTTGGCTATATTAAAATAACTACTCCACTCATCCAGGCCAAGTCCGCTAGTTTTGTCGTATATATATTTCGCCAGCCCTTTATTAATAATTTGCGGCTGATGTGAGCTATATAGTTTTACATCGTACCCTGACTCATCAAGATAGGCGACCGTCCGCCATACTCCTTTATCGAAGCTCGTCGGCTTGGGGAAGGCGCCTTGCCATTCGAATCCATTTTCCCAAAAGTAATAGGCCTTGTGTTTTCCATTCTCCATGAAAATATCAAGACCTATTTCGGCAATTGCCACGTAGTCATCATCAAAGGCGATGAAATTGCTGCGTATCTGCTCTTGAGAATAAAGCACCTTGCGCAGCAGCATGTTTCGTTCCACATGATCATCGGGAAGATGCGCAAGCCCTATTTCAGACTCCTTCAGCAGGGTAGTCTTGATATTGACGGATTGCAATGCCTCTCCCATTTCAGCATAAGCTGAATCAGAGGTGAGAACGACAGCCTCATCAATGAATTTCATTCTAAGAGCTACAGACTCCAGCGATCTTTTTATTTTCTCTGGCCTGATCGATATATAGACAACCTGGGTTGGCTCATCTTCAAACCCTATATCTCGAAATGCCAATTTTTCAAAGACAGCGTTGACCCCTTCAGCGGTTTGAGCCCATGTGGTTGCTTCGTAATTGTTGATATGAGATGGTTCTTTCGGGCTTAGGTAAGTATGAAGCGCTTCGGCGACAGCATCTGCATTTTTCTCAACAGGGTAACCCAATCCTTTGGTCACCTCCTGCATCGCACTTCCCTCAATGCAGATCACCGGCACATGTCGAGAAAGTGCCTCAACTGCAGGCAGGCCAAACCCTTCATAGTGAGAAAGGCACAGACAAGCCCAGGCATTGCCATACAAATTATTCAGATCGGAATCCGTTGCATCAGAAATCCAGAATATGTCTTTGTTGAGGCGTGGATGAGCTGCTATGCGTTGTCTAATCTTTTCATTATTCCAGCCGGATTTCCCCACCATCACCAGGCATGCTGTCCCATCTGCGTGTGGCTGTTGTTGATAGAGTTCGAACGAGTCAAGCACCAAGTCGTAGTTTTTACGAGGTTCTATAGTGCCGACCGCCAGCACTACTTTCCGATCGCGCAAGAAGTCGAACCTACCGCCTTCGCCCTCGTCCACACCGCCACAGTCAATATCAGATCCTAGAGGAACAATGCTGGTAGGCGGTTCTCCATAATTCATCTTTTGGAAAATCCTCTGCAGATCGGCCCTAACTATCTGTGTAGTACATATCCAATGATCCGCATACCTCAACCCGGTATAGAAATCATTGGTGAAATTAAGAATCGTATTCTTATCACAGTATTGAGGGAAAAGCAGAGGCACTGCATCATGATGCAGCTTAACGTACACCAGTCCTCTTTTTTTTAATTTTGAAATGATTGGTGCATAGTCAATATAATCACCCCATGTGGAGTCCATGTCCAGCATGAAGTCACCCGGATTTATTTCCTCAATGCTCAATGAGCATGTGGCTTCAGATTGCACGCCTTTGAAGTAATCATTTATTGACTCAATAGAATTGAGCACGTGCATGCCACTACTATTAAATATAACGAGCGCTACATCCTCGCGTAGCGCACGAAGATGACGGCTCACCTCCCTCACCACGCGCTGAATACCAGTCCATTTTCTGGTGTTGAAACTATTCGTTATATTAATGTAAATCATATCTGCGGCTGGATGTTCTTGAGCTTGTATTCATCGGAGGATCGCACCCTGTCAATCACCGACTTCACTGTTTTACCGGCAATCATTTGCGCCGCATAAGCACGCTCATTACCTTTGTTTGGGTATCGCCTCAACAAACCGATGTAGATATGCCTCACCAAAATTTCAGCATTCACTCTATCTGCTTCAGTGAGACTTGCTTTTTGATCGATCGACTCTCCACTACGAATGGCATGCAGCAAATCAATATTTACCTTCATCCCTGAGGAGCCAATGACCTCCTCCATCACGTTGGTATATATCTTCAATCTTTCCCGCTCAACAGAATGAAACTCGCTCACTGGTTTTAATTGGAATATCAATTTATCCCGAACAAAATCATCAAAAGAATTATTTTTCGAGGATTTAGATACATACTCAGATACAGCGATTGATTTCAATCTCTCGTGAAGCCAGGGCAGTCGTATAACAATATTATTAATTTTTTCTGCCAATGCGGGTCTTGCCAATACATAGAATATTGCAGAGCGCATCACATCACGGATACTTGCGGGGTGCAATACATTCCCGCCCCAACGGAGAGGTGCAGTGATTCGCCAGGAAATACTTTTATCTATAGCCTGAAGGCGTATGTTGGCATCTCTGAGCCGGGTTGCCATCTCCTTTTCACGAGTAAGTGCCACCTGGCGAGCATGGTTGCCCTCACGTATTTTTTTCTCCAGTTTGTCTATCTTGTGCTTTTTCTCTACCAGCTCTTCTGTTTTTTTAAATATCTCATCCTGTAGCTCAGAAACCATCATGAGCATTTTGCCTGACTCTTCGATCTTGGATAGGCGGCTATCAAGCATTCCTAGTCGTTCCTCCGTTCTCTTGTCGTATCGATTTGCCAAGTCCGCAAGTTTGATACCATATGCCTTTGAAAAATCAGCATCAAATAGCTTACGCATATCTTCTGATGCCGTCTTCTGTGCAACGATGCCGAAATCAGGGCTCACGCCGTTCAACACATCCATCAGACTGATATTGTGTTTTTCTCTGAGTTCTGAGCGCTCTTGCAGACGAACCGTGCAAACTCTGTCAAACCCGTGATATTCAGGGATGAATGACAATAACAGTGGAGGAATGGGTCGTATGTGCGTCGGATCAAGGTAGAAGTTATTCGTCCCAACCACCAGGTTTTCCGGATTGGGAGTTTCCATGATCAAAACCCCGCCAGGCTTCAAGACACGAAGAGCATGGATGACAAGGTTTTCCAGATCGTTAAAAGCAATGTGTTCTGCAATGTGAAAGCCAGACACAATGCACTGAGATGAATCAGGGAGGGATTGCAGGCATGCAATGGCGTCGCCTTCAACTACCGAGAGACCTCGCTCATCACAGGCCGCCAGCATCTCACGATCGAGATCGACACCTTTTGCGTCAAAACCATTGTCACGAAGCAATTCAATCCACTCGCCACGTCCGCACCCCAGATCAATAACCTGAGCATCAGGATAAAGATCACGTAGCGGCGTTATGAATGGAAGATAGGCTGTGAGGCGTTTACGAATGAGCTCGCGCGACCCTCTATATCTCTCCTCAAATGCCCGGTAAAATCCTCTTGATGTCATCTTTGAAATTCAATTTGAGGCGGAAGCCAGTTTCCACCAGTGAATCGCCTGCGATTCATATTTACAACATTGAATATGAGTGCAAGATCACGCCATTCGTAATTTGCGGCGATATGGTTGTCACTTACATGCAAAGCTGTACTGATGGAGTAGGATCCGACACCTATATTTGCATCAAATGAAAATACAATCGTTAGTATTTCACCCTGTTTTACATCCGTAATGGGTATCTCCATCAAATGGGTGTTGGTGCCAAATACTGTTTGCCCAAGCCGATCCTTGATCATGTATCCACATACCAATTCCGGCAGATCAGCATGTAATTCGATCTGGATCTTGAGTCGAATTGACTCGCCTACATTGATGCACTCAACGGGCTCATCCGTGCCGTTAAGCAGTTCCGCAGACAAAACGCGAGCCTCCCCCGTGCCGGAAATTGTTTGCTTTCGCCCGCTCTCGAGTTGCTTGACCCGCACTGTGGAGTTCTTGCGCTCTGCAATCAGCGCGTTGTAATAATCCATCACTTCTTCCGGACTACCATCCTTGATGGCAAAACCGCGCTCAAGCAGAATTGCACGATCGCACAGGCTTTGAATTGAAGCACGATCATGGGAAACGATCAGCAAGGATGTCCCCTGCTCCCTGAACTCGCGAATCTTGCTGAAGCTTTTATGCCGAAAGTAGGCGTCACCAACGGATAATGCTTCATCAACAATCAGCAGATCAGGCCGTACCGCAGTCGCCACACTGAATGCCAAACGCACCTGCATGCCACTGGAATACATGCGCACCGGGCGGTCGATATAGTCCCCTATCTCTGCGAAAGCTTCGATCGCAGGCATGCAAGCAGCTATTTCGTCTTGCTTGAGCCCCAACAATTGCCCTGCCATGAATACGTTCTGCCGCCCGGTAAATGCAGGATGAAAGCCCATGCCCAACTCCAGCAATGCAGCAATACGGCCATGTTTGAGCACCTTGCCACTGGTAGGCTGGGTAGTTCCCGTGATGATCTTGAGTAGAGTGCTTTTTCCAGCTCCGTTGACGCCGATGATCCCAACTGCTTCTCCAGGCTCAACAGTGAAACTGATATCACGCAGAACCCAGGTTTTCTCGTGGGTGACTCGACGGCTCACCCATTCCCAAGCTCTCGCCCATTTACTTGGATAGCGTTTGTAAGCCTTGCTAATACCGGCGACAGTCAATGCTCTCATCACAATTCGTCCACCATTTCACCCACTCGAGCCAGAAAGAATCCCGCACCAAGCAACAAGAATATGATGGTGAGAAGTATTAATGGTAAAAGCGGACCCATTGCCGGTACTGTTCTATCCAGGAATATCTGTTGATAAGCCGCGATCAATGGCTGCAGAGGATTGAACTCTAGAAGTATTCGTGCCTTTGACGAGGCGGCGGGAATGGTGTAGACGATGGGTGTCAGCCAGAACCAGAACTGCAATGCCACACTGGTAAGTTGCCCTATGTCTCGAAAGAAGACATTCAGTGTTCCCAGGAAAACACCCAGCCCCAGGGTAAAGAGGATTTGCAGTATCAACAGCGGCACCAGCGCCAGCAACGCTACCCCCGGCCAGTGACCAATAATCGCAAGAAATATCAGATACAGCGCCAATAAGATTCCATAGTTGATCATCGCGGACAATACAACGATGGCCGGCAGACAGATACGCGGGAAGTTGGCTTTCTTGATAAGATTGGCGTTCTGTATGAACACGCTGTTCAACCGGCCAAGCATTTCCGAAAAAAGATTCCAGCTGCTGATGCCAGCGCATAAATAGATACTGAACGCGAATGGGGTGCTTTCGTGTCCGGGCAGCGTGGATCGCATGAGTTGTCCAAAAACAACCGTATAGATAACGATCATGGTCAGGGGGTTGGCCACCGACCAGAAGGCCCCCAACAATGATTCTCGGTATTTGCCATGGAACTCGCGCATTACGCTGCTCCAGATAAATCCGCGGTAGGCCCATAGGGCGCGAAACATGGCTAAATCTGGCATCTGTCGTCAAGCCCCTGCGGGTTCCACGGAGCGGCCGTAGGTGTCTTCGAAACGGACGATGTCGTCTTCACCCAGGTAGCTGCCTGATTGCACTTCCACGATTTCGAGCGGCATCTTTCCGGGATTCCTTAGCCGATGCACATGCCCCAACGGGATGAACGTCGATTCGTTCTCACCAAGCAGCGTCACATTCTCGCCATTGGTGACTTCGGCCGTGCCACGCACCACGACCCAGTGTTCCGCCCTATGGTGATGCATTTGCAGGCTCAGACTTGCACCGGGATTCACAACGATGCGCTTCACCTGAAACCTGTCACCGTAGTCGAGGCTGTCATACCAACCCCAAGGGCGATGCACTTTGCGATGCGAGTGCGCCAGGCTTTGCCCATATTTCTGCAGATGGGCAACGATCTGCTTGACCTCCTGGGTTCGGCGCATATCCGCAACAAGAATCGCATCGGGGGTCTCTATTACGGCAATGTGCTCGAGGCCTACGCCAGCCACCATGCGGCTACTGGAGAGCAGCAACGAATCGCGACACCCATGCTGAACGGTGTTGCCGATGAGCGCATTGCCCTTTTCATCGCGCTCACGCACGCTCCACAAGGCATCCCATGCACCAAGGTCTGACCATCCTGCATTCAGAGGCACCACTCGGGCGTGAATGCCCAACGCTGGAGACTGAGGTAGTTTTTCCATCACGGCATAGTCGATCGAGTCAGAAGGGCTGGACTCGAACGTTTGCGTATCCGGACGCACAAAGTCCATATCGCATTGGGCGCATGCCATTGCCTGCTCACAGGCGCTGAGAATGTCCGCTCTGAAATGCCTCATTGCCTCAAGCCACACACTGGCGCGAACAACAAAGAGGCCGCTATTCCAGAGATAGTTGCCCGCCGCGAGATACTGGCTTGCGCGCTCGGCATCCGGTTTTTCCACAAAGCTCTTTACCTCATATGCGCCAGCCCTGCTCTCCTCGCCGTGCCGGATATAGCCGTACCCTGTCTCGGGTCTGTCAGCGACAATGCCGAAGGTCACGATATCGCCGTCAAGTGCTGCCGTATGGGCTATCTTTACGGCGGACTGGAATGCGTGCAGGTCAGCAATCACATGATCCGCAGGCATCACAAGCATGACGGGATCAGCTCCATCCGCAATAATTTGCAAAGCGGCAATGGTCAGTGCCGGCGCGGTATTGCGCCCCATGGGTTCCAGGAGGATCCGTGCATGGTCTATTCCGATTTCCTGTAACTGACTTGCTGCCAGGAAACGATGTTCCACATTACAAACGAGCATGGGTGCCGCTGCTATCGGAAAATCGCAGTTGAAATCCTTCAGTCTCGTGGCCGTATCCTGAAGCATGCTTGCTTCTCCTGCCAGCGCATGAAATTGCTTTGGGAAAGTTTCACGCGACAACGGCCAAAGGCGCGTCCCTGCGCCGCCGCACAAAATGACGGGTAATAAATGATCAGTCATGAAAACGGGATTGGGGAAATGAAGCCTTGGTCTCTGAAAGATTTTCCATATCGGATTCCAGCATGGCCAAACGTTGATTCAGGCGCCGCACATCACGTTCAATGCGCGTATTCATCATGTCGGCATGAAGTGCCTTGATGAACAGGACAATGCAAGCGAAAAGCAACACAAGCGTCGGTGGATAAAAGATTCCCACGACATGGGCGAGCTTGTCGATCAAACCGGGCCAGGAACCGAGCACGGCTGCCGCGATCGCCACGGCACCCCAGAACAGGCCGTGCATCAAGTAAAGGTGATCGCGGCGAATCAGGTACAAAATCAGAATCGCCAACCCCACGCCAAGAAGCATGGTGGTGGTTTGCAAAGACGCCATATCAGCCTTTGGTTCCAGCGGAAGAGGATCGCGCTACAGATGAAGTCCCGCGATGACCGCAAGCGCCCTTGCGCACCGAACTTGAGCCAGCCACACAAGAAGTAGTCAATGCGAAACTTCTTCTACGTATCCTATTGAACCCGCTTCCGGATTGAACTAAATCGTTTATTGTAGGCCGAAGGCTTAACTGAGCCGAATCAAAAAAGCGCAATAGTAAATATCTATCAGTCAGAAAATAACATTTTTTAAGAATATTTACCGATTGAATATTAATCACACGCCTATGCGCTCTTCCATAACCGCGCGTGCCACCGCCATGAAAGAGCGATGAAGCAGCACGCGTCAACGCAAGCCTGAACAGGCTGTCACGAAATCACATCACGCCATCAGGACGAAATACTCAACCGCGAGCAGCCCATTCCGCTCCCCTTCTCCACCCGGATCTGCGTCGGTATCCGTTCCTTCAATCCTTCCACGTGGCTGATGATGCCGACCATCTTTCCCGAGGCGTTGAGGGTGTCGAGGGCGTTGAGGGCCACGTCGAGCGTTTCGGCGTCCAGGGTGCCGAATCCTTCGTCGAGGAACAGCGAGTCGATCGATGTCTTGTGGCTGACCAGGTCGGACAGGGCCAGCGCGAGCGCGAGGCTGACCAGGAAGCTCTCGCCGCCGGAGAGCGTGCGTGTGTCGCGGGTCGCGTCGGCCTGCCATTGGTCGACGATCTCCAGCTCCAGCTCGCCCAGTCCCTTGCGCCGCAGCAGGTATCGGCCGTGCAGGCGCGCCAACTGGCGATTGGCCAGGGCGAGCAGATGATCCAGCGTGAGCCCCTGCGCGAAGCGGCGGTATTTGTCGCCCTTGGCTGAGCCGATGAGGCCGTCCAGGCGGCGCCAGATTTCGAGTTCTTTTTCCTGCGCCTGGATCTGGCCCGTCAGCTCGCGCTGGTTTTCGCGCAACTGGCGGTCGCGCTCGATCAGCGCCCGCCTGCTGCCCAGTTGCTCGCTGAAAAGCCTTGCCGACTCTTCCAGCGCGGCGATGGATTGCGCGAGCTCCTGGGCCGAAGATGCCGTCAGCTGCTTGGCTTCGAGCGCGCCCAGCCTTGCTGTTTGTGCGGCCAGCAGTTCCGTGGCTACTTTTTGCTCCTGCTCGGCGGTTTGCCTGGTGCGCTGCAGGCGTTCGCGCTCATCGCAAGGAAGCAGCGCGTCGAGATAGGCCTGTTCATCACTGAAGGGGCTTGAGCGCAGGCTCTCCCGCCAATGGCTGTCGGCTTGCCCGCATGCGCCTTGCTGCTGCGCCAGCGCGGCCTCCAGTTCCGCGATGCTGCCCTGCAATTGGGCGCGCTGCGCGGCAAGCGATTGGATGCGCGCGCTGGTTTGCTCCAGCGCCTGGGCAAGATCTGTTCCGATGCCATCTTCGCTATCGTCTTCGTCCACGGCTTCATCCACGACTTCGGCCGGCGCATCTTGCGGCAGGCCGTCGACGGTATCCGGCGCGAGCGCCTGCAGCCGACCGGTCCATTGCGCAAGCTGGGCCGTTGCCTGCTCGCATACCGACTGCTGGAGCGCGAGCTCCTGCGCCAGCGTCTGTTGGCGTTGCTGCGCGGCTTGCCAGGCAGCGCGCTCTGCCTCGCGTTCATCCAGCCACAGGCTCGCGTCTTCGGGAAACTCCGCCAGATCGGCGAAGCCCGCGGATCGAACGGAGGACATGAACTGCGATTGCGCTTCGCCGAGGCTGGCCTTCAGGCGCGCGAGTTGCTGCGCGCTCTCCCGCATGGTGTCGAGCAGCGACTGCACGCGCTGCTCGGCCCGGATCTGCCCTTCGCGGGCTGCATGGAGCGCGTCGGCCAGCGCCGCCTGCCGTTGCCTGGCCTGCTGCAGTTGTTGCTCGCCGTGTTCCGCCGATTGCAGGGTATGCAGCGATGCCTCGGCCCGCGCGATGGCCCGGGCCTGGGCGCGGTCCAGCGCATCCGTCTGTTGCCAGCCTTCTGCATCCAAGGCATCGGCATCGCAAAGCGAGGGGCGCTGCTCGTCCCATTGGTTCTGGCATTGTTGCGCCTGGGCATTCAACTGCTGGCCGCGCGCCACGCATTGCTGTGCTTTTTCGCGCACACCGGCCAGTTGCGCGGAGGCGGCCTGCCGCTGCTGGTCCGCATCCGCCAGTTCCTGCTTGAGCGCAAGCAGGGCGGACTGGGTCGCCGAGGAATCCAGCGCCTGATAGCCGGCGATCGCCGGATGCTCGGTCGCGCCGCACAGCGGGCATGCTTCGCCGGGCTTCAGGTGCTGGCGGTGCTCGGACAGGCTGCGGATCACGCGCTCCTGCTCCAGCAGTTGCTGCTTGTCTTCGATCCGGCCCGCCAGGCGGCTGCGCGTGGCGTCCAGCTCCAGGAGGCGGGGTTCGAGCTGCGCGATGTGCGAGGAATGCCCGCGATACTGGATCACCAGGGCCTCGCGCTCGGACGCGATGTCGCGGCGGCGCTGCGCGATGTTCCGCAGGCGCTCGATGATGGCCGTCTGCTGCTCCGCGCCCTGCCACTGCTGGCGCAGTTCGGGCAGCGTATGCTCGCCCAACGCCCCGGCCTGTGCGGCCTGACATGCCAGCAGGTTCGCCTGGCCCTGATCCAGCGCGCCTTGCGCCTTCGCCAGTTCCCCGGCATGGCGATCGAGCTCGGCGCGCGCCTGTATTTCCTGCCGGGCCATGTCCGCCACCGCGCGCTCCCGTTCCCGAATCTCGTCGCACAGCTTGCGCACGTGCGTGAATTGCTCGCGCCAAGCGCCGATGCGCTCGGCCAGAACCGCATGGTGCGCATGGCGGGCGCTCCATTCCCGCGCCTCATGCTGCTCGAGCGCGAGAAGCTCCGCGCGCCGCTGCGCCCGCGCGGCCAGCCGGGCGGCGAGCATCCGGGCCGCGACATGCTCGCGCACATCGTCTTCCGCGCGCTGCTTCAGTTCCCGCCGCCGCTGATCCGATTGCCCGCTCGTCGCGGCCAGGGCGAGTTGCGCCGTCTTCAGCGCGGCATGCGCGGGCTGCAGGGCCTGCGCCGGCTCGCTGCGCTCCAGGCGCTGAATGTCCTCGGCCAGCGCGCGCAGCGCGGCATCGGCGCGTTCGCTTCTGTCCACGGCGGCATGCATGGCTCCGCGCGTATCTTCGACATTCGCGCGCCATTGCTGATGCTCGCGTTGCTGCCGTACCTGCGCGGCGACAGCCGCCTGCTGCCGCTCCAGTTCGGCGATTTCCGTGGCCAGCGCCTCGCGTTGTTCGTCAGCGAGCAGCTCCATGCCGTCCGCGCGCGATTGCAGCTTGTCCAGGGCGGCGGCTTCGGCCTGGGCGCGTTCATATACGCGCCGGGAAATTTCGCCGTAGATCTCGGTGCCCGTCAGTTCCTCCAGCAGCTCGGCGCGCTCGTTGGCCGACGCATTGAGAAATGCGGCAAAACCGCCTTGCGCCAGCAGCATGGAGCGCGTGAAGCGCGGAAAATCCAGCCGCGTGATGTCGGTGACGCGCCTGAGTTTGTCATTGACGTGCGTGGTGATGACCGTGCCGTCGCCCCTGGCCAGCTCGACCTTGGGCGGCTGCAGCGCGCCATCAGCCTTGCCGCGCGCGCGGCGCTGGCTCCACGATGCGCGAAAGATTTCGCCGCGCACTTCGAACTCCAGCTCGGCGCTGCATTCCGCGGTGTGGCGCGTCATGATTTCGTTGCTGGACGCTGAAATGGATTTCAGGCGCGGAGTCTCGTGATAGAGCGCCAGGCAGATGGCGTCGAGCAAGGTGGATTTGCCCGCGCCCGTCGGCCCGGTGATGGCGAACAGCCCGTTCCCGGCAAATGGCGGCCGGGTGAAGTCGATGTCGAATTCGCCCTTGAGCGAGTTGAGGTTCTTCAGGTGCAGCCTGCGGATCTTCATGCCTGCCCGCCTTCTTCATCCCGCATGCCCGCGATCACCTGCCCGTAGCGCATGGCAAGCTGCTCCCTGAGCTGCGGCGTCATGTCGGGCTCGGCCTCGAGGCGCCGCGTGAAAACCTCTTGCGGATCGAGCTCCTCCAGCGTCGCGCCGCCCACGTCGAACAATTGCGCGGCGGCCGATGCGCGCTCGCGCCGTATGCGCAGCAGTTCCAGTGGAAGCCCCTGCGCCATGGCCTGCAGGCGCGCGGGGAGATCGGGCAGGTAGTCGTCCGAGGAGACGGTGATCTCCAGCCAGGTGGTGCTGCCTTGCGGGGTTTCCTGGGCCATGCGCGCGAGCGCCCCGGCGAGCGTTTCAAGATCGCCGCGCACGGACTGCATCCGCTGGAACACCGGCACCTCGAGACTCTTGACGGACGTGAGCCCCGAGGCGTCCAGATCGACCAGCAGCATCTGCTTTTGCTGCATGCATTCGTCAAAGCTCAGCGCGATCGGCGAGCCGCTGTAGCGGATGTGCTCCCTGCCGCCGACCTTCTGCGGCTTGTGGATGTGCCCGAGCGCGAGATAGTCCACCGGCGGGAATGCGGTCGTGGGAAACGCATCCAGCGTCCCCACGTAGATTTCCCGAACCGATTCCGAACTGCTCGCGCCCACGGTCGTCAGATGGCCGGTCGCAATGATGGGAAGCCGCTCGCCGCCTTCCTCCATCAGGCGCTCACGCAGCGCGCAGGCCGCCGCGTAGGTGGCCGCGTAGAACTGCTCGATCGCGGTGAGAAGCTGCTGCTGCCGGTCCTCGGCGCTTTGGCCGAATTCGGTCTTGAGCACATCCCGCGCCCGGATGAAGGGCACCGCGCAGACAATGCAGCCCGCGCGCCCCGAGCCGCGCAGGTTCAGCACCCGCGCCTGCTCAGCGGGCGCATCCGCCGACGGCACGACCGACGCGCGAAGCAGCTCCACCAGCGCGCTGCTCTCGCGCAGCGTGGCGACGGAATCGTGGTTGCCGCCCAGGAGCAGAAGCTGCACGCCCGCCGCATGCAGGCGCACGATCAGTTCGCTGTAGAGCTCGCGCGCATGGCTGGGCGGCGCGCCGGTGTCGAAGATGTCCCCCGCGATCAGCACGGCGTCCACGCCATGCTCGTCGACCTGCCGCAGCAGCCATGCGATGAGCGCGGCATGTTCGGCCTGCCGGCTCTTGCCCATGAAGTTCTGGCCCAGATGCCAGTCGGATGTGTGAAGGATTCGCATTGCTCATGAGGCCGCGCCGCCAGGGCGGCATGCTGCCTGTTCCCGAAGAGTCTTGTCTGTCGATGCCCCCCGACTGTCGGAGGTGGCCGGATGTGGTCGCCGGCGGCGCCGTTCAATCCTCGGGCCACTGGCCTCCCAACTGCGCCGTCGCCTGCCGGCAGGCGGCCAGCAGCGGCGGCCCCATCACCTTCACCGATGCGGCGTTGAACCTGTCCAGCGGCCCCGAGAACGACAGCGCCCCCAGGAGCACCTGGCCGGGGCCATACACCGGGCCGGCGATGGCTGCGCAATTGGGGTCCCGCTCGCCGAAGGACACCTGCAGCAAGGGGCTGATGTCGCGAACGTGGGGATCGGGCGCGGCGCCCATGAGCACCTTGCCCGGCGCTCCGGCGCGCAGCGGCAGCCGGTCTCCCACGCGCACCCGGTCCAGGGTCGAATGCAGGGAGTCGACCCGCAGCAGGCACAGCCGGGTATTGGCGTCGTTGGGCACGTGAAACGAAGGGCTTTCCATGCCCTCGCGCACCAGTTGCTCCATCAAAGGCTGCAGCAGCGCCTCCAGCGGCGTGCAGGCGTCGTAGGCCTTCCCCAGGCGGATGGCGAACGGCCCCAGGGTAAAGCGCTGGTCCGAGCGCCGCACCACCAGCCCGCAGCTCTCCAGGCTCACCAGCAGGCGCAGGATGGTGCTTTTGTAAAGATCCGTGCTCTCGGCCAGTTCGGTCAGATTCAAGGGACGGCGCGCGTTTACCAGGGCCTCCGCGATGGCCAGGGCGCGTTCCACCGCCGCCACGCCGCTCATGTTGGCTGCGTGGCCGGCGGAGAGAGTTTTTTTGCTTGCATCGAGGGCTGTCATTGGCTCCATTCTGACAGACAGAATTTCAGCGATGCTAATGAAAACCCTAGGAACTTCAAACCAATCCACACCCTAGAATGTTAAAAATCAGAACTTAGATTCTGTTTGACAGAACTACAACCCATCCGTAAATATGACCACCCATACTCCCAAGAAACTCTGGATCGGCGGCCAGGCCGTTGACGGCGAGGCTGCCGTCGCCCCACTGGTATCGATCAATCCGGCCACCGGCGCCGTCAACTACGAAGTGGCTGCCGCGGGCGCGGCTCTTGCCGACGCGGCCGTGCGCAATGCCGACGATGCGGCGCGCGGCAAAGCCTGGCGCCAGATGCTCCCGCCGCAGCGCGCCGCCATCCTGTCGCGCATCGCCGACGGCATGGAGCGCCGCAGCGAAGCGCTGGCGCAGTTGCAGATGCTGGAGAACGGCAAGGTCTGGCGCGAATGCCAGTCCCAGGTGAAAAGCGCCGCCGCCACGTTCCGCTACTACGCGGCGGTGTGCGAGACCACCGGCTCCGAGGTCACGCCCTCGCGCGGGGACTATCTGTCGATGTCGGTCTATGAGCCGTATGGCGTGGTCGCCGCCATCACGCCCTGGAACTCCCCCATGACCATGGAGGCGCAGAAGGTCGCCCCGGCCCTGGCCGCCGGCAATGCCGTGGTGCTCAAGCCCTCGGAGATCACGCCGTCCGCCGCGTTGCTGCTGGCGGAGATCGCCACCGAGGCCGGACTGCCCGACGGCATCCTCAATGTCCTCGCGGGTACGGGGGCGCAGGTGGGAGCTGCCCTGGTGGAGCACCCCAAGGTGCGCATGGTATCTTTCACCGGAGGCACGGAAAGCGGTCGCCGCATTGCCGAAACCGCCGCGCGCAAGCTGATGCCCGTGGCGCTCGAGTTGGGCGGCAAGTCTCCGCACATCGTCTTCAACGATGCCCCGCTGGATGCTGCCGTGGCGGCGCTCGCGGGCGGTATTTTCGAAGGCAGCGGCCAGTCCTGCGTAGCTGGTTCGCGCGCCTTCGTGCAGCGCGGCGTATATGACGAAGTGGCCGCAAAGCTGGTGGCCACCGCCCGCGCGCTGAAGGTGGATCTGCCCGATGCGCCGGGCGCGGAAATGGGCCCGCTGGCAACGTTCGCGCATCGGGACAAGGTCGCCGGCATGGTCGATTCCGCCCGCCGGGCGGGCGCGGACATCCTGGTGGGCGGACAGCGCCCCGACGCCGCCCGCCTGGCCGCTGGCGCGTACTACCTGCCGACCGTGGTCGCCGGCATCGACAACCAGGCGGCCATCGCCCGGCAGGAAATCTTCGGCCCGGTGCTGTGCCTGATCCCCTTCGACGACGAGGACGACCTGATCGCCCAGGCCAACGACACCGCCTTCGGACTGGCATCCGGCGTCTGGACACGCGACTACCAGCGCGCCTGGCGCGTCGCCCGTGCGCTGGAGGCAGGCACGGTCTGGATCAATACCTACAAGCAGCTTTCCATCGCCACCCCGTTCGGCGGCTTCAAGGACAGTGGCATCGGCCGTGAAAAAGGCATCAACGGCATGCGCCTGTACCAGCAGCCCAAGGGCATTTATTTCGGCATGGGCGCCCTCGCCTGAGGCCGTCCGCATCCACGATATTCCAAAGGCAATCCACAATGCGCAAAATTCAAAAAATCGGTTTCATCGGCCTGGGAGTGATGGGCGAGCCCATGTGCCGCAACCTCACCCGCAAGGCCGGCGTGCCGGTGCTGGCCTTCGACCTGAACGCCGGGCCGCTCGAGCGCCTGGCAAGCGAAGGGGCCACGATCGCCGCCTCGCCCGCCCAGGTCATGCAGCAGTGCGACGTCATTTTCCTGTCGCTGCCTTCCGGTGAAGTGGTCGCCAAGCTGGCACGCGATGCCGGCGGACTGCTCGAGCACGCCAGCGCCGGCCAGATCGTGGTCGACCTCAGCACCTCGGCGGTCGATACCACCCGCGCGCTCGCCGCCGAGTTCGCGGCGCGCCAGGCCCATCTGGTGGACGCGCCGGTCGCGCGCACCCGCGCCGCCGCCGAAGCGGGCACGCTCGCCGTGATGGTCGGCGCCAGCCCGGAACTCTTCAGCCGCGTGGAGCCGCTGATCGCCACCTTCGCATCCGACATCGCCCTGTGCGGCCCCGTCGGCTGCGGCCAGGTGCTCAAGATCCTCAACAACATGGTGCTGTTCGAGACCGTGGTCGCCGTCAGCGAAGCCAAGGCCATCGGCGAGCGCGCCGGGGTGGACCCCGACGTCCTCTTCAACACCCTGTCGATGGGCTCGGCCGACAGCTTTGCGCTGCGCAACCACGGAATGAAGGCCGTGCTGCCGGGCGCATTCCCCGAGCGCGCATTCTCCGTGCGCTACGCCCAGAAAGACCTTCACTACGCACTGCAGCTCGCGCAGCAGACCGGCGTCGACGCACGCGGCGCCAAGGTGGTGGACGGCTGGTTCAACGAGGCGATCGCGGCGGGCAAGGGCGAGAACTACCACCCCGTCATCAGCACCCTGATGACCCACGGGAAGGCGTGACGCCCTTTGGCGGCGTTTGCCGAAGCCTTTCTTCTTTCTTGACAGCGAGGGAATCCGTGGAGGGTTCCCTCGTTTTTGTTTTCCACCGCAGCGGCCAGCATGCAGCCTTCCGGCGGAGAGCATCCAATCACCTTTCAAGATGTACAGACCTCTTGAAATGCCAAAGAAATGCCTTATTATTAGCACTCGATGCCCTTGAGTGCTAACAAACACCAAAGGCACACAGTTGCAATGCCGGTCCGGGTCATCCAGGCCGGCTTCTTCTCTCAATCCAGTTGAAATATCAGGAGTAGGTATGAATCTGCGTCCCCTGCACGATCGCGTGATCGTCAAGCGCCTCGAGAACGAAACCAAGACAGCTTCGGGCATCGTGATCCCCGACAGCGCCGCCGAGAAGCCTGACCAGGGCGAAGTCGTGGCCGTCGGCCCCGGCAAGCGTGACGACAAGGGCGCCCTGATCGCCCTGAACGTGAAGGTCGGCGACCGCGTTCTGTTCGGCAAGTACTCCGGCCAATCCGTCAAGGTGGCTGGCGACGAACTGCTGGTGATGAAGGAAGACGACCTGTTCGCTGTTGTCGAGAAATAAAGCCGCCGCGCGGCCGCCATTGCGCCGATCCCGGACAGGCCGCCGCCCGCCACGCTTTCTTTTTCCAGCAAGGGTCATCCCCTTTTTGATCTCAATTTCAAGAATTTCTTTCAGGAGCCTCAAATGGCAGCAAAAGACGTAGTTTTCGGCGGCGAAGCGCGCGCCCGCATGGTTGAAGGCGTGAACATTCTCGCCAACGCCGTCAAGGTAACTCTGGGCCCCAAGGGCCGCAACGTGGTGCTCGAGCGTTCGTTCGGCGCCCCCACCG
>NZ_JBEBOW010000005.1:0-59303 GCF_040396215.1 Diaphorobacter ruginosibacter | reverse complement strand
GCCCTCATCGCGCATTTCCAGCCAGGACTTCGTTCGTATCGCGAGCTCCAACCCCATCAACGCCGGGCTGCTCGAGCGCTTGTTTACGCTTCGCATCCCGCAGTGCCACCTCGCTGCGGGATGTCTTTTTCAGGCCCTCTGGAATGCGCAGTGCGGCCAGCCCGTGGCCCAGGGCGTCAGCGACTACGACGTCTTCTATTTCGACGACTCCGATCTTTCCTATGAGGCCGAAGATCGCGTGATCCGCGCGGTGGGCGCGCTGTGCGCCGATCTGGGCGTGAAGATCGAGGTGCGCAACCAGGCGCGCGTGCATCTTTGGTATCCGCGGCGCTTTGGCGGCCCCTATCCCGTGTTGAAGAGCGCACGCGATGGCATCGACCGCTATCTCGTCGCCTGCACCTGCGTGGGCATCGATGTGGCAAGCGGCGAGCTGTATTCGGCGGACCCGCTCGATGATCTGGCGGCGGGCATCCTGCGGATCAATCCACGTTTTCCGGACCCGGCGCAATTCATGCGCAAGGCGCTGAGCTATCAGCGGCGCTGGCCGTGGCTGCGCATCGAGCATCCGGAGCCCGATGTGTCGTGACGTGCGGACGGGCGTGTGCGATGGGAGATACTGGCGGGAGCATCTCGCGAATTCTTTCGCATACCGACTGAAAGCATGAACAGCAGCATGACCGGATCAACGCAGAGCCCTGCGCTCAACGCCCTGGGAGAGGCGGTGCGGCCCGCGCATCAGCGCATTCCCGCGGACATCATTTCACTGGCCGATTACGAACGCCATGCCATCCACCATATCGAGCGGGGCGCCTGGGCGCACATCCAAAGCGGCGCGGACCAGGGCGTCACGCTCGCGCACAACCGGGCCGCGTTCGATGCGCTGCGGCTTAAGCCCGAGCCGCTGGCCGATCTGCGCAACGCGCATACGCGGCTCGGTTTCCTGGGCCGTGAGCTGATCAGCCCGATCATGCTGGCGCCGGTCGCCTATCAGCGCCTTGCACACGCCGAGGGCGAGCTGGCCACCGTGCGCGCGGCGACGGCCATGCAGAGCGCGATGATGGTGAGCACGCTGGCCAGCTACACGCTTGAAGACATAGCGCGGGCCGCGCAAGGCGCACGCGACGAACTGGGGCGTGGCGCGCCGCTGTATTTCCAGCTCTACAGCCAGCCCGAGCGCGAGACCTCATCGAGCCTTGTGCGGCGTGCCGAAGCGGCGGGCTATGAGGCGCTGGTGTGGACCGTGGATGCGAGCATCAAGCGCTCGCGCTATCCATTGCCTCAAGGCGTGGAAGCCGCCAATCTGCGCGGCAATGACCAGCCGCGCCAGAGCAGCGATCTGATGAGTGAAAGCATCCTGTTCGGCACGCCCCTGGCGCGGCAGGCGCCGGGTTGGGACGAGTTGGCATGGCTGCGCGAACAGACCCACCTGCCGCTTCTGGTGAAGGGCATCCTGACGCCCACGGCCGCCGCGCGTGCCGTGCAGATGGGGGCCGATGCCATCATCGTCTCCAATCACGGCGGGCGGGTGCTCGATGGCGTCGTCTCGCCGATCGACGTCCTGGCCGCCATTCGCGCCGCCGTGCCGCAACAGATTCCGCTGATCGTCGACAGCGGCGTGCGCCAGGGCACCGATGTCGTGAAAGCCATTGCGCTGGGCGCGAGCGCCGTCATGGTCGGCAGGCCGCAACTGCACGCGCTGGCAACGGCGGGCCTGATCGGCGTGGCCCACATGATCCACCTGCTGCGCGCGGAGCTGGAGCTGGCCATGGCGCAGATCGGCAGCCCGACGCTTGCCGATATCGGTCCGGGCGTGATCGCAAACGGCTCCTAGCCAGCCGCCCTGCGGGTGGCGATGTCCGATCCTGGCCAGCCGCCCTGCGGGTGGCGATGCCCGAGCATCGATGCGCGGGCATGCGCTTCATTCGTGCCTCTGTCTGACAGGCGCGCGGCGGCTTTCTTCCTATCATCTGTTGCCATGAGGGAGTACGGGCGCACCCCCGCGACGGATTCTGGCTTGGCGGCCCGGCACCTCATGCCCTGCTCGACCCGCGGTCTTGCAGGTTTGCCTGTTCCCAAAAACCAAGGAGACAACGCCATGCAGATGCGAAAATTCTGGCCGCTCGGCCCCATTGCGGTCGCCATGCTGCTCGCCAGTTGCGGAAGCAGCCACAACGATGACGACAAGGGCGACCTGATCGTCGACTCCAATCCCGACAGTTGCACTGTCCTGAGCAGCACCGGCGGTTCGGTCGTCGTCGGCTCCGGCGTCGCGGGCGACCCGGCCGCTCCCGAGGCGGCTTCCGGATACCGGTTGGGACTGAAGGCCAAGAACTCGAGCAGTTATATGGCCGTCGCCAACACGCCGCTAGCAAGCAAGGCGGGCTGCGAAGTGCTGAAGGCCGGCGGCTCGGCGGTCGATGCGGCGGTTGCCATGCAGGCGGTGCTGGGGCTGGTGGAGCCGCAGTCGAGCACCGTGGCGGGCAGCGCGTTCATGGTGTATTACGACGCGGCGAGCAAGCAGGTCGTCGCATACGACGGGCGGGAGGCCGCGCCGGCGGCGGCCACGGGTTACTACCTCTCGCGCCAGGACCAGGCCGATCCCGACTCTCCCACACCCGTTCCGTCGGCGCGCCGCAGCGGCCGCTCGATCGGCGTGCCGGGCGTGCTGCGCATGCTCGAGATGGCGCAGAAGGAGCATGGAAAACTGCCATGGAAAGGCTTGTTCGACGATGGCATCCAGCTTGCGGACGATGGCTTCAAGGTGCCTGGCCGCCTGAGCGCGGCCATTGCCAGCAACGCATCCAGCCTGGCGCTGGATGCCAATGCCATGGCCACTTACTTTCACGAGGACGGCACGCCGTTCGGAACCGGCGAAGTAATGACCAACAAGCCCTACGCCAACACGCTCAGAAGCATCGCGCAGAAGGGAGCCGATGCGCTGTACACCGGCGAGATCGCGCAGAACATCATCGCCAAGGCAGCGCAAAGCGTGGGTGACGATGCGGCGAAAACACCGATCACGCCCAGCCTGATGACACTCTCCGACCTGGCCGGCTACCAGGCCAAGAAGCGCGAGCCGGTGTGTGTGAATTACCGTAGCACCTACCATGTCTGCACCATGTCGCCGCCGTCGTCCGGCGGTCTTGCGATCGCGCAGTCGCTGGGCATCCTCGGCCAGTTCGACATGTCGCTGTATCCGCCGACCAACCCCGCCAACGAGGGCGGTGTGCCCAGCGTCATGGGCACGCACCTGCTGACCGAGTCGGAGCGCCTCGCCTACGCGGACCGCGACAAATACGTGGCCGACACCGACTTCATTCCGCTGCCGGGCAATGGCGTTTCGACCATGCTGGACGCCGCTTACCTCAAGCAGCGCGCCAGCCTGATCGATCCCGACAAGAGCATGGGAACGGCGCAGCCCGGCGATCTGGGCGACGTGCCGCTGGGCGTGGACAAGACGGCCGAGCATGGGACCACCCATCTGTCGGTGGTGGACGCCTATGGCAACGTGGTATCGATGACGACCACGGTGGAGTCGAGCATGGGCTCGTTCCATATGGTCGACGGGTTCCTGCTCACCAATCAGCTCACGGACTTCTCCGCGGCGCCGGTGGATTCGAGCGGCACGCCCATCGCCAACCGCGTCGCACCCGGCAAGCGTCCGCGCAGCACCATGGCGCCGACGCTGGTGTTCAAGGGCGACAAGCCGGGCGATTTCGTGATGGCCACGGGATCGCCGGGCGGCGGCGCCATCATTCAGTATGTGATGAAGACCATCGTCGGCGCGCTCGACTGGGGGCTGGATGCGCAGCAGGCGACGTCGATGGTGATCGTCGGCGCCTCCAACAGCCCGACCACGGGAGTCGATGGCTCCAACACCACGCTGGATCTCTCGCCGCTGGTGGATGGCCTCAAGGCCAAGGGACACACGGTCAGCACCGCCGCGCAGTCCAGTGGAGTGGCCACCATCATGCGTGTGACCAAGGATGGTAAATCGATGCTGCAAGGCGGCGCGGACCCGCGCCGGGAAGGCATTGTGCTGGGAGACGGCGCGCTCTGATCGGCGCGGCCCCACGGGGCTGGTGGACAAGCGCCTGTCAATGCCGTTGGCAGGCGCTTTCTTTCGTGGAGCGCGGTGCTTTCATGGCGCGGGAGGGGAGCGGCTATTCCAGTATCTGGCGGCAGATGTTCTGTCCCGTGGTCGTGAGCTGCAGGCTGCCGCCCATCCATTCAAGCCAGTGCAGCGAGACCAGGTCGTCGATCATCGCTTCATCGACTTCATTCGCGCGCCTTTTCTGCAACAACGCCGCCACTCCCGGCAGTTCATTACGCAGCTCTTCCCGTCGCTCGTGCGGGATGGGGGACAGCTGATTCATACGATCCCTTCTTTCATTCCATCACAAAAATGCAGCGTACACCCATGCCCGGATGCCCGCATTGGGGAAGTCCTAGGGATTTGCTGCACCAATCGGGTCCGCAAGCTGGGAGTGCGGATCTGGCGGCGCAGAGGATCGGCCAGGACCTCGGATCTATCACTTCGGCGCTGCCCCATGTTCGCACAAACTGGCGGCGGCTCCAAAAAATGCATATTCAACAAACGTGAAACACGATGCCGAAGCGGATGGGCGGCCACGGCGGGGTGGCGGCATCCGTCCAGCGGAAAATGGCATCGGGTGCGAGAATCGAATGCCTTCGCGTATCACATTCCATACCGCACTCCATCATCACCATGCCGCAAGAGAACCTTACTTATCCGCTTCAGGCACCGCAGCCAGGCCATTGGCGCGAAGTGGCGCAAGGCGTCTATTGGGTGCGCCTGCCGATGCCGCTGGCGCTGGACCACATCAATGTCTGGCTGATCGAGGATGGTGACGGATTCGCCCTGGTCGATACCGGAATGCGTACCGAGCAGACGGTGGACATCTGGAATGCGCTGCTGGGCGCGCCGCCATTCAACAAGCGCCTGACGCGCGTTTTCGTGACCCACATGCATCCCGATCACGTCGGCATGGCCGGCTGGCTCACGCGCCGCTTCAAGGTGCGGCTGTGGATGTCCCGGCTCGAATACCTCACCTGCCGGGTCATGCTCTCGGACATGAGCCGCGAAGCGCCGCCGGATGCGCTGGAGTACTTCCGCGAGGCCGGCTGGCCCGATGTGGCCATGGAGAAGTACCGCGCCCGCTTCGGCGCTTTCGGCAAGATGATCTACGCGTTGCCCGACAGCTTCCATCGCCTCTCGCACGGCCAGGAATTGCGGATCGGCTCAAGCCGTTGGCAGGTGGTCATCGGCCGCGGGCACTCACCCGAACATGCCTGCCTGTACAACGCGCAGCAGAAACTGCTGATCTCGGGCGACCAGGTGCTGCCGAGGATTTCATCCAACGTCTCGGTGCATCCGCTGGAGCCCGCCGCCAATCCCATGCGCGACTGGATGGAGTCGCTCGACTGGATCGAGCAGAATATTCCGGACGACGTGCTGGTCATGCCGGCGCATGATGATTGCTTTCTCGGTTTGCACGCGCGCGTGCGCCATCTGCGCGAGAGCCAGACGCGCTCCTTCGAGCGCCTGCGCGATGCGCTGGCCGGTGAGCCCAGGCGCGTCACGGACGTGTTCACGGCGCTGTTCTCGCGGCCTATCGACGCCCATTCATCGCACTACCACCTGGCGACCGGCGAGGCGCAGGCCTGCATGAACTATCTGCTGGAAAGAGGCGAAATCACGCGCACGCTCCAGGACGGCGTGGCATGGTATCAACGCGCGCCGGCCGTTGCATGAGCGCAGGGGGACGGAGCGACGCGGCCTTCGGGGCGCGGGCGATGCATCCCCATGCCGAAACGCCGTGCTGCGGCCGCCAATTACGAAAAGACCCGCTCACCCGGTGATTCGGGTTAGCTATCGCTATCGCAAAGGCTATCGCACATAAAATCTTGCCAATATTGAGAAATATTGATGGGAGAAGTGTGTGCGAAACAGATACCGTGCGATGTTGGGAGGCCTGCTCGGCCTGATGATCTGGGGGTCGGCTGCGGGCGTGGGAGCGCAGGGCCCGTCGGCGCAGGCGGCGCCGCAGGTGGGGGCGGTGATGCAGCCGCTGGATACGCCAAAGGAGTTCGTGCTCACCAAGAGCATGCAGGCGGGGCTTGCCGTTGAGCCCGTGGCCATCGATCTGGGCGACTGGGTCGGCGAGAAGGCGCTGTCCGCCGGTCCCATGCTGGTCGTGGGAACGTCCCGGGACATCGTCCAGGCCAAATCATCCGACGTATTCGGGCTGCTGCTGAAGTGGCAGAGCGCCGCATCGGGCGGCTCGGTCGCGGCAATCAGCCTGAGGTCGGGAAATGCCGAAGGACTGCGCCTGGGCCTGGTGATCGGCAAGCTGCCCGGCAGCGCGCTGCTGCGTCTGTACACCGATCATCAGCCGCAGGCGGTCTTCGAGATCTCGGGGCAGCGGGTGCTGCAGGCCGTGCAGGCCAATATCGACGCGGGAGACACCAGCGAGGCGGGGCGCACCTGGTGGACGCCCATGAGTTCGGGTGACCAGGTCACGCTCGAGATCGAACTGCCGCCCGGAACGTCCACGCAGGCGCTCGAGCTGTCGATCCCGCATCTCATCCACGTGTACGAAAACCTGTCGCTGCCGCTGGAGGGGGAGACCACGGCGAAATACGGCAGCCAGCCCGAGCAGCGGGGTGATGCGCTCTCCTGCCACCTGGACAGCACCTGCTATGACGCATACGACACGCAGCGGCGCGGCGTGGCGCGCATGACCCATGTGGTGGCGTTGGTCAACGGCGGCTATCAATACGGCCTTTGCACCGGCAGCCTGTTGAACGACAGGAGCTCGACCCTCACGCCCTACTTCATCACGGCGGCGCACTGCATGAGCACGCAGACCGAGGCCTCTTCGCTGGAGACCGACTGGTTCTACCTTTCATCGAGCTGCGGCAGCAGCAGTCTGTCGTCATCGACACGGCACCTCTACGGCGGCGCGCAATTGCTCTACAGCTCGGCGGTTCCCGACGTCACGTTGTTGCGCCTGAATGACACGCCTCCCGCGGGGGCCTACTTCCTGGGCTGGAGCACGGCCATCGTGCCCACCGGCGGCAGCCTGTACGGCATCCACCACCCGGCGGGCGATGTGCAGAAAATCAGCTTCGGCACCATGGCGGGCCGCTGGGACTGCACTTCCGCGCTTTCCGGCACCACGTTCAGCTGCCGCGGCAGCGCCGACGGCGCCTACTACAACGTGAAGTGGTCGCAGGGGCTCACGGAGCCGGGCAGCAGCGGATCGCCGCTGATCAACGGCACCCAGGTGGTCGGCGTGTTGACTGGCGGCTCGGGGGCCATGTGCCCCGCCACCAATACGGAGAGCTTCTACCCCAGCCTGAACAGCGTGTTCGCCAACCTCCAGCGCTGGCTGTATCCCGATACCGATACCCCGGTGACCACGCCCACGCCCACGCAATCGCGCGTGCCCGTCTACCGCTTCTTCAACAAGGGCACGGGCACGCATTTCTTCACCGCCAGCGCGGATGAGCGCGACTTCGTGATCCAGACCTATCCGCTGCTCCAATACGAGGACGTGGCGTTCTATGCCTCCTCTTCGCAGCAGACCGGGCAGAGTGGCGTCTACCGCTTCTTCAACACTTCATCGGGAGCGCATTTCTACACCATCAGCGCGGGCGAGCGCGACTTCGTGATCGACGCGTATCCGGTATTCAACTACGAAGGCGTTGCGTGGTATGCGCGGCAGGACAGCTCCGATGGCGCCGTGCCTATCTACCGCTTCTTCAACTCCCGGACGGGCGCGCATTTCTACACCATCAATGCGCAGGAGCGCGACTTCGTGATCGAGGCCTACCCGGTGTTCCAGTATGAAGGCGTCGCCTACAACGCCTGGAAAACGCCCTGAGAAGGCCCCCGGCGCATTTCCGCGCCGGGCCTTCACGGCGAAACCGTGGATGACCCGGCGGAATCAATCGATGAGCTGGCCGCCGTCGTGGAACGGATAAGGCCCCTCGAATGCGCCGCTGGCCGCCAGGTGCGACACCAGCCTTGCCCCCCTGGGCAGCGCATGCAGCGCATAGGCCGGCGGCTCCAGGGTCCAGGCGGATGCGGCGTCGGGATCGAGATCGAGGCACACCTGGTGCGCGGGCGAGGGGATGGTCGATGCCACCGTCGCGCCAAAGCGCACCTGGATGCTGCGGTGCAGATGGCCGCAGATCACGCGCTCCACGTTGGAATGGCGTGCCACGATCGCCTCCAGCTCCGCCGCTCCGGTGAGCAGCCCGATCTTGTCCATGTGGCCGATCAGCGTCTGGAATGGTGGATGATGCATGGCGATCACCACGGGCCTGTGGCGCAGCTTTTCCAGTTCCGTCTCCAGCCATTCAAGCCGCTGCCGGCACAGTGTTCCGTGGCTTTCGCCGGGCGTGACCGTGTCGAGCGTGACGAGCTGCAGGTCGCCGATCGGCACGCTGTATTGCACGAAGCCTTCGCTCCCGAGGTAGCGGTGCGTGGGGAAGCTCGCGCGCAGCTGCTCGCGCTCGTCGTGATTGCCCGGCAGCAGGTAGATGGGCGTGTTGCCCAGCGGCGCGAGCAGCGATTGCAGATGCTGGTATTCCGCCGCGCGGCCGAAATCGGTGAGATCGCCTGTGATGACGATGGCGTCCGGCTTTTGCGGCAGGCGGTTGATGGACTGCACGGCCTGCGCGAGATAGGGCGCGGTGTCGATGCGTCCATAGGCGAGCCTGCCCGGCTCGCGGATGTGCAGGTCGGACAGCTGCAGCAGCAATGTCATGTCGTTTCTGGTGTGTTTGTTCATGGTGTTTCGTCTTCCATCATGGGCATCAGGTGAGCGGGCGCGATGCGTATGCCGACGGTCTCGCCCTCGCGCGCCGGGTGATCGCGGTCCACGTCGGCCAGCAACGCGCCTTGCCCCTGGACGTCGAGCGTCAGCTGTACGCGATCGCCGAGGAAATTGCGCCGCCGCACCCGCGCGCTGCCCCAGTCCGGCCCGGATGGGCCGATCTGGATATCCTCGGGCCTGACCAGCACCGTTGCCCGCGCGGCAGGGCAATGCAGCGCCATGCCGCCCAGTTCCACCATGCCGCCGGCGGAAGCGCCGAGCCGGTTCACGCGGCCAAGGAACGACGCCACGAAGTGATGGGCCGGCGTGCGATAGAGCGATTCGCCGTCACCCACCTGGACGATGCGTCCCGCGCGCATCACCGCCAGGCGGTCCGCGATGGCGAGCGCCTCCTGCTGATCGTGCGTGACGTGTACCGCGGTGATGTGCAGGCGGCGCAGCAATTCGGCGAGTTCATCGCGCAGTGACTCCTTGAGCTTGGCGTCCAGCGCCGTGAGCGGCTCGTCCAGCAGCAGGACGCGGGGCCTGGCCGCGACCGCGCGCGCCAGCGCCACGCGTTGGCGCTGGCCGCCGGAGAGTTCGTTGGGGCGCTTTTTCTCCAGGCCGTTGAGGCGCACCAGATCGATCAGCTCGCCCACCACGCGCTGGCGCTCGGCCTCCGGGGTGCCGCGAATCCTGAGCCCATAGCCGATGTTGGCCTGCACCGACATCTGCGGGAACAGCGCGTAGTGCTGGAACACCATGCCCACGTTGCGCTGCTCGATGGGAAGCTGCGTGACATCGGTGTCGCCGAAGCGGATGCGGCTGCCCGCATCGGGCGATTCGAGCCCCGCGATCAGGCGCAGCAGCGTGGTCTTGCCGCAGCCCGACGGGCCGAGCAGGGCGAGCACTTCTCCCGGCTCGACGACGAGGCTGGTGGGCTGCAGGCCGCGCGTGCCGTCGGCATAGGTCTTCGCGCAGTGGTCGATGTCGATGCGTGTGCGTTCAATTTCCATAATGTTTTCCGATCAGGGTGCCCACGGCCTGGAGCGCCCAGAGCACGGGCAGGATCACCACGAGAAAGACCAGCGTGTAGGCGGAGCCGATCTCGATGCGCATCGATGCGTAGCTGTCGGCCAGGCCGACGGGCAGCGTGCGCGTCAGCGGCGTGTGCAGCATCCACGTGAGGTTGAATTCACCCACCGACAACGTGAACACCATCAGGCTGCCGGCGATGATGGCCGGCAGGACGGCTGGCACCAGCACGCCCAGAAAGCGCTGAGCAAAACTGGCGCCCAGAGACCGCGCGGCCTCTTCGAGCGCGATCAGCTCATGCTTTTGCAGCGCGGAAGACACCGTGCGCACCATGAAGGGCATGGTGAACACCATGTGCCCGACCAGGATGAAGGCAAAGCTCTGGCGAAAGCCCTGCAGCGTTCCATACACCAGGATCAGCGCCAGCGCGCTGGCAAGGCCGGGGACGGCGACCGGCAGCGTGAGCAGCTCCTCGAACAGCCGCGCCCAGCGCGAACGCGTGCGGGCCAGCATGTAGGCGCAAGGCACGCCGATCAGCAGATTGCCCAGCACGCACAGCGCGGCGATGGCGAGCGACCAGCCCACGGTGCCGCCGTAGTTGTCCCATACCTCCACCAGCCAGCGCGTGGTGAGCCCGCTCTTGATGCCGCTGCCATAGTTGTTGACCAGGCCCGCCATCATCGACAGCAGAATGGGCGCGAGCATGAACACCGCGACCAGCGCGGTCAACAGCATCAACGATATCGGAGCCTGTCTTGCGTTTCGCATGATCGCCGCTCCTCCTCAAAGACTGGAATGTCCCGACACACGCCGGGAAATCCAGAGCACGGCCCACGTGATCACTCCCAGCGCGATGGACAGGCTGGCAGCGAGCGCGAAATTGGCGTAGTTGGTGAATTCGTTATAGATGGTGATGGGCAGGACCTCGAATTTGGCGGACAGAGTGAAGGCGGTGCCGAACGCTCCCATGGCCGTGGCGAAGACGATGGCGCCGCATGCCAGAGTGGTCGGCGCGAGTTCGGGAATCCAAACGTCGCGCGCCACGTTCCAGCGTGATGCGCCCATCGACCTGGCGGCTTCTTCGAGCTGCGCATCCATGGCCTGCGCCGCCGCCGTATAGGTGGCGATGGCGCGCGGCAGCGAAAAATACAGATAGGCGAGAAACAGCCCGAGCAGGCCATAGGCGAAGGTCACACGCCCCCAGCCCAGCGAGTGGGTCAGGTTGGCGAGCACGCCTTGCCGTCCTCCCATCAGGATCATGAAGAAGCCGATGATCACGCCGGGAAAGGACAGCGGCAGCGTGAGAAGCGACAGCAGCAGTTGCCGACCGCGAAAGCGCTGGCGCGCGAGCGTGATACCCACCAGCGCGCCGACCAGCAGCGTGGCGAAAGTGACCGCCAGCGAAAGCGCCAGTGTCTGCACCAGGCTTTGCAGGTAACGGGCATTCGTGAGCACCACGAAGTACGTGGCCCATCCGTCTTTGGCGGGCAGCGCCAGCAGCCTGGCGGCCGGCAGCAGCCAGAACGCGGCGAAGAACGCCGCCGCCGGCGCCGCGCAGGCGGCCAGCAGCGGGCGTGAAGGACTGAATCCGGTTCGCATGGGTGGCGGCGCAGGCGCTTATTGCGCTTCCTTCATGTAGCGATCGGAAAAGCTCTTCTGCGCCGCGGCCATCTTGTCGTAGTCCACGGTCCTGGCGCGCGCATACTCGGCGGCCGGCAGGAAGCGGTCCTGGATTTCCTTGGGCATCGCGATGTTGCGCACGGGGCGCAGGTAGGCGTTGGCCCAGATGGTCTGCCCTTCGTCGGAGAGGACGAAGTCCAGCACCTTCTTGCCGTCCGCGGCATGCGGCGCCTTGTTCACCAGGCTCATCACGTAGGGCACTACCACGCTGCCTTCCGCGGGAATCACGAATTGCACATTGGCCTTGTCCTTGTACTTGGCGCGGTAAGCGTTGAAATCGTAGTCCAGCAGGATGGCGATCTCTCCGGACAGCACCCGTGCGTAGGCGGTCTGCTTGGGGACGATGGGATCGTTCTTCCTGAGCTGCTTGAAGTAGTCGATCGCCGGCCCGAAGTTGTCCAGCGTGCCGCCGCGCGCCTGGTTCACCGCGACCGCGCCGACATAGCCGACGAATGCGGAAGCGGGGTCCAGGTAGCCGACCAGGCCTTTGTATTCCGGCTTGAGCAGATCGGCCCACGACTTAGGCACCGGCTTGCCGCCCAGCGCATCGACGTTGACCATGAAGCCCATCGTGCCGGAGTGGATGGAGAACCAATTGCCCGCGGGATCCTTCATGCCGTCGGGAATGTCTTCCCAATGCGCGGGCTTGTAGGGCTGCACCACGCCATCCTTCATGGCCTGATACGCGAAGGTGACGCCAAGATAGGTCACGTCGGCGACCGGGCTGGCCTTCTCGGCGACCAGTTGAGCGAGCGACTGGCCGGAGTTCTTGTTGTCCGGCGGGACGGTCACGCCGGTCTTGGCCTTGATGGCCTTGATCTGGGTGCCCCAGTCGGCCCATTCGGTCGGGCAGTTGTAGCAGATGGCGGTTTGCGCGAACACGCCGCTGGCGGCGAGGCCGAGCGTGAATACCGCGGTTCGTGCGAGAGTTTGAAGGCGAGTTTTCATGAAAGGCTCCTTAAGAGTCTGAGGACGGTGGGGTGATGGTCGGGGCGCGCGCGCAGGACTCGGCGGCCCGGAACTGGTGCGCCAGCGTGACGCTGGAGCGCGCGGTCAGCGGCGCATCGGCGGCGATGGCCTGGGCGAGCAGCGCGACGCTGTGTTTTCCAATATCGGCATTGGGCTGCGCGATGGTGCTCAGCATGGGAGTGAGGTCCTGCCCCAGGGCGATGCCGTCAAAGCCCGTGACGCTGAGCTGCCCGGGGACGCTCAGCCCTGCCAGGTGCGCGGCGCGGATGCAGCGGATCGCAATCAGGTCGTTGGAGCAGACCAGCGCCGTCGGGCGCTGCCGTGCGTCGCGCAAAAGCGCGGAGACCTCCTGGGCGGCCGTCTGCACGAACGGCACTTCGATCAGCGGCAGTTCGGCATGGGCGGCGCGCCGCATGCCGTCGCGGTAACCCCGGTAGCGCTGCTTGGCGCGGTCCGACGCCTTGAGCAGGCCGCTGACCATGGCGATGCGCTCATGCCCGAGTGACGAGAGGTGCGCGATCAGCTCGGCGACCGCCTTCTCGTTGTCAACTCCCACGCATGGATGCCTGGCATGCTGGTTGTATGCCAGCACATAAGGCAGCCGTTCGGCCGCCAGCCGCCGCAGCGCATCGGAACTGTCAGGGTTGGATACCACCAGGATGATGCCGTCCACATTGCCTGCCAGCAACTGGTTGACGGCATGGTCTTCGCGCTCGGTGCGGTATTCGGTGGTGAAGGGCTGGATGGCATAACCGGCCAAGGCGGCGGCGGATGCAATGCCCTCCAGGCATTCGGCAAACACCGGATTCAGCAGCGTGGGCAGCACCACGCCGATCACCCGGCTGCGCTGCGTGCGCAAAGTGCGCGCGCTGGCGTTGGGGGTATAGCCCATCTCGGCGGCGACCTGCTGCACGCGCAGGCGCGTCTGCGGCGTGACCTTGTCCGGCGCATTGAGCGCGCGCGACACGGTGGCGACGGAGACGCCGGCGGCTTGGGCTACGTCCTGAATGCGCATGCAGCGGTTCCTTCTGCGGATCGTCCGGTTGATGTAAACGATTACATTGAACCATCCAAGTATGACGACAGCGTGACGGATGCAGGCGAGGGATTACCCGCTGATGCCATGCCCGAGAAGAAGGCATGACGCGGCGGTGCAATGAGGAGGGGTGCGCCGCTGCGGCCCGCGTTCAGCCGTCGACCGGCTGTGCTGGCGTTTCGAGTGTGAGCTGATAGAGCGCCAGGTCGAGCCAGCGCCCGAATTTGAAGCCCACCTGCGGCAGCGTTCCCGCGTGCCTGAAGCCCAGCCGCTCATGCAGCGCGATGCTGCCTTCGTTCGCCGCATCGATGGCGCCGATCAGCGTGTGTACCCTGTCGCTTTGGCGCGCGGCGTCGATCAGGGCGTTCATCAGCAGCCTGCCCAGTCCGCGCCCACGATGATCCCTGTGGATATAGACGGAGTGCTCGGCGGTGTATTTGTAGGCGGGATGGGGTCGGAACGGCGCCCAACTGCAGAAGCCGAGAAGGGTGCCGGCTTCGTCCTCGATGCCGATCACCGGCAGATTTCCCTGGCGCTTGGCCTGGAACCATGTGTCCATGTGGTCCATGGTGCGCGCCTTGTAGTCGTACAGCGCGGTGGAGGTCTCTATGGCGTCGTTGAAGATGCCGAGAATGGCCGCCGCGTGGCGCTCGAAAGTGCAGGCGACGAATCGGAGGTCGGGATGGCTGGTGTTCATGGGATGGTCCTGGGTCTTTGCCGCGCGCATATCGCCCCAAGCCGGGCTGTGGAGCATCAGCGGTCCATGTCCTTGCGCGTCCGGACGGGCTCGTTGGCGTTCCTGCGGCTGGCTCCGGCGCGCCCCGCCTTGCTCCACTCGTAGGCATGGCCGTCGGGGGTGTGGCCGTCCTCGACGGCGCTGACTCCAGCGGGGCCCACCATGTCGCGCAGTTCGGAGGAAATCGTCACGTGCGCGTTGCGGGTGTCGGCGCGCAGTTGCTGGCACCGCGTGAGCGCTTCGCTCATTTGCCTGTCGCCATAGTGCAGGCAGGCGGGATGCCAGGAGGGCGCCTGGCCTTCCTGGCTGTCGTTGCGCATGTAGAAGACGACGATGCCCATGGCCGGACTATTTGGAGCGCTTGACGCGCAGCAGCTCGTCGAGAATCAGGCAGATCGCGCCGATGGTGATCGCGCTGTCCGCGATGTTGAAGGCGGGAAAGTGGCGGCCGCCGAGGTGGAAGTCCAGGAAATCCACCACGTAGCCATGCTGCAGGCGGTCCACGACGTTGCCGATGGCGCCGCCGAGAATGCTTGACAGCGAGAAGCAGAACAGCTTCTGTCCGGGGTGCGCCCGCAGCTGCCAGAGGATGAAGATGGCCGCCGCCAGACCGATGCCGGTGAACGCCCAGCGCTGCCAGCCGCCCGCGTTGGCGAGAAAGCTGAAGGCGGCGCCGGTATTGTGCGCGCGCACGATGTTGAAGAAGCTCGTGATGTGGGTGGTGTCGCCCAGCTTGTAGTAGCCCAGGATCAGCACCTTGGTGAACTGGTCGGCCAGAAAGATCACCACGGCCCAGGCAAGCCAGGGCCAGATGCTCGCACCGCCGCTGCTGGAGCTGCCGCGCGCCATGCTCAGACGAAGCTCCGGGTTTCACCGGCGCCATGGAGGTTGCTGATACAGCGGCCGCAGAGCGTCGGGTGCTCGCTGCTGCTGCCCACGTCGCCCTGGTAGTGCCAGCAGCGCTCGCACTTGGTGTCCGTGGACGGCCTGACCTCCACGGCCAGCGCGGCGCCGGCCTTGAGGTCGACCTTGGAGACGATGAGCGCGAACTTCAGGTCCGCGCCCAGCGTGCCAAGCAGGGCATGGTCTTCGGGCGCGGCGGTGAGAACGATGTCGGCTTGCAGCGAGGAGCCCACCGCGCCGCTGGCGCGCACGGCCTCGATTTCCTTGTTCACCACGTCGCGGATGGCGCGGATGCGCTCCCACTTGGCGGCCATCGCTTCGTCGCCCGCCGGGATGGTGGCGTAGGTTTCGAGGAAGATGGAGGGCGAGGCGCCGAACAGCTTCCAGGCTTCCTCTGCCGTGAACGAGAGGAACGGCGCCATCCAGCGCAGCATGGCGTGTGTGAGCTGGTGCAGCGCCGTCTGCGCGCTGCGGCGCGCATGGCTGTTCTCGGCGGTGGTGTAGAGGCGGTCCTTGAGCACGTCCAGGTAGAAGCCGCCCAGGTCCTCGGAGCAGTACAGCTGCAGCTTGGCGACCACCGGGTGGAATTCATAGACCTTGTAGTGGGCCAGGATCTCCTGCTGCAGCGCGGCGGCGCGGGTGAGCGCGTAGCGGTCGATCTCGAGCATTTCCTCGAACGGCACGGCGTGCGTGGCGGGATCGAAGTCGCTCACGTTGGCGAGCAGAAAGCGCAGCGTGTTGCGGATGCGGCGGTACGAGTCGACCACGCGCGCGAGGATCTTGTCGTCGATGGCGAGGTCGCCCGAATAGTCGGTCGATGCGCACCACAGGCGGATGATCTCGGCGCCGAGCTTGCCGCTGACCTCTTGCGGCGAGACGGTGTTGCCCAGCGATTTGCTCATCTTCTTGCCCTGGCCGTCGACCGTGAAGCCGTGGGTGAGCAGGCCGCGATACGGCGCGCGGCCATAGATGGCGCAGGCGAGCAGCAGCGACGAGTGGAACCAGCCGCGGTGCTGGTCATGGCCTTCGAGGTACAGGTCGGCCTCGGGGCCTTCGTCGTGGTGCATGTAGTCGTGCGTGCCGCGCATCACGTGCCAGAAGGTGGAGCCGGAGTCGAACCACACTTCCAGGATGTCGGTGCTCTTGGTGTAGTTCGCCGCCTCCTGCGCGCCCAGGATGTCTTCGGCGCTCACGCGGCTCCAGGCCTCGATGCCGCCTTGCTCGACGATGGCGGCCGCCTGGTCCAGTATCTCCATGGTGCGCGGATGCAGCTCGCCCGAATCCTTGTGCAGGAAGAACGGGATCGGCACGCCCCAGCTGCGCTGGCGCGAGATGCACCAGTCGGGACGGCCGGCGATCATGTCGCGCAGGCGCGCCTTGCCGTTCTCCGGGTAGAAGCTGGTGTGCTCGATGGCCTCGAGCGCGATCTGGCGCAGCGTCTTCTGCGGCTTGTCGCCGGCCTTGGTGAATACGCCTTCGCCTTCGTCCATGCGCACGAACCACTGCGCCGCCGCGCGGTAGATCACCGGCGTCTTGTGGCGCCAGCAATGCGGGTAGCTGTGCGTGATCGTCGTGGTGTTGAGCAGCCGGCCCGCCTTGTCCAGGGCCGCGAGGATGACCGGCACGGCCTTCCAGATGTGCTGGCCGCCAAACAGCGGGAAGTCGGGCGCGTAAGTGCCGTTGCCCTGCACGGGGTTCAGGATTTCGTCGAGCTTCATGCCGTGCGCCATGCACGAGTTGAAGTCGTCCAGGCCGTAGGCGGGCGAGGAGTGCACGAGGCCCGTGCCGTCGGTGGCGGTGGCGTAGTCGGCCAGGTACACGGGAGCAAGGCGCCTGTAGCCCGCGTCCACGTCGTAGAGCGGGTGCTCGAACTCCAGGCCGGCGAGCTTCTCGCCCTGGGCCACGGCCAGCACCTTGCCCTCGAGGCTCCAGCGCTTCATGGTGTCTTCCACGAGCGTCTCGGCCACGATCAGCAGGCCGCGCGCGGTATCCACGAGCGCGTAGGGCAGCTCGGGGTTCAGGTTCAGCGCCTGATTGGCCGGGATGGTCCACGCGGTGGTGGTCCAGATCACGGCGAATGCGTCCTTGTCGAGCGCGGGCAGGCCGAAGGCGGCGGCCAGCCGGGCTGGATCGTGCGCCTTGAACATCACGTCCAGCGTCTGGCTCTTCTTGTCCTGGTATTCGATCTCGAATTCGGCCAGCGAGGAGGCGCAGTCGAAGCACCAGTACACGGGCTTGAGGCCGCGATAGACGAAGCCGCGCTCCATCACGCGTTTCAAGGCGCGCAGCTCGCCCGCCTCGTTCGCGTAGTTCATGGTCTTGTAGGGGTGCTCCCAGTCGCCGAGTACGCCCAGGCGCTCGAAGTCGGCCATCTGCTGCTCGATCTGCTCGGTTGCGAACGCGCGGCTCCTGGCCTGCATCTCATCGCGCGGCAGGTTGCGGCCATGCAGTTTCTCGATGGCGTTCTCGATGGGCAGCCCGTGGCAGTCCCAGCCCGGCACGTACAGAGCGTCGAAGCCCTCGAGCTGGCGGCTCTTGGTGATCATGTCCTTGAGGATCTTGTTGACCGCGTGGCCGATGTGCAGCTTGCCGTTGGCATACGGCGGGCCATCGTGCAGGATGAACTTGGGCGCGCCGCAGCGTGCGTCGCGCAGCTTCTTGTACACACCCTGGTCCTGCCATTCCTTGACCCACCCCGGCTCGCGCCTGGGCAGGTCGCCGCGCATCGGGAATGGGGTGTCGGGCAGGTTCAGGGTCTTGCGGTAATCCGTTTTGCCGGACGTGTCTGTGGCTTGCTGTTGATCTGACATGGGCTGAAATCTTGAAAGCGGTCTGACCCCGGACGAAAGCCGGAGCGCTGAATACGATGGGGCGGCTGGAGTGTGACGGCGCGGGCGTCAAATTCGGTCGCGCGTGGTCTGACGCCGGGTCTCGGCATGCGTGGAGGCGGCAAAAAACGCGCGGGCATCCTCGCAATCCTTGGCGATACCAGCGGTCAGGGCGTCGAGGCTGTCGTATTTCAGCTCGTCGTGCAGTTTGTGCAGGAGTTCCACGCGGATGATTTTACCGTATGCACCTTCGGCACCCAGGTGGGCGGGCCATTCCAGGCAGTGGGTCTCCAGCAGCACGCGGCCGCCATTGACGTCGTTCGGGTCGATGGAGGGGCGGATGCCCAGGTTGGCCACGCCGGGCAGGGCGTGCCCGGCGAGCCCGTGGACGGCGACCGCGAAAATTCCGCTGGCGGCGGGCTTCCAGTGCTTGAAGCGCAGGTTGAGCGTGCGAAACCCGTCCTGGTGCGCGCCGCTGGCCGCCGACACACCCAGTTGGCGGCCCAGCTTGCGGCCGTGGACCACGTGGCCGGAAATCGCATACGGGCGGCCCAGCAAGCGCGCCGCATCCGCGAGATCGCCCTGGCACAGCGCGTCGCGCACGGCGGAGCTGGAGACGCGCAGGCCGTGGACCTCGTAGCTGTTCATGCGGGCGACGTCGAAGCCGCGCTCGCGCCCGGCGGCGTCGAGCATGGCATAGTCGCCCGCGCGTTTGGCGCCGAAGCGGAAATCATCGCCAACCAGCACGTATTGCGCGCCAAGCCCGTTGATGACGACGTCCTCGATGAAGCTCGCTGGGGGCTGTCCGGCCAGCTTTTCGTTGAACGGCAGGACGATGGTTTGCTGCACGCCGCATGCGGCCAGCTCGCAGAGCTTGTCGCGCAGCGTGCCGATGCGCGCGGGTGCGAGTTCGGGTTTGTTCAGCCGGGCCGCGAAATAGTCGCGCGGGTGGGGCTCGAAAGTGAGCACGCAGCTTTGCACGCCGCGCTGGCGGGCCTCGTTGTTGAGAAGAGCCAGCATGGCCTGGTGCCCGCGATGCACGCCATCGAAATTACCGATGGTCAGAGCGCAGGCCTGCGCGACGCCCGGATGATGCAGGCCTCGGAAGATTTTCATCACTTCACTTTTCTTTTGATAGCGTCTGGAAACCGCCAGGCTGGCTATGGACGCCAATTCGTCACGAAAAGAGTATATTCTGAGCCAGCTGGTCGCCGCGCGGGTGATCTGGCACTGCTTATCTGCATTCCGAGTCTTGTTTTCCAACTGTGTACTGGAGGCGTGTGGTGAAGGTGTTGAAGCTGTCGGCCCAAGGCTTGCCGCAATCGTGGATCACGCTGGAACAGGCGGTGACCCACTATGCCGCCGGGGAAGTGCGCTGGGAACTCGGCGCGCAGGTGGCGCTTTTTCGCGGCGGCCACAACGCGGTGACGGGCGAGCAGTCGCAGATCGCGGTCAGCAGCATCATCGGCACCAGGGGCGTTCCGGCGATCGACCCGTTCGAGCTGAAACCCACGCTGAGCAACAGCAAGCTCTTCGTACGCGACCGCAACGTGTGCGCCTACTGCGGCGGCCAGTTCCACGAGGACGATCTCACGCGCGAGCACATCGTGCCGTTCGCGCGCAATGGGCAGGATCACTGGATGAACGTGGTCACGGCCTGCCGCCCCTGCAATCACCGCAAGGGGCCGCGCACGCCGGAGCAGGCGCACATGCCCTTGCTGTATGCGCCCTACGTCCCCAGTCTGTGGGAGGACTTCATCCTGCGCAATCGCCGGATCCTGGCGGACCAGATGGAGTTCCTGATGGCGCACGTGCCCAAGTCTTCCCGGCTGCTGAGCAGTTGATGCGGGCCCGGGCTCCGCGTTGCCGCGGAGCCGAGGAAATCAGGCAGCCTTGTGCGCCGTCACCAGGAAGCCGTTCACCGGCTCGCCCATTTCGCGGCGCAGCACGAGGTCCTCGATCTGCACGTCCTCGAACCCGGCCTGCTTGCACAGGGCCAGCACGTGGCTGCGCTTGTGCGCGTAGCGTCCGTTGGGCTGCAGAACCAGGTCGGGGCCGTCTTCCGGCGCGATCTCGCACGAGAAGTACAGGTCGCCCGCGGGCATCAGGATGCGATGCGCAGCCGGGATGGTCGCCTTCAGGTCGCCGGTGTAGATGAATACATCCAGAGCGGTGATGATTTCATACACCTCGGCGGGAGTTTCCCGCAGCGCATCCAGCAGGTTCACTGTGTGGAAGCGGTCGTACACGCCGTGGCGGGCGGCCTGCTCGACCATCTTGGTGGAAATGTCCACGCCGATCAGAAAGCCGTCGATGCGGCCCAGGCATACGCCCAGCAGGCCGGTGCCGCAACCCAGGTCGAGCAGATTCATCGACTTGGATGGGAAGCGGCGCAGGATCTTTTCCGCCACGATCTTGGGCAATTTGTAGCCCAGTCCACGCACCATGTGCTGGTCATAGTCGGCGGCCATGCGGTCGAACATCATGCGGATGAGCTCCGGCGGCTGATACTCGGGCGTCAGGCCGTGTGCGACGGCGTTGTAGTAAGCGTAGATCGAATTGCCCGGCGAGGCCTCGAGCAGCTTGGCCGTGTCGCTGGTGGCGGCCGACGGCTTTCCGCCTTCGATCAGCGTGGTGGCGCGGCCGAGCAGGGCCATCTCGTCCTGGGGGTTGTCCTCGATCAGGCTGGTCCATACGTCATAGGCCTCGGCGCGCTGGCCGGTGACCTGCAGGTCGTTCGCCAGCAGGCGGCGCATCTGCACATCCTTGGGCAGATAGGTGAGTCCGCGGCGCAGTTCGCTGATGGAGAGTTCCAGATTGCCGCTGGCGTGCGCGAAATCGACGATATGGCCGAGCACCAGGGCGTTGTTGGGCTCGCGCCTGGCCAGCTTCTGTGCGTGCATGATCGCCTTGTCGTACATGCCGCGGCGTGCATACAGCAGCGCCAGCTGCAGTTCGCCGGGCGTCCAGCCGGGGTCGAGCGCCACGCAGCGGCGCAGCGCGTCGAAGGCTGCGGGGATGTTGCCCGATTTCTCGGCCATCAAGCCGGCGAGCATGAACACGCGCGCATCGTTGGGCCACATCTGCTGCGCCTTGTTCAGGGACTGGGCTGCCTCGCGCAGCTCGTTCTTTTCAATCTGCTGGGTCGCGGTCTCCAGCAGCTTGCGGATGGGATCGTAGGATGTGGCAGTGGCGCTCATAACAACTTCATGCGGCCAGATCGATCTGGCAAAAGGTCGCCGCCTGGGCGACGGGGCCGGTAATCCGGCAACAAACCTTCAATTATCGTGGATTCATAGATGGAATCCATCCCCTTGGCTTTAGTCATGTGAAGGAGGTGGTTACGGGCTGTTCGCATCCCGCCCGCATGGAAACGCGCAACCCCCCCGGGGCTTGCGCCTGCGGAGCGTCGGACGAGCTACCTTGATTTCGCGGCTGGCGAGGACTCAGCCGAATACGCCGGCGATTTCCTCCATGCGCGCGCTGACCTCGCCAAGGTGATACAGCGTGTCACCGAAGGACATTTCCAGTTGCGTCAACGCCTTGAAGTAGTGGCTCACGATGTATTCATCGGTCACTCCGATGCCCCCGTGCAGCTGCACCGCCTGCTGGCCGATGAACCGCATGGAATGGCCGATCTGCACCTTCGCCTGGGATAGCGCACGGCGGCGGCCTTGCGGCGCATCGCCGAGCTTGAGGCTGGCGAAATAGCTCATGGAGCGGGCGAGTTCGAGCTGCATCTTCATGTCGGTCACGCGGTGGCGCAGCGCCTGGAAGCTGGCGATCGCCACGCCGAACTGCTTGCGCTGGTTCATGTAGTCGGCGGTCACGGCCAGTGTCTTTTCCATGGCGCCGACCGCGTAGGCGCTGGTGGCGGCGATGCCGGTGTCCATGGCCAGCTCCAGCGCTGCCGTGCCATCGATGGTGAGCAGCGTGGCGGGACTGCCTTCGAGCCGTACCTCGGCGGCGCGGCTGCCGTCCTGGGTCAGGTAGCCGTTCGCCGTGGCTGCCGCGGCCCCGCGCTCCACCAGAAACAGCGCGATCGCGCCGTCGAGCCGCGCGGGAACCAGCCATGCGTCGGCTTGGTCGCCCGCGGCCACGATGCTCTTGTGGCCGCTGACCACATGGCCGCCGTCCCGCCTTTGGGCCTGCGCCGCGCAGGCGTCGAGGCGATAGCGCGACGTGCTCTCCTGCTGTGCCAGCACCACCAGCGCCTCGCCGCGCGCCATGCGCGGCAGCCATTGCCGCTTGATGGCCTCTGGCGCGAATCGAGCGAGCACGTTGCTGGCAATGAGCGTCTGCGCGAGCGGCTCCAGCACGATGCCGCGCCCCAGTTCTTCCATGACGACCATGGCGTCGATCGGGCCGAAGCCCATGCCGTCATGCTCTTCGGGGATGGCGAGCGCGGCGAGGCCCAGCTGCGCGAGTTCGTCATAGGCCGTCCGGTCGAAGCCGCCGGCATCGACGATGGCCGCGCGGCGCTCGAATGTATAGGCCTTGTCCACCCAGCGGCGGACCGCTTCGCGCAGGGATTGCTGGTCTTCTGTGAAATCGAAATCCATGTCTTGTCTCCCTTCAGCCCAGAATTGTCTGGGCGACGATGTTGCGCTGTACTTCGTTGGAGCCGCCGTAAATCGTGGTCTTGCGCATGTTGAAGTAATTGGCGGCCAGCGGCGCATTCAGCACATTGCCGCCGGGGAAGTCCCCCTGCCAGCCCGCGTCCATGGCCTCCTGGATGAAGGGCAGGCTGAACGGGCCTGCGGCCAGCATCATCAGCTCGGTGTAGCGCTGCTGGATTTCGCTGCCGCGGATCTTCAGCAGGCCGGCCACGTCGAGCGACTTCTTGCCCGCGCTTTGCGCCGACAGCACGCGCAGCACCATCATCTCCAGCGCGATGATGTCCACTTCGAGCAGCGCGATCTGGTCTCGAAAACGCAGGTCGTCCCATACGCCGTTCTGTCTTGCAAGGCGCTTGAGCCGTTCCAGTTCGCGCTTGGCGCGGTTCACATCGGCGATGTTGGTGCGCTCATGGGCGAGCAGGTATTTGGCGTAGGTCCAGCCCTTGTTTTCCTCGCCGATCAACTGGTCGGCGGGCACTTCGACGTTGTCGAAGAACACCTCGTTGACCTCGCATTCGCCGTCCAGCAGCCTGATGGGGCGCACGGTCACGCCGGGAGACTTCATGTCGAGCAGCAGGAAGCTGATGCCCGCCTGCTGCTTGCCTTCGGTGCTGGTGCGCACGAGGTTGAACATCCAGTCGCCATACTGGCCCAGCGTGGTCCAGGTCTTCTGGCCGTTGACGATGTATTTGTCGCCCACGCGCTCGGCGCGGGTCTTGAGGCTGGCGAGGTCGGACCCCGATCCGGGCTCGCTGTAGCCCTGGCTCCACCAGACTTCGCCACTGGCGATGCCGGGCAGGAAACGCTTTTGCTGCTCGGGCGAGCCGAACGCCATGATCACGGGCGCGACCATCACCGGGCCGAACGGCACGATGCGCGGCGCGCCCGCCATGGCGCACTCTTCCTCGAACAGGTGCTGCTCGATGGCGTTCCAGCCCGGGCCGCCGAACTGCTGCGGCCAGCCATGGCCGAGCCAGCCCTTGCTGCCCAGAATCTTCGCCCAGCCCTGCATGTCCTCGCGCGTCAGGCGCTGGGCCTTGTGTACCTTGTCCGCGATCTCCTTGGGCAGATGGGCGCGCACCCATTGCCGCACCTCGGCGCGAAACGCCAGTTCTTCAGGCGTGAAAGCCAGATCCATAGTGATGCTCCCGAATGATCCGCCGGGCGGCGGCAGCGCCGCGCCCGCGTAGCCAGTTGACTCTTCGTTGTAGCACGGTTGTGCTTTTTTCGGCTGTCCTCGTGGAGACAATCTTCCGGGCGTTTTCCTGGAGGGTTATGCGCAGGGGGGCTCCACGCCCAGCTGTTCGCAGACGTGGGCGAGCGTGTCGCGCAATTGCGCCACCTGGGCTTCGAGCGCCGCAACGCGTTCGGTCAATGCGGTGTCGGGCGCGGGCGCCGCGCCCGCCGCCGAAGCTGCCGACAGCGCCTGGGCATCCACGGGGCCGCACAGCAGGTGTGCCCAGCGCGGCTCGCGCGCGCCGGGAGCGCGCGGCAGCAAAATGACCAGGGGGCCGCCTTTTTCCTGGCTGCGCGATTGCAGCTCGTCCAGGAACGCCTCGACCGACGAAATGTCGGCAAACCGGTGCCAGCGCTCGGAATTGATGCGCAGCTCGCCCGCCGTTTGCGGGCCGCGCAGCATCAGCAGGCCGAGCAGCACGGCGGATTGATCGGGAACGCCGACGCCGCGCGGAAAATTGTGTTCCCAGCGCGAAGTGCGCGCGCCGCCGATCTCGGTGACCAGCGATCGGCGGCGCAGGTTGTCCAGCGCCTCCTGGATCTGGCCTTCGCCGAGCTGCATGACCGGATCCCGGCTGGTTTTCTGGTTGCAGCCCGAGGCCAGCGAGTTGAGCGTGAGCGGATAGCTGTCCGGCACGGTGCGGGATTTTTCCAGCAAGGTGGCGAGCACGCGGGCTTCCTCGGCGCTCAATGGGGTGGTGTGGGGATCGAAGGGCATCTCTGGTCGTTTCTCCTGTGGGTTGGTTGGGCCGGCGAAGCCCGGCGGCTTTCGGCAGCCATGGCATCGGTGCGACAATCGCCGCCGATGAAAAATATCGTGATCCTGATTTCCGGCGGTGGCTCCAACATGGCCGCCATTGTGCGTGCTTCCCAGCAACAGGACTGGGCCGGCCGGTATGGCGCGCGCGTCGCCGCGGTCGTCAGCAACAAGGCCGCGGCGGGCGGCCTGGCGTTCGCCCGGGACAACGGCATTGCGGCCGAGGTTCTGGATCACCGGTCGTTTCCATCGCGCGAGGCGTTCGATGAGGAACTGGCGAGGATCATCGACCGGCATGACCCCGCGCTCGTCGTGCTGGCCGGGTTCATGCGCATTCTCACGCCGGGGTTCGTGCAGCATTTCGAAGGCCGCATGGTGAACATCCATCCTTCGCTGCTGCCCGCGTTCCCCGGACTGCATACGCACCAGCGCGCGATCGACGAGGGCTGCAAGTTCGCGGGCTGCACGGTGCACCGCGTGACCGCCGAACTGGACGTGGGGCCGATCCTGGAGCAGGCCGTCGTTCCGGTGCTGCCCGGCGATACCGCCGATGCCCTGGCCGCGCGCGTGCTCACGCAGGAGCATGTGATTTATCCGAGGGCCATCGCTGGCCTGATGCGCGGCTGAGCCCGCGCGGACTTCACGGCGCGGGGCCGTGCCGCGTCAGCCCTGGTCGTTGGTCACGCGCGCGAAGCGCGGCAGGGTCTTTCCATCGATCTGCACGTTTTCGCCAAACATCGCCGAGGGGCACACCCACAGGCCGCGTTCGCCGTAGAGCGCGCGGTACAGGGTGAGCGATTCCAGCGTTTCGCTGTGGCGCACCGTGTCGATCACTTCATAGAGGTTGCCCTTGTAATGGCGGTAGACGCCGGGCTCGATCACGAGCAATGGAGGCAGCTTTTCGTCAGGCATGGTCAATTCCCGGGAAGTTTTCGAATGGGTCGGGTGGGTGGTCAGCACGGCGATTGTGCCCTGCCGGCCATCGGGTGAGACCCTGGCGCTCCTCGCAGACTGCTGCCAAGGGATATGCGCAAGATGGGACAATCGAGGCATGCATCCCAAAGCCCTTCTGGACGCCTGCGCCGAACTGATCAGGCAGGTTCTTACTTTCGAGCACCCGGCCGACGCCGTGGTCTCCCGTTATTTCCGCGAGCACCGGACACTCGGTCCGCGCGAGCGCGCCACGCTGGCCGAAACCACCTATGCCGTGCTGCGCAAGAAGCTGTTGTTCGAGCAGCTCGCGCGCTCGGGCAGCGGCGCGCGCGAACGCCGTCTGGCCATTCTCGGCTTCCATGGTCCGCGCGATTTCCTGAAGAGCGCACTTTCCGAGCAGGAAAAGGCCTGGCTCGATGCCTGCGACGGCATCAGGCCCGACGAGCTGATGGATCACCATCGCCACAACCTGCCCGACTGGCTGGTCGAGCCGCTGCGCTCGCAGCTCGGCGAGCAGGGCTTCCGGGCCCTGGCCGACAGTCTTGCGCAACCGGCGCCGCTGGACTTGCGCGTGAACACGCTCAAGGACAAGCGCGACGCGGTTCAGAAGGAACTGCAGAAAGCGGACATCAGGGCGGAGCCGACGCCTTATTCGCCCGTCGGCCTGCGCATCGACGGCAAGCCCGCGCTCGGCAAGCTCGATGCCTTTGCGCGCGGCGCGATCGAGGTGCAGGACGAGGGCTCGCAGTTGCTGGCCCTCTTGCTGGATGCCAAGCGCGGCGAGATGGTGGTCGATTTCTGCGCCGGCGCCGGCGGCAAGACGCTGGCCATCGGCGCGGGCATGCGCAGCACGGGCCGCCTCTATGCCTTCGACGTATCCGCGCACCGGCTGGAGGCGCTCAAGCCGCGTCTGGCGCGATCGGGGCTGTCCAACGTGCATCCGGCGGCGATTGCGCACGAGCGCGATGATCGCGTCAAGCGCCTGGCGGGCAAGATCGACCGCGTGCTGGTCGATGCGCCATGCTCCGGGCTGGGAACGCTGCGCCGCAACCCGGACCTGAAGTGGCGCCAGTCGCCCAAGGCGCTGGCCGAATTGGAGCAAAAGCAATCCGCGATCCTGGCCAGCGCATCGCGCATGGTCAAGTCGGGCGGCCGCCTGGTTTACGCGACCTGCAGCGTTCTGCCGCAGGAGAACGAGGCGATCGCCGAAGCGTTTTCCGCGCAGCACCCCGACTTCGTCATGCAGGACGCGGGCGAACTGCTCGCGCAACTCAAGGTGGCCGATGCGGCCAGGCTTTGCAAGGGCGGCGACACCGGCAGCCGCTATCTGCGCCTGTGGCCACACGAGCATCAGACCGACGGATTCTTCGCAGCGGTCTGGACACGCAAGTAGCCGCTGGCGCGCGCATGCCGGTTCGCTGCGGGGCAGGGCAAACTCCGGAGCGCGGTGCGGGTATAGGCGCCCATGCGCGGCGGCGGCTCCTGATATTGTTTCCCTGCGCTGCACGCATATCGCGGCGGCGCGGATTTTTCGTGTTGGCGGGGTGAATGTATGCTGTTACCTGACTGGGCCGTACTGGACGCTGCCGTGGACTGGCTGGCGCACGGCGTATGGGATCTTGCCTGGTGGCAGATCGTCCTGTACACGCTGCTCACCACCCACGTGACGATTGCCGCGGTGACGATTTTCCTGCACCGCTCGCAGGCCCATCGCGCGCTGGAGCTCGCGGCCATCCCATCGCACTTCTTCCGTTTCTGGCTGTGGATCGGCACCGGCATGCAGACCAGGGAATGGGTCGCCATCCATCGCAAGCACCATGCGCGCTGCGAAACCCCGGACGACCCGCACAGCCCGCAGACGCGCGGCCTGAATGCGGTGATGTGGCGCGGCGCGGAACTGTATCGCGCGGAAGCCGGGAATGCGGAAACCATCAGGAAATTCGGCCACGGCACGCCCGACGACTGGGTGGAGCGCAACGTCTATTCACGGTTCGGCTGGCAGGGCGTCGGCCTGATGCTGATCCTGGACGTGGCCCTGTTCGGCGCCATCGGCCTGACCGTGTGGGCCGTGCAGATGCTGTGGATTCCCTTCTGGGCGGCAGGCGTGGTCAACGGCATGGGCCATTACTGGGGCTACCGCAATTTCGAGGCGGCGGACGCATCGACCAATCTCGTTCCCTGGGGAATCGTGATCGGCGGCGAGGAGCTGCACAACAACCATCACACCTATCCGACATCGGCCAAATTCTCGGTGAAGAAATATGAGTTCGACATCGGCTGGGTGTACATCAGCGCGATGCGGGTGATCGGCTGGGCGAAGGTCAAGAAGGTGCCGCCGAAATGGCGGTTGGGCGAGGTCAAGCCCGTGGCCGATGAACAGACGCTGGAGTCCGTCATCGCCAATCGCTACGAAGTCATGGCCCGCTACGCGCGCGGCGTGCGCAAGGCCTGCCGCGAAGAGCTGGACGCCATCAAGGCGCGCAAGGGCGATGCCTCCGTGCTGCGCGCGGCCAACCGCTGGCTGCACCGCGATGCCGAAAAGGTGCCCGCCCGCTGGCAGCAGAAGCTCGAGCAGGCGCGGGCGGAATATCCCATGCTCGACAAGATGATCACCATGCGCGAGGAACTGCGCCAGTTGTGGCTGAACACGTCGCAGTCCCGCGAGCAGCTCACGGCCGATCTGCAGGCCTGGTGCCAGCGGGCCGAGGCCAGCGGCATCAAGATGCTGCAGGACTTCTCGAAGCGGCTGCGCGCGGCGCACGGCTGAGCGCTGCGCCGAAGCCCCGCCGATGCGGGATCGCGGGGCTTTTCCGTGCTTTCGTTTTCGTCAGACTCAGGCCGCGGCGCGGGAGAGTTGCAGATCCACCGCGGCGTGGGCCGCGAGCGTGGATGCGCAGGCGTTCGCCGCCTCCACGCCCTTCTTCACGAAATGCTGGCGGAAGAACGTCTGATGGTCTTCATGATCGTGGAAGTTCACCGGCGTAAGCGCGACGGAGAACACCGGCACGCCCGAGTCGAGCTGCGCGCGCATCAGTCCGTCGATCACGGCTGTGGTCACGAACTCATGGCGGTAGATGCCGCCGTTGACGATCAGTGCGCAGGCTATCACCGCGTCGAATTGGCCCGAGTCGGCCAGCTTTTTGGCCAGCAGCGGGATTTCGAATGCGCCGGGCAGCTCGAAGGTCTGTATGCCGGCTTCATCCATGCCCAGCTCGACGAGGCGCTGGATGGCCGAGTCGCGCGCCTGATGCACGATGTCGTCGTGCCAGCAGGCGCTGATGATGGCGACGCGGGTGCCGTGGGGAATGGCCGGCGTATCGGCGGCGGGGGAGAGATGTTGGACATCAGTCTGATTCATTTGCTTCTTTACTTTCAGTCAAAGCGTTGAATGAATCAGGGCGCGCGCGAAACAAGGCACCAGCGCGGGCGCTCGTTATCCGAGCGCGTCGAAGCGGGCACCTGGCTTCACGTTTCTCTTTCATCCGGACTGTGACCGTCGGCTCTGGCATCTCACCAGATCTGCTGACCCGCCGCCTTCATTGCGAAGGCAGCGGCGCTCGCGGGCTGCTGGCGCCGCCTTGTCGTAAAGCCAAGGCGCGCCAGATACCGCCGGTGGGGAATTTCACCCCGCCCTGAGAACGTGGGCGCTCCATGTCTGGAGCGCCGCCGCCTATTCTAGGAGCATGCCGATGCCAGCGTTGGCAAGTGGGTGACAGCTCGCGTGGGAGTGGACGATGAAAAAGAGAGAACGTCCCCGCGCTTGCCCGCTGTGCGTAGCCTTTTGCACGGCAAGGCACATTTTGTCCGGCGACAAAAAACCGCCAGGGCTTTCGCTGCTGGCGGTTTTCATGGGACAAGCCGGGAAGCGGATTACTTCAGCTTGGTTTCCTTGTACTCGACGTGCTTGCGAGCCTTGGGGTCGAACTTGATGATCGACATCTTTTCAGGCATCGTCTTCTTGTTCTTGGTCGTTGTGTAGAAGTGACCGGTACCAGCAGTGGAAGCCAGCTTGATCTTTTCGCGTCCGCCTTTAGCAGCCATGGTGTTTCTCCTTCAGGAAATTAAGCTTGGCCACGAGCGCGCATGTCTGCGAGCACGGAGTCGATACCGTTCTTGTCGATCAGGCGCAGAGCAGCGCTGGAAACGCGCAGGCGCACCCAACGGTTTTCGCTCTCAACCCAGAAACGGCGGTATTGCAGGTTGGGCAGGAAACGACGCTTGGTCTTGTTGTTGGCGTGGGAAACGTTGTTTCCCACCATGGGCTTCTTGCCCGTTACATCACATACGCGTGCCATGAGGACAACACCTATAAGTTTTAACGGTCGCCTGCACCTGGTTTGCTCCGGGGAGCAGGATGTGCTGACAACCTCACCTCGCCAGTTTCGATGGGTGGCGGTAGCCCTATTGCCGTCCTTGGGCCGCATGAAAGCGATCCAATATTCAGCAAAGCCGAGGATTATAGCCTGGATTCGGAATGTGGGTGATTCCGGATCCAGGGCTCATGAATCCCTCGCGGATTTCACTCCTCCTGTTCGAGGAAGCGCTGCGCGTCCAGCGCCGCCATGCAGCCGGTTCCGGCGCTGGTGATCGCCTGGCGATACACATGATCCTGCACGTCGCCCGCGGCGAAAATGCCCGGAACGCTGGTCTGCGTGGCAAAGCCCTTGAGCCCGCCCTTGGTGATCAGATAGCCGGTTTCGTCCATTTCCAGCTGGCCCCTGAAGATGTCGGTGTTGGGTGCATGGCCGATGGCGATGAAGCAGCCCTGCAGTGCGATGTCCTCGGTCTGGCCGGTCTGCGTGCTCTTGATGCGGATGCCGGTGACGCCGCTTTTGTCGCCGAGCACTTCATCCAGGGTGAAGTGGGTCTTGAGCTCGATCTTGCCTGCCTTGACCTTGTCCATGAGCTTGTCGACCAGAATCGGCTCCGCCTTGAATTTGTCGCGGCGGTGGACCAGGGTCACCTTGCTGGCGATGTTGGACAAATACAACGCTTCTTCCACGGCCGTATTGCCGCCGCCGATCACGCACACGGGCTGCTCACGATAGAAGAAGCCATCGCAGGTGGCGCAGCCGGACACGCCCTTGCCCATGAAGGCCTCTTCCGAGGGCAGGCCCAGGTATTTGGCGGAGGCGCCGGTGGCGAGGATCAGCGAGTCGCAGGTGTATTCGCCCGAATCGCCGGTCAGCGTGAATGGGCGCTTGCTGAAATCGACCTTGTTGATGTGATCGAAGACGATCTGTGTGCGAAAGCGTTCCGCATGTTCGAGGAAACGCTGCATCAGCTCGGGGCCCTGAACGCCCATCACGTCGGCGGGCCAATTGTCCACTTCGGTCGTCGTCATGAGCTGGCCGCCCTGGGCGAGGCCGGTGATGAGCAACGGATTCAGGTTGGCCCGGGCGGCATAGATAGCCGCTGTGTAGCCGGCGGGGCCGGAGCCGAGAATCAGGACTTTGGCGTGAAGTGTGTTCGACATGGTGGTTGCCATTGAGGTTGCACGATCCGCGCCGCTCGGCGGGCCGATCGGCGGGGAGGGGTGAAAGCAATCGGTGGGAGAAGAGCAGGGCGGGCCTTGTGCGGCCCCGCCCGCTCCTGCTCGCGGCAGATCGCATGGAGGACGGCGGGTTGCCCCTGAGTGGTCGCACAGGGGCTGCGGGCGTCTTCCCGGGTTCCATTGTAGGGAGGGAGCGGGGGCTGCGTCTTCCAAGGTTTTTGATGTCGTTGATAGCCTGAATTTAAATCGTGCTTGTAGCATTTTTTGACAAATGAGCATCGCCCTCGTCTTTGGCACATCCAGACACATTCAAATGTCGTTGCAGAAGAAGGAAATAGCGACAATATCGGCTGCGAAAGAGAACCGATCTGCTCCATTGGCGGCAAGCGCGGCTGGCGTGGTCGGCTTGAGACAAGGGTTCCTGTGCGCCGAAAACGCTTGTTTGCGGTATTCATCGCCCGGCCGGTGGGCGATGGCTGCGGCCATGCGGTAAGCTAGCTGCCTAGTTTCGTTATGACTTATTCCCTCAACACCTTGAATGCTTCATCCGTCGGCAAATCGGCGCCGCGGTCATGGGCCGCGCGGTTCAGCCACGAAATCGGCCTGCTCGTGGGTTTGCTGGCGCTGGTGTTCTGGCTGCTGGCGCTGATCAGCTACAACCCGCAGGATGCCGCCTGGTCCACTTCCGGCACGGGCGATGGCCGCATCGTCACCAATTGGGTCGGCCGTTTTGGCGCCTGGCTTGCCGATTGCAGCTATTACGCGCTGGGCTTCTCGGTCTGGTGGTGTATCGCCGCCGGGGCCAAGGCCTGGATTTCGTCGCTTGCGCTGTGGATGCGTGCAGGCGTGCATCCGCAGGGGCCGGTGGGGCCCTGGGCGCGCCGTTCCATGTTCTGGATGGGGCTGCTGATCCTGATCCTGAGCAGCACGGCGCTGGAGTGGGCGCGCCTGTACCGTTATGACGCATTCCTGCCCGGACAGGCGGGCGGCATGCTGGGCTACACCACGGGCCAGATGGCGATGAGCTGGTTTGGCGATGCGGGCTCAGGCCTGATCGGCGTGATCCTGGTGGTGCTCGGCGCCGCCATGGTTTTCGGATTCTCCTGGGGACAGCTGGCCGAGCGGATCGGCGGCTCCATCGACGGCCTGGTCCAGGGCAGCCGCGCGAAGCGCGAGAAGGCGCGCGACGAGGCGGTCGGCAAGCAGGCCGCGCGAGAGCGCGACGTCGTCCTCTCCGAGGAGCGGCACGAGATTGCCGAGCATCACCCGCAGGCCGTGCAGATCATCGAGCCGGTGCTGACCGAGCCCCAGCAGAGCACCCGTGTGGTCAAGGAGCGCCAGAAGCCTTTGTTCTCCGAGCTGCCCGACAGCAACCTGCCCCAGGTCGATCTGCTGGATGCGGCGCCGGCGCGCCAGGAAACGGTTTCGCCGGAAACCCTGGAGATGACCAGCCGCCTGATCGAGAAGAAGCTCAAGGACTTCGGCGTGGATGTCTCCGTGGTGGCCGCGGCGCCCGGTCCCGTCATCACGCGTTATGAAATCGAGCCGGCCACGGGGGTGAAGGGCTCGCAGGTGGTCAATCTGGCGAAGGATCTGGCGCGCTCGCTGTCGCTGGTGTCGATCCGGGTGATCGAGACGATTCCCGGCAAGAACTACATGGCGCTTGAACTGCCGAACGCCAAGCGCCAGTCGATCCGGCTGTCTGAAATCCTGGGCTCGCAGGTCTACCACGACGCCAAGAGCATGCTCACCATGGGTCTGGGCAAGGACATCGTCGGCAACCCCGTGGTGGCCGATCTGGCCAAGATGCCGCACGTGCTGGTGGCCGGCACGACCGGCTCGGGCAAGTCGGTGGGTATCAATGCGATGATCCTGTCGCTGCTGTACAAGGCGGAAGCGCGCGATGTGCGCCTGATGATGATCGACCCCAAGATGCTGGAAATGTCGGTCTATGAAGGTATTCCGCACCTGCTGTGCCCCGTGGTGACCGACATGCGCCAGGCCGCGCACGGCCTGAACTGGTGCGTGGCCGAGATGGAGCGCCGCTACAAGCTCATGAGCAAGATGGGCGTGCGCAATCTGGCGGGCTACAACACCAAGATCGACGATGCCAAGGAGCGCGAGGAGTTCATCCCCAATCCGTTCAGCCTGACGCCCGAGGAGCCCGAGCCGCTGCAGCGCCTGCCGCACATCGTGGTGGTGATCGACGAACTGGCCGACCTGATGATGGTGGTGGGCAAGAAGATCGAAGAGCTGATTGCGCGCCTGGCGCAAAAGGCCCGCGCCGCCGGCATCCACCTGATCCTGGCGACGCAGCGCCCCAGCGTGGACGTGATCACCGGCCTGATCAAGGCCAATATCCCGACCCGCATCGCATTCCAGGTCAGCAGCAAGATCGACAGCCGGACCATTCTGGACCAGATGGGGGCGGAGGCGCTGCTCGGCATGGGCGACATGCTCTACATGGCCAGCGGCACGGGACTGCCGATCCGCGTGCACGGCGCGTTCGTGTCCGATGATGAAGTGCACCGCGTGGTGAGCTATCTCAAGGAGCAGGGCGAGCCGGACTACATCGAAGGCGTTCTCGAGGGCGGCAGCGCCGACGGCGAGGACAGCGGCTTTGGCGGCGAGGGCGGCGAAGGCGGGGGGGAGAAGGATCCCATGTACGACCAGGCCGTCGAGATCGTGCTCAAGGACCGCAAGGCGAGCATCTCCTATGTCCAGCGCAAGCTGCGCATCGGCTACAACCGCTCGGCGCGCCTGCTCGAGGACATGGAAAAGGCCGGGCTGGTCAGCGCGCTGACCGCCAGCGGGCAGCGGGAAGTGCTGGTTCCCGCGCGCGGCGGCGAGTGAACCTGTGGGGCGCGGGGCGCTCCAATCGGGTATCGCCATGAACCACGCATGAGGAATCCCAATCAATGAAAAAACGTCTGATCGCATCGATTCTGCTGGCGGCTGTGGCGCAGGCCGCCAGTGCCGATGGCCTGCAAAGCCTGGAGGGCTTCATGAAATCTGCCAGGACCGGCCGTGCGGATTTCACCCAGACCGTCACTTCGCCCGCCAGGGAAGGGCAGGAGCCCAAGGTCAAGCGCTCCAGCGGGAATTTCGAGTTCGAACGCCCGGGACGTTTCCGTTTCGACTACCGCAAGCCGTTTGAACAGACCATCGTGGCCGACGGCAAGAGCCTGTGGCTCTACGACGTCGATCTCAACCAGGTCACCCAGCGTTCGCAGTCGCAGGTCCTGGGCAGCACGCCGGCCGCGTTGCTGGCATCCGCCGCGGATCTCGCGGCGCTCAAAACCGACTTCACGCTGGAGTCGGCGCCCGATGAAGGCGGCCTTCAGTGGGTCGCAGCCACGCCCAAGGTCAGGGATGGGCAGATCAAGAGCGTGCGCGTGGGGTTTGCCGGAGACAAGCTGGCGACGCTGGACATACTGGACAACTTTGGCCAGCGCTCGGTGTTGCAGTTCACGAACATGCAGATCAATCCGCAGATTTCACAGGGCACATTTCAGTTCAAGCCGCCGGCGGGAGCCGACGTGGTCAGGCAGTAAGCCCGCGCCTGGCGCCTGGGACTGCAATGGAGCTCCCGGAGAATGAGCAGCAGCCCGTGTGTTTTGCTTTCATTTTTTCTCATGTGGTTTCAAGCATTTGGATTTGCTTGCAATTACGCGCGAGGATGCCCTTGGGTTGTGATGCCGATCACTATTGATCGAAATGGGCACTCGTATTATTTTTCTGTTTTGCGGAGCCCTGCGCTTGCAGCGCTTCGTCAAGACTGGGGAAATGTTTAGCGAGTGAAGGTAGAGCAGCGTCAACGGTCAAGCAGGACGCTTTTTCAACTGCCAGCACGGTTTATTCGTGCTGGCAGTTTTTTTATTGTCAGATCACCTGCAGCAGGAAAGCGTGGGGGGCCCTTTTTTGTTGGAAAAATCCCGGCGCTCCGTTTCCGGCACGGGGCCATGCCCGTTCCGCTGTCCGGCGGCCAAGTGTTCGCGCGGTACGATGGGGCTTTCGCTGCCTGCCCATCCCCTTTTGAAGTCGAGCCCGCCGCCGTGAGTTCCTGTCCCGCTCCTCATCCCTCTTTTGCCGCATATCCGCCCGCAATGCTTCCGGGCGGGTCGATAGGGCCCTTGCGGGCGCGAGGGCGCGTCCGACGGGAGCTTCCCCGGTGCCGTGGCGGCAAGGAGGCAAGCCATGTCTGACCTGTTCGCGCGGGAGCCGTCGGCGCCGCTGGCCGAGGCCCTGCGTCCCAAGACGCTGGACGAGGTCATCGGGCAGTCGCATCTGCTCGGTGAAGGCAAGCCTCTGAGACTGGCCTTCCAGTCGGGCAAGCCTCACTCCATGATCTTCTGGGGGCCGCCGGGCGTCGGCAAGACGACTCTGGCGCGCCTCACGGCATCGGCCTTCAAGTGTGAGTTCATCGCCTTGTCCGCGGTTTTCTCCGGCGTCAAGGACATTCGCGCTGCCATGGAGCAGGCGCAGCAGAACCTCGCCATGGGCAAGCACACCATCCTGTTTGTGGATGAGATTCACAGGTTCAACAAGTCCCAGCAAGATGCCCTTCTTCCCTACGCGGAAAGCGGGCTGGTCACCTTCATCGGAGCCACCACGGAGAACCCCTCCTTCGAGGTGAACTCGGCCCTGTTGTCGCGGGCCCAGGTCTATGTGCTGAAGTCGCTGACGGATGAAGAACTCAGGCAGCTTCTTGTCCGCGCTCAGGAAAAGGCTCTTGGCGGGCTTGAGTTCGACGATGTGGCCAGGGACACCATCATCGGCTACGCGGATGGCGACGCCAGAAGATTCCTGAACCTGCTGGAGCAATGCCAGACGGCCGCCGGTGCCGCTGGCGTGAAGAGGATCGACGCCGATTTCGTGCAGAACGCGCTGACCTTGAATTCCAGGCGTTTCGACAAGGGAGGGGATAATTTCTACGATCAGATTTCGGCCCTGCACAAATCGGTCCGTGGATCGCACCCCGACGCCGCGCTCTACTGGCTCACGCGCATGCTGGATGGCGGCGCAGACGCGCGCTATCTGGCGCGCCGCATCATCCGCATGGCCTGGGAGGATATCGGCCTGGCGGACCCGAGGGCCATGCAGATCGCCAACGATGCCGCGCTGACCTATGAGCGGCTGGGAAGCCCGGAAGGGGAGCTCGCCCTGGGGCAGGCGGTGATCTATCTCGCCATGGCAGCCAAGAGCAATGCGGGCTATAACGCCTACAACGCCGCCCGCGCCTTCGTGAAGCAGGACAAGAGCCGCGAAGTTCCCGTCCATCTGAGAAACGCCCCGACCAGGCTGATGAAGGAGCTGGGCTATGGGCACGAATACCGCTATGCCCATGATGAGCCCAACGCCTACGCGGCCGGCGAAACCTATCTTCCCGAGGGGATGCCGGAGCCTGGCTGGTATCGGCCGGTGCCCAGGGGCCTGGAGATCAAGATCGCGGAGAAACTGGACTTGCTGAGGAAGTGGGATGAAGAGGCTGGCAAGACCTGATCATCCGGCTGGCGTCACTTTTTCACCAGGCCCTTGAATTTCTTCATGAACTCCAGAAAGTGCGGCCAGAAATCGGCGAACAGGGGATTGCCGCGATTTTCCATGACGACTTCGCCGAAGAGTTTCTGGCCCACGACGAAGGGGGCCATGGTCTGCTCGTCCATCAGACGGCTTTTGCGGGCCAGCTCGACGATGCCCAGAATCTCGTCGTGGCTGCCCGCCTCGAACACCAGCGGCTCGCGCTGCTGCGGATGGCCGTCGGGGTCGGCAATGTATTCGACGGTGATGCGATAACGGTGCTGCTTCATGGCGTGTTCCCTTGGTGTGTGAGGTCGGGTGAGGATTGCGATCAGCGGGTCCGCGCCGACGCGGCCAGCTTGAGCATCCGGGGCTGGACGATGAAGGTCATCGTGAAACCGATCAGAAGCCCCAGGGGCAATGCCTTCACGAAAGTACCGGCCCAGACAGTGGGCCAACCGGCTGCCACGCCGTGCTGCGCGAGCGTCACGGCAAGCGCGATCAGGCCTTCCATCAGGGCCGCGACGCATACGGCCACTGCGCTGCGCTGAATGAGCGCGTGGCAGTTGCCCATCACGGCCCGCACTGCCTTCGCAATGAAGGGGATCAGGCGCAATGCGAGCGGAATGATGACGAAGGCCACCACGAAACCTTTTGCCCAGTTTTGAATGAACGCGCCCTTGAAGCCGTAATTGATGACGGTCATGACCCAACTGAGAAGCAGCGCGATGCAGAACTGGTTACCCAGTTGGCATATCAGCAGTTTTCTCAGAGCCTTGTTTTCCATTGCGTGTCCTTTGCAAAACCCGCAATTATAGAAAATTAGTTGATAAAGTCAACTTTAAGAAGAAGTAAAAAATTCACACTGCCTTGAAGTCCCCTTTGACTGGTCATCGGTCTGGTGGCGTTCCATTTTGGTGCGCCGGGTTGCGCAATCCGCGTGTTCCCTATGTATGGCGCGAGGAGCTTGTCCTAATAATCAAATCCATTGACAACGTGCCGTGGGCGCGGGGACATGATCCTCGAGGAAGCGGCGGGCCGGTTGCATTCTGTAGAGAGGGATTCACCGCGTAAACCCGCACGGGCCACCGAGCTGGCGGGTTTTTTGCTAGGCGCTTCGGGGTGTTTGCGCGCGGCGGGCCAATATCCGGCGGATGCGACAAGAGCTCATCAAACGCGAAGGATTTTCGTTATGGACATTTTGCTGCAACAGATCATCAACGGTCTGGTTCTTGGCAGCATGTACGCCCTCATAGCCCTTGGCTACACGATGGTGTACGGCATCATTCAGCTCATCAATTTCGCCCACGGTGAAGTGCTCATGATCGGGGCGCTGACCAGTTGGAGCTGCATCGGCATGATGCAGGAGGCCATGCCGGGAGCTCCTGGCTGGGCGGTTCTGCTGATCGCCACCATCATCGCCTGCATCGTGGCGGCGGTGCTCAACTTCACGATCGAAAAGGTGGCCTACAGGCCGTTGCGCAACAGCCCGAGGCTGGCCCCGCTGATCACGGCGATCGGCATGTCGATCCTGCTGCAGACGATCGCCATGATCATCTGGAAGCCGAACTACAAGCCATATCCGACGCTGTTGTCGTCAGACCCCTATCACCTCGGCAATGCGGTGATCACGCCCACCCAGATCATGATCCTGGTGACGACCGTGGTGGCGCTCGCGGCCATGGTCTATCTGGTGAACTACACCCGGCTGGGCCGCGCGATGCGCGCCACGGCCGAGAATCCGAAAGTCGCCGCGCTCATGGGCGTCAAGCCGGACATGGTGATTTCCGCGACCTTCATCATCGGGGCGATCCTGGCGGCGATCGCCGGCATCATGTATGCCTCCAACTATGGCACGGCGCAGCATGCGATGGGCTTTCTGCCGGGCCTGAAGGCGTTCACAGCCGCGGTGTTCGGCGGCATCGGCAACCTCGCTGGCGCGGTGGTCGGCGGCGTGCTGCTGGGGCTGATCGAGGCCATCGGCGCGGGTTACATCGGCACGCTGACGGGCGGGCTTCTGGGGAGCAACTACGTCGACATCTTCGCGTTCATCGTGCTGATCATCGTGCTCACGCTCAGGCCGTCGGGCCTGCTGGGCGAGCGCGTGGCGGATCGGGCCTGAGGGGAGCACGGACATGAACATGCAAAACAAGACGGCCAAATGGATGGCGGGCGCCGTGGCGCTGCTGGTGCTGCCGCTGGTGCTTCAATATTTCGGCAATGCGTGGGTCCGCATTGCGGACCTGGCGCTGCTGTACGTGATGCTGGCGCTGGGCCTGAACATCGTGGTGGGCTATGCAGGTTTGCTGGACCTTGGCTACGTGGCCTTCTACGCGGTGGGCGCATACATGTTCGCGCTGCTGGCGTCGCCGCAATTGAGCGAGAACTTTGCCTGGTTCGCCGCGCATTTTCCCGACGGGCTGCACCTGTCGCTGTGGATGGTGATTCCTCTGGCCCTGCTGCTTGCCGCGGGTACCGGGGTGTTGCTGGGGATACCGGTGCTGAAGCTGCGCGGCGACTATCTGGCCATCGTGACGCTCGGCTTCGGCGAGATCATCCGCATCTTCATGAACAACCTGGATCATCCGATCAACATCACCAACGGCCCCAAGGGGATCGGCGAGATCGACTCGGTGAAGATCTTCGGCTTGAACCTCGGCAGGCGGCAGGAAATATTCGGCTTCGACATCAGCTCGGTCACGCTGTACTACTACCTGTTCCTGGCGCTCGTGCTCATCACCGTGCTGGTGTGCTACAGGCTTCAGGATTCGCGTATCGGCCGGGGCTGGATGGCCATCCGCGAAGATGAGATCGCCGCCAAGGCGATGGGCATCAACACCCGCAACATGAAGCTGCTGGCTTTCGGCATGGGCGCGTCGTTCGGCGGTGTCTCGGGCGCCATGTTCGCGGCGTTCCAGGGCTTCGTATCGCCCGAATCCTTCAGCCTGATGGAGTCGGTGATGATCGTCGCGATGGTGGTGCTTGGCGGCCTGGGCCACATCCCCGGCGTGATCCTGGGCGCCGTGCTGCTCTCTTCATTGCCCGAGGTGCTGCGCTACGTGGCCGGGCCCTTGCAGGATCTGACGGGCGGCCGCCTGGATGCCTCCATCCTGCGCCAACTGCTGATCGCGCTTGCGATGATCATCATCATGCTGCTGCGTCCGCGTGGCCTGTGGCCTTCGCCGGAGCATGGCAAGAGCCTTGCGCAGAAGGCCTGAGCCGCACCGTCGTCCAGTCACGGATCATCCAAGAATCAACAGAGCAACGATATGGCAGAAACATCACAAGATGTGGTGCTCAAGGTAGCAGGCGTTTCCAAGCGGTTCGGCGGCCTGCAGGCACTCTCGGACGTAGGCATCACGATCAGGCGCGGCCAGATCTACGGGCTGATCGGCCCCAATGGCGCGGGCAAGACCACGTTCTTCAACGTCCTCACCGGCCTGTACACGCCGGACGCGGGCAGCTTCCTGCTGGCCGGAAAGCCTTATGAGCCGAAGGCGGTGCACCTGGTGGCGAAGGCGGGTATCGCGCGCACGTTTCAGAACATCCGCCTGTTCGCGGACATGACGGCGCTGGAGAACGTCATGGTCGGGCGGCACATCCGCACGCATTCAGGCCTTTTCGGCGCGGTGTTCCGCACGCCGGGCTTCAAGCGAGAGGAGGCGGAAATACGCGCCCGCGCGCATGAATTGCTGGACTATGTGGGCATCGGCAAATACGCGGATTTCAAGGCGCGCACGCTCTCCTACGGTGATCAGCGGAGGCTGGAGATCGCCCGCGCGCTGGCGACCGACCCGCAGTTGATCGCGCTCGATGAGCCGGCTGCGGGAATGAACGCCACCGAGAAGGTGCAACTGCGCGAGCTGATCGACCGTATCCGCAGGGACAACCGCACCATCCTGCTCATCGAGCACGATGTGAAGCTGGTGATGGGCCTGTGCGATCGCGTGACGGTGCTCGACTACGGCAAGCAGATCGCCGAGGGTACGCCAGCCGAGGTGCAGAAGAATGAAAAAGTGATCGAGGCCTATCTGGGCACCGGAGGAAATTGAGCATGGCCGAAGCACAAGTATTGTTGAAAGTGAGCGGCCTGCGCGTGGCCTACGGCGGCATTCAGGCCGTGAAGGGCGTGGACATGGAAGTGGCCGAGGGCCAACTGGTGTCGCTGATCGGCTCCAACGGCGCGGGCAAGACCACGACGATGAAGGCCATCACGGGTCTGCTGCCGATGAACGAGGGAGATATCGAGTACCTCGGCAAGAGCATCAAGGGCAAGGGCGCCTGGGATCTGGTGCGCGAAGGGCTGGTGATGGTGCCCGAAGGCCGTGGCGTGTTCGCGCGCATGACGATCACCGAGAACCTGCAGATGGGCGCTTACACGCGCAACGATCCGGCCGGCATCAAGGACGACATCGAGCGCATGTTCACCATCTTCCCGCGCCTGCGCGAGCGCAAGGATCAGTTGGCGGGCACCATGTCGGGCGGCGAGCAGCAGATGCTGGCCATGGGACGCGCGCTCATGAGCCGGCCCAAGCTGCTGCTGCTCGACGAGCCTTCCATGGGCCTGTCGCCCATCATGGTCGACAAGATCTTCGAGGTGGTCGGCGACGTCTACAAGCTGGGCGTGACGATCCTTCTGGTGGAGCAGAATGCGAGCCGCGCGCTGCAGATGGCCAATCGCGGCTACGTGATGGAGTCGGGCATCATCACCATGTCGGGCGAGGGCGAGACCCTGCTGCACGATCCCCGCGTGCGCGCGGCCTATCTCGGGGAGTGAACGGGCGCTTGCATTGTTCCGTGGCGGGCAGGCGCTCCGTCGGGCCTGTTCCGGGAGGGGAAGGTATCCGCTCGCGCGCCGGCTTTCCGTGATTGCGCTACATTGCGGCGTTCCCGACGCGGGGCCTCGCCGCTGTTTCCACCATGCAATTTCTCCAGTCTCTTCCCGTTTCGCTTCAAACCGTCCTGTTGCTGCTCGCCAGCAACGTGTTCATGACCTTCGCCTGGTATGGACACCTGAAGAACCTGCATTCTTCGCCCTGGTACGTCGCGGCGCTGGTGAGCTGGGGAATCGCCCTGTTCGAGTATCTGCTGCAGGTGCCGGCCAACCGGATCGGCGCGACGCAGATGTCGCTCGGGCAGCTCAAGATCCTGCAGGAAGTCATCACGCTGACGGTATTCGTTCCCTTCGCCGTGTTCTACATGGGGCAGCCGTTGAAGTGGGACTATCTCTGGGCCGGCCTTTGCATGGTCGGCGCGGTCTTTTTCATTTTCCGCAGCGCTTGAAAGCGTTCGCCCGGCAGGCGGTCTGGAGCCGGCCATCTGACACAAGCCTGAAAAAAGTCAATATAGGCCCAGGGGGACATTGCCGATTGCCGAAGGGGGCGGGACTGCCGCCCGGTTAAACTCCGCTCTTTCACGAAGTTGTCACGCGGCTGTCAAACAAGTTACAGCCGCGCCGCCAGGATTGTCCAGGAGTTCTCATGTTGTTTGGAAAGCTGTTGCCCCAAGAGGGCAATTTTTTCGATATGTTCAATCAGCATGCTGAGCGCATCGTCGAAGCAGCCCGTGCTTTCTCTCAACTGGTGGCCAACTACAACGATCCCCATCTGCGAGACAAGTACAACCAGGACGTGGACAATGCCGAGCGCGCCGCCGATCGGGTGACGCACGAAGTCAACCGCACCCTGCACAAGACCTTCATCACGCCGATCGACCGCGAACAGATCCACTCGCTGATCAACACCATGGACGACGTGGCCGACCTGATCCAGGACTCCGCTGAAACCATGTCGCTGTATGACATTCGCCACATGACGGATGAGATCACGCGCCTGACCGACCTGTGCCTCAAGTGCTGCGAACGCGTTCAGGACGCCGTCAAGCTGCTGTCGCGCATTGCCGATCCGGCGGTGGCAGAGGCCGCGCTCAAGACCTGTGAGGAGATCGACCGCCTCGAGGGCGATGCCGACCGCGTCCTGCGCAGCGCCATGAGCAAGCTCTTTCGTGAAGAGCCTGACGTACGCGAAGTCATCAAGCTCAAGGCCATTTATGAATTGCTGGAAACGATCACCGACAAGTGCGAGGACGTGGCCAACCTGATCGAGGGCGTGATCCTCGAAAACTCCTGATCCGCACGCTGCGGCGCTTCGGCAACTCTCGCCCGGCCGGATCGGGCACTAACTGCTCAACAGCATGGAAACAGTACAAACAGCCTTATGGGTCGTGATCGTCCTGGTGGCGCTCGCCTTGATATTCGACTTCATGAACGGCTTTCACGACGCGGCCAATTCCATTGCCACCGTGGTGTCGACAGGCGTGCTCAAGCCAACGCAAGCCGTTGTCTTCGCGGCGTTTTTCAATATCGTCGCGATTTTCGTCTTCCATCTGAGCGTGGCGGCCACCGTGGGCAAGGGCATCGTCCAGCCGGGGGTCGTCGATACCCATGTGGTGTTCGGCGCGCTGGTGGGCGCCATCACCTGGAACGTCATCACGTGGTATTACGGAATTCCCAGCAGCTCCTCGCATGCGCTGATCGGCGGCATCGTCGGATCGGTCATGGCGAAATCCGGGGCGGGCTCGCTCATCGCGGGCGGGATTCTCAAGACGGTGGCGTTCATCTTCGTCTCGCCATTGCTGGGCTTCCTGCTGGGCTCGATCATGATGGTGATCGTCGCCTGGACCTTCCGCCGCATGCGTCCGAGCCGGATCGACAAATGGTTCCGGCGCCTGCAATTGATTTCCGCTGGCGCCTACAGCCTGGGCCACGGCGGCAATGACGCGCAGAAGACCATCGGCATCATCTGGCTGCTGCTGATCGCCACCGGCTACACGGCCGCCAGCGATTCCGCGCCGCCGACCTGGGTGATCATCTGCTGCTACACCGCCATCGGGCTGGGCACGATGTTCGGCGGCTGGCGCATCGTCAAGACCATGGGCCAGAAGATCACCAAGCTCAAGCCGGTCGGCGGTTTCTGCGCGGAAAGCGGCGGTGCGCTGACGCTGTTCATCGCGACCTGGCTGGGCGTTCCCGTGTCCACGACGCACACCATCACCGGCGCCATCGTCGGCGTGGGCTCCACGCAGCGCGCAAGCGCCGTGCGCTGGGGCGTGGCGGGCAACATCATCTGGGCGTGGATCCTGACGATCCCTGCAAGCGCTTTCGTGGCCTCGATTGCCTATTGGCTGAGCCTGCAGTTGTATTGACCGGCTTCATCGGGCCGCGGCCCGCAGGGGCAAGGCGTCGGCGCTCCAGCGGAGCACGGCGCTTTTTTCATTTCGTTCACTGCGAAATCTTGCGGGCTTCCTCGATCTGGTACTCGAAGTAGCGCTGAAAGCTGAACGCGAGGCTGGCCATGAGGACGGCCGTTCCGACCAGAAGCGACAGGCTGATGGCGAACACCGTGCCCCAGTTCGTCTGCCCGGCGGGAGCGTCGGGCGCGGCCCGGGGATTGAAGCGCGCGTTCCATCTCTCAGGGGACATCAGCCCGTAGAGGATGGCGCGCAGCGCGCAGCCGGCAATGGTGAAGCCGAGCAGCGGAACCAGGATCCAGCTCAATTGATCGTCCTGGCCGAATTCGAGCACGCGCTGGATTCCGTAGACGCCCAGCGCCGTGGGGATCGGCAGCAGCCAGCCCGGTGTGTCGGACAGGCCATGCAGATAGAAGCGATGCAGGCCCAGCGGGCCACCAAGGAAAGCGAGCCAGGCGGCAACGGTCTTGTTTTTCATGGGCGGTCGTTGGATGGATTCCGGGAGTATGCGTTCTCCAACCCCTCAAGCCTTGCCGATCGGTGCGGTATCCGGTCATTTTCAGGGCTTCCCGTCCCGTGGAATGCCGCGCCGCGTGGCGGGGCATTCAGGTGGCTTGCGCGAATGTTGAGCATCTTTCTCCGATAACGGGCTATAATTGCCGACTTTGCTGCGTGTCGCTGGCCGGGTGGCTAAGTCGCGTGTCTCAAACGTAGCGGGAAAACCTTGGCAGTCACCGTTTTGAGGTGCCTGCTTTTCCACCCGAAGGATTCATTATGGTCGTTATTCGACTCGCTCGCGGCGGCTCCAAGCACCGTCCTTTCTACAACATCGTCGTTGCCGACAAGCGCATTCGCCGCGATGGCCGCTTCATCGAGCGCCTGGGCTTCTACAACCCGTCCGCCAAGGAAGGCGAGGAAGGCCTGCGCATTGCTCAGGATCGCCTGACCTACTGGAAGAGCGTTGGCGCGCAGGCCTCGCCCACCGTTGAGCGTCTGATCAAGCAAGGTGCCAAGGCTGCTGCCTGAGCATTGATGCTTTTTTCAAGAAGCGGGTTTCGTCGGGTTGCTGACGGAGTCCGCTTTTTTTATTCTTGCGCCGGGGCGCGGCTCGCGTTCGTGCGCTTGCGGTTGATCGAGCATTTTTCTCTTTTCGTCTCCCATGTCTGAACTTCCTTTTCTGCAATCCGCCACACTGCCGTCCGATGCCGTCGAGGTGGGGCGCATCGGCGAGGCCTGGGGCATCAAGGGCTGGTTCAAGATCATTCCCTACAGTGCCGACCCCGAGGCCCTGCTGAGGGGCGGCAGCTGGTATCTGCTGCCCTCGGAGAAGGGCGCGAAGAGCTTTTTCTCCGGGACGGTCATTCTGACGGTGAAGCAGGCGCGCGCGCACTCGGATTCGATCGTGGCGACGGCCGGGGAGATTCCTGACCGCAACGCAGCCGAGGCGCTGCGCGGCGCGCGCATCTTCATCTCGCGCGCTGATTTCCCGAAGGCGGCCGAGGACGAATATTACTGGGTGGATCTGATCGGCCTGGATGTGCTGAACCGCGAAGGCGTGAGCCTGGGCGCGGTGAAGGACCTGATGTCCACCGGCCCGCAGACCACCCTGGTGCTCTCGCAGGATGTGGACGGCAAGGCCGTGGAGCGCATGATCCCGTTTGTCTCCGCGTTCGTGGACAAGGTGGACATCCAGGAACGCCGGATCACGGTCGACTGGCAGCCCGACTATTGATGAAGGGATTGCCGGACAGGCACGCCATGCGCTTTGACGTCATCACGCTGTTTCCCGAATTGTTCGCGCCGTTTCTGGAAAGCGGCGTGACGCGGCGCGCCTATCAGAGCGGCCAGGTCGAGGTGCGCCTGTGGAATCCGCGCGATCATGCCGAGGGCAATTACCGGCGTGTGGATGATCGCCCGTTTGGCGGCGGCCCGGGCATGGTGATGATGGCGCAGCCGCTGTCGCGCTGCCTGGCGGCGATTCGCGCTGACCGGGCGGAAGCCGCCGATGCGCAGGTGCCGCTGGTGCTGTTCTCGCCCATCGGCCAGCGCCTGGATCACGGCGCCGTCGAGCGCTGGTCGGCCAGCTCCGGCGCTATTTTGCTGTGCGGACGCTACGAGGGCGTGGATCAGCGATTCATCGACGCCTTTGTCACGGTGCAGATCAGCATGGGCGATTTCGTGCTGTCCGGAGGCGAAATCCCGGCTATGGCGCTGCTCGACGCCGTGGCGCGCCTGCAGCCCGGCGTGCTCAATGACGAGGGCAGCCATCAGCTCGACAGCTTCAACCCTGCGCTGGACGGGCTGCTGGACAGCCCGCACTACACCCGGCCGGAAGAATGGAACGGGCAGCCGGTGCCGGCCCCGCTGCTGTCGGGCCACCATGCGCACATCGAGCGCTGGCGCCGTGAACAGAGCCTGCGCCTGACCGCCGCGCACCGGCCGGAACTGCTGGACGCGGCCCGCGCCAAGGGCGCGCTGTCCAGGGACGACGAGGCGGTATTGGCGAAATTGCCCAAGTTGTTATAATGCAAGGCTTTTCGATCCTCTGGCCGGCCGCTCTTCAAGCCTGAAACGCGCACGGGTTCCCGGGTTAAATCCCGTTTAGTCCCGCCTGTACGCACGCTTTGAGCCATCAAGATGCCAATCCGGGCATCCAGCCAATTTTGGCGCGGACATGATCGTTGGGAAGAAACCATGAATCTGATCCAGACTCTCGAGCAGGAAGAAATCGCTCGCCTGAACAAGACCATCCCCGAATTCGCCCCTGGTGACACCGTCATCGTGAGCGTGAACGTGGTGGAAGGTTCGCGCAAGCGCGTGCAGGCATACGAAGGCGTGGTGATCGCCAAGCGCAACCGTGGCCTGAACAGCGGCTTCACCGTGCGCAAGATCTCCAGCGGAGAAGGTGTGGAACGTACGTTCCAGACATACTCCCCTCTGATCGCCGGCATCGAAGTGAAGCGTCGTGGTGACGTGCGTCGCGCCAAGCTGTACTACCTGCGTGAGCGCAGCGGCAAGTCGGCACGTATCAAGGAAAAGCTGCCTTCCCGCGTCAAGACGACCGGAGCAGCCGCGTAATCCGCGCTACTTCAGCGAGTCTCGCAGAAAGCCGCTACAGTGCCTCAAGCCTGTAGCGGCTTTTTCTTTTGCAGCCCCTGTATCTGTTTTTATCGCCTGTTCGCCGTGAATTCTTCCGCACTGCCTGCCGGGCCGGCTCCAGATCCTGCCGCCTCTTTGCCGCCCGCGGCCCAGCCCAAGGAGCTGCAGTTGTCCAGCGTGCCGAACTTCGATCCGCAACTTGCCCCCCTTCTGGGCGTTGATGATCATCTACCCGCCGTTCCCATGGGTTTGATGACGCCCGATGCGCTGCGTCTTCGCTTTGCCGCGCCCCCCGCCTGGACGCCGGACGTGGTGCGCGACCGCGGCGTGGTGGACCGGGAGCCGGCGAACGCCTCGGTGTTGATTCCCATCATCATGCGTGAGCAGCCCACGGTCCTGCTCACCCAGCGCACGGCCAGGCTCGCCAAGCACTCGGGCCAGATCGCCCTGCCGGGCGGCAGGGCCGATCCGGGCGATGGCGGCCCTGATGGAACGGCGATCCGCGAGACGGCCGAAGAGGTGGGAATCGAGCGCGAATACCTGGAGGTGCTGGGCCGGCTCAACACCTATGTGACGGTGACGGCCTTCAACGTGACGCCGGTGGTTGCCCTGGTGCGCGAGGGCTTTACCCTGCGCCCGAACCCGGATGAAGTGGCCGACGTGTTCGAAGTGCCGCTGAGTTTCCTGCTCGATCCCCGCCACCATGAGCGCCATTTCCTTGAATGGCAAGGGCTGCGCCGCGAATGGTATGCAATGCCCTACCAGGATGGCGCCACGCAGCGTTACATCTGGGGCGCCACGGCGGGCATCCTGCGCAACTTCTATCGTTTCATGTCGGCCTGAGGTGCGGCGTGAGCCGCACCGCGCGCTTCAAACCAGTTACATGCACATCCTCCATACTGTTGGACACAGCTCAACAGTATGATTGCCGGCATGAGTTTTTTCGCCATTTTGTTTGCGCTGCTGATCGAGCAGGCGCGGCCCCTTTCGCACAGCGATCCCATCCATGCGGGACCCCGCGCATGGGCACTGTCGGTGAGCCGCAATTTCGATACCGGCACGCCCGTGCATGGATGGGTGGCCTGGGCCATCGCGGTGTTGGTGCCTTCGGCGGTGGCGTTTGGCGTCCACTGGGCGCTGGCGCATTGGATCGGCTGGCCGGTGGCGTTGCTGTGGAACGTGGCCGTTCTTTATTTCACGCTGGGATTCCGCCAGTTCAGCTATCACTTCACCGGTATCCGCGATGCATTGGAGGATGGGGATGCGGAGCGTGCCCGCGCGCGCCTTGCCGAATGGAAGCAGGTGGAGGTGGGTGAACTGCCGCGCAGTGAAATCGTTCGCCATGTCATCGAGTACTGCGTGATTGCCGCGCATCGCCATGTGTTCGGCGTTCTGGCCTGGTTCTCGGTGCTGGCGGCTTTGGGGTTCGGGCCGACGGGGGCCGTGCTCTATCGCATGGCCGAGTTCGTCGCGCGTTATTGGTCGCCGCGCAGCCGTGTGGTGACGACGCATCCCGCAAGCGTGCCATTGCAGTTCGCGGCAGCCAGGGCCTGGATGGTGATCGACTGGCTGCCCGCGCGCCTGACCGCATTGAGCTTTGCCGTCGTCGGCAGTTTTGAAGAGGCCATCGATGGCTGGCGTTTTCATGCGCAGCGTTTTCCCAACGACAACGATGGCGTGATCCTGGCCGCAACATCCGGCGCCATCAACATGCGGCTGGGAGGGGAGGCGCTGCGGCTGAAGTCGGATGTCCAGCCCGCGCAGGGCTGGGAGGCCGATCCTCACCTGGACGACAGCGCCAGCACTCCTGGACGAGAGCCTGAAGTGGCGCATCTGCGCAGTGTGGTGGGACTGGTCTGGCGCTCCGTGGTGGTGTGGATGCTGCTGCTGGCGCTGCTGTCGTTTGCTCGCCTGCTCGGCTGATTGCCTCCCGCCTGCCCGCCTGCCTGGCGGCTTGGCGGATGGGATCAGTACCGTGGCGGCGCGCTGAGTTCCTCGAACAGTTCGCCATAGATTCGGTAGCGGTTGGCGCTGATGGCGCTGGCCTGCTTCTGATCGTCCTGCGCATCGAGCACCACTGCCCGCACGCCACAGCCCGGCTCGTGCAGATGCGTGCAGTTGTAGAACCGGCACTCGCCCGCATGTGCCGCGATGTCGGGCATGCAGCGTGCCAGGTCGGTGGGCTGCAGATGGCGCAGGCCGAATTCCTGAAAACCGGGTGAATCGATGAGCGCGGTCTTTCTCGCCTCGTCGATCCAGTACAGCGTGGTGGTGGTGGTGGTGTGCTTGCCGGAGTTGAGCGCCTGGGATATCTCGCCGGTCTGCGCGGCCGCGCCCGGCACCAGCAAATTCACCAGCGTGCTTTTTCCCACGCCCGAAGGTCCGAGCACCAGCGTGGTCCTGCCTTCCAGAACGGGCATCAGCGCATGATGGTCCACGCTGCCCGATTCCGTCAGCGACATGGGCAGCACGCGATAGTGGCGTGCCGTATCTTGCTCGCCGCCCATGTGGCGGTACGGCCACAGGCGCTCCCATGCGCGGGCGAAGGGCTCCACCAGATCGCTTTTGTTCAGGGCGATGATGGGCGTGATGTGTTCGGCCTCGGCGGCGATGAGGGCGCGCGCGAGCTGGCTCTCCGAGAATACCGGCTCCGCGGCCAGGAGGATCAGTACCTGGTCGAGATTCGCCGCGAAGGATTTGGTGCGGATCTCGTCCTGCCGGTAAAACAGATTGCGGCGCTTTTGCACCTTCTCGATGGTGCCTTCATCGCCCTGGCCGGGCAGCGGGGGAAGCCAGAGAACGTGGTCGCCCACGACGGCCTGGCTTTTCTTGCCGCGCGGGTGGCAGATGCGGCGCTCGCCGTCGGGCGTCTCGACCACGCAGTGGCGGCCGTGGCTGCCGACCACCAGTCCCGGGTTCAGTTCGGGACGCCCGCTCATGGCTGGTGCTGCGCCAGCAGCGCGTCGATGCGCCTGGCGCACTCGATGTCGGTGGCGGAGATGCCGCCCACGTCATGCGTGTTCAGGCGCACCACGCAGCGGCCGTAGTGCACCGACAGGTCGGGGTGGTGGTCCTCGGTGTGCGCGATGAAGGCGACCGCGTTCACGAAGGCCATCGTCTCGAAATAGTCGGCGAAGCGGAAGGCCTTCTCGATCGCCACGTCCGCGCCATCGCCGGTAAGGCTCCAGCCTTGCAGATCCGCGAGTTTGGTGACCAGTTCCGTGGCGCTCATGGCGCGCCGCTGCTGTCGGGACCAGTCCTTCCTGGGAAGCGATGAGGTAGGGGCTGAGGTCATGTTGCGCTCGCTGCGGTAGGGAGAATGCGCGCCAGCCGTTCCGTGGCTGGCGGATGGGAATAGTAGAACTTCACGTACACCGGATCGGGAGTGAGCGTGGACGCGTTGTCTTCGTGGAGCTTGAGCAGCGCGGAGGCCAGGTCCGCGCCCCGCGTCTGGGCGACGGCGAATGCGTCCGCCTCGAATTCATGGCGCCGTGAAATCTGCGCGGACAGCGGCGAGAGGAATACGCCGAAAACCGGTGCGGCGAGCATGAACAGCAGCAGCGCCAGCGCGTCGTTGGGGGCGGAACCGCTCACGCCCGTCAGGTTGAAATTGGGGATGACGCCCAGCCCGGTGTAGAACCAGCTTCTGGCGGCAAGCCATCCCAGCAGCGCGAAGCCCGCGAGGCTCAGCGCGAACAGGCCGATGATGCGGCGCGTGATGTGCCGGTGCTTGAAATGCCCCAGTTCGTGGGCCAGCACGGCCTCGACTTCCTGCGGCGAGAGCTGCCTGAGGAGCGTGTCGTAGAACACGACGCGCTTGCCCGCGCCGAAGCCCGTGAAATAGGCGTTGGCATGGGCGCTGCGGCGGCTGCCGTCCATCACGAACAGGCCCTTGGCGGCAAAGCCGCAGCGCTTCATCAGCGCGGTGACACGTGCCGCCAGTGACGCGTCATCGAGCGGCTTGAACCTGTTGAAGATGGGCGCGATGAAGAGCGGGTACACCACCATCAGCACCAGGTTGAAACCCATCCACGCACCCCACGCCCACAGCCACCACAGGCTGCCGGCGGCAGCCATGAGCCAGAGAATGAGCGCTGCGATCGGCAATCCGATCACGGCGCCGACCAGCGTGGACTTGACGATATCGGTGAACCACAGCGCCGGCGTCATCTGGTTGAAGCCGAAGCGTTGCTCGATCACGAAAGTCTGGTAGTACGACATCGGCAGATCGAGCGCCCCGCCGATCAGCGCGAAGCAGGCCAGCAGCGCGATCTGCTGCCACATGCCGCCGCCCATCCATGCGATGAGCGATTGGTTGAGCATGTCCAGCCCGCCAAGCAAGGTCCATCCCAGAACCACCGCCGCGCCCAGCGCCATCTCCAGCATGCCGAAGCGGGTCTTGGCGATCGTGTAGCCGGCCGCGCGCTGATGCGCCGCAAGCGCGACGCGCCCGGCAAATGCGCCCGGCACTTCATGGCGGTGCTGCGCGACATGGCGGATCTGGCGCGTGGCCAGCCAGAACCGCAGGGCCAGTCCGGCGACGAGGAAGAAGGCGAACAGCGAGGTCCAGAGCAGGGATGTAGACACTTTTCGGGGCGAGGAAAATGCGGCGGAGCAAAGCGCAAGTGTAGGTGATCGGCGACAATCGCCGCCATGTCTGAGATTGCCACACCGACCGCTCCCGCACTTCAAAAATCCGATCAGAACCTGGTCTGGCTCGATTGCGAGATGACCGGACTGAATCCCGATACCGACCGCCTGCTGGAGATCGCCGTCGTGATCACCGGGCCGAATCTCGAACCCCGCGTGGAGGGACCGGTGCTGGTGCTGCACCAGCCCGACGAACTGCTGGACCGCATGGATGCCTGGAACAAGGGCACCCATGGCCGCAGCGGCCTGATCGACAAGGTCAAGGCATCCACGCTCACGGAAGCGCAGGCCGAGGAGCAACTGCTCGAATTCATCAAGCGCTACGTGCCCCGCAACGGCTCGCCGATGTGCGGCAACACCATCGGCCAGGACCGGCGCTTTCTGGTGAAGTACATGCCCAGGCTGGAGGCCTATTTCCATTACCGCAACCTGGATGTGAGCACGCTCAAGGAGTTGGCCAAGCGCTGGAAACCCGAGGCATTCAACTCCTTCAAGAAGGCGCAAAGGCATACGGCGCTGGCGGATGTGATCGAGTCCATCGACGAGTTGGTGCATTACCGCTCGACATTCCTGTCGCTCTGACGCGAGCCCGGCAGCGCCCATGCCAAGGCGCTGCATTTCCCCGGGAATATCCGCTCCCGGCACACGCCAGTTGCGGGAAAACCCGGGTTGTGCCATAATCGCAGGCTTGCATGAATTTGGCACTTGACCGGTTATCAATCCGGCGCCCGTTCCGGTTCGCCGGTCCGTTCGGTTCATGCGTTTTGTACATCTCCCCTTCACTTCCGGGTTCACGGCGTACGCGATGAGGGTCCAGCATGGACGCACAGCGGATTCGCCACTGAAAAACACCCACCCGCCCAGCCGTCCGTGCTGGAGCAGGTTTTGTTGAATGGTTGATGTTTTTTTAACCGTTTGATGAAGCCTCCGCAGGTTGCGCCTGCGGCTGCACTACACATGACTGACTCTTTGCATTCGCAGGGCGATTTCGCGCCTGCTCATTCCGCTTTGCCTGAAGAAAACCTCGCTGCCGCCGACAGCCGTGAAGAAGCCGCTGAAATCGCGCAAGGCCCCAACGCCTTCGCCGAGCTGGGCCTCGCACCCGAACTGGTACAGGCCGTCGCCGACCTGGGCTACACCAAGCCCACGACGGTGCAGGAACAAGCCATTCCCTACGCCATGGAAGCCGATGGCGACAGCGATCGTTTCATCGATCTGATGGTCTCCAGCCAGACCGGCAGCGGCAAGACGGCGGCCTTCCTGCTGCCCGTGCTGCACACGCTGCTCAAGCAGCAAGACGAGCAATTCGCCAACGAACGCGCCGAATACGAGCGTCTGTGCGCTGAAGCCGCGGCACGGGGCGAGCCCGCACCCAAGCGCGCGCGCCGCAAGGACCCGACCAATCCGCGCAACTTCAAGGCCGCCGTTCCCGGCGCCCTGATCCTTTGTCCGACGCGCGAGCTGGCGCAGCAGGTCGCGCATGATGCGATCGACCTGGTGCGCCACTGCAAGGGCCTGCGCATCGCCAATGTGGTGGGCGGCATGCCCTACCAGTTGCAGATCGCCAAGCTGCAGAACGCCAATCTCGTGGTGGCGACGCCCGGCCGCCTGCTCGACCTGCAACGCTCCATGCAGATCAAGCTCGACCAGGTGCAATTCCTGGTGGTGGACGAAGCCGACCGCATGCTGGACCTGGGCTTCTCGGACGACCTCGCCGAGATCAACCAGCTCACCAGCCAGCGCCGCCAGACCATGATGTTCAGCGCCACGTTCGCGCCGCGCATCCAGCAGCTCGCCATGCGCGTGATGCACGACAACGGCGCATCGGTGAAGAAGATCCAGATCGACTCGCCCCAGGAGCAGCATGCCAACATCACGCAAACGCTGTTCTGGGCCGACAACGCCCAGCACAAGCGCAAGCTGCTCGACCATTGGCTGCGCGATACGTCGATCAACCAGGCCGTGGTGTTCGCCAGCACGCAGATTGAATGCGATGGCCTCGCCAACGACCTGCAGCAGGAGGGCTTTTCCGCTGTTGCATTGCACGGCGCCCTGAGCCAGGGTCTGCGCAACCGCCGATTGATGGCGCTGCGCAACGGCCAGGTGCAGATCCTCGTGGCCACCGACGTGGCCGCGCGCGGCATTGACGTGCCCACGATCACGCACGTATTCAACTTCGGCCTGCCGATGAAGGCGGAGGACTACACCCACCGCATCGGCCGCACCGGCCGCGCCGGCCGCCAGGGTCTTGCAGTGACCTTTGCCGAGTTCCGCGACCGTCGCCGCGTATTCGACATCGAGGGCTATACCCGTCAGCGCTTCAAGCCTGAAGTGATCCCGGGTCTTGAGCCCACGCAACGCGCTCCGCAGCCGGAATTCGGCCGTGGCGGCCGTAGCGGCGGCAACGGCGGCAAGCGCCACGGCGGCGGCCGTGGTTTCGGCGGCTCGCGCGACTCCGAGGGCTATGGCCGCAAGCAGGGCTTCGGCGGTTTTGGCGGCGAGCGTGGCGAGCGCGGTGGCGAACGTTCATTTGGCGGCGGCCAGCAGCGCCCGTTCGGAGATCGGGATCGCGGCCACGGTGATCGTGAGCGCTCTTTCGGCGACCGTAACGACCGCGGCGGTGATCGCCATTTCAGTGGTGATCGCGAACGCCGTTTTGGCGATCGCGGCGGTGACCGCAACTTCGGCGGCGACCGTGGCTTCGGCGGCGAGCGCCGCGAAGGCGGATTCGGCGGCCGCGACGGCGCACCCCGTGGCGGTTTCGGCGCCCCGCGCGGCGAGCAGCAGCGTTCCTTTGGCGATCGCGGTGATCGCTCCTTTGGCGGCGAGCGTTCGTTCGGTGGTGACCGCTCGTTCGGCGGCCGCCGCGAAGGCGAGGGCTTTGGTGCCCGCAAGCCTTCCCATGCCCACGCCAAGTCGGGCGCGGGAGCCAAGCCCTATACGCCTCGCACACGCACGCCTCGCTGAGATGCGTTGAGTCGCTGAGTCGATTGCAGGAAAAGGCCGGAGCGGATTGACCGCTCCGGCCTTTTTTTTCGTCGCTGCGCGTCTTGCCGTGGCGGCTCAGTGCCCGTGTGCGTGCCTTCCCACCTCCGGCCAGCGGTGGTGAAAATAGACCCAGGCCACCAGGCCCACGCACATCAGCGTCAGCGAAGCAAAGGCCAGCCCGACTGCCGAATGCATCACCAGCGGTGCGAGCACGCCGGCCACCAGGCCGTTGGCCGTGGAGCCCACGAACGCCTGCATCGAAGATGCCATGCCCCGGCGCTGTGGAAAAAGGTCGAGCACCATCAGCGTCACCACCGGCACCATCAGCGCCCAGCCGAACGAGAAGACGGCGATCGGCAGCAGGGCCCAGGACGGATGCGGCTCGAGCAGCAGGTTCAGCGCCAGATTCAGCACGGCGATGGAGCACATGATCACGAAGCCGTGGCGAATCTGCTTCTTGGGCGCGATCTTGCCGGCGAGCCGGCCGCTCATCCACGCGCCGCCCATGATGCCGCAGATGGTCAGCAGGAAGAGCCAGAAGAATTCCGTGGGCTCCAGGTGCAGCAGTCCGCCGAGGAATGCGGGCGCGGACAGCACATAGAGAAACATGCCGTTGAATGGCACGCCGCTGGCGAGCGCGAGCAGCACGAAGCGTGGACTGGTTCCAAGCTCCCAATACCCGCGCAGAAGATGGGCCATGTCGAACCCCTGGCGATCCGCGGGCGGCAGCGACTCGGGCAGCAGCCGGTAGTTGGCGATCCACAGGAAGACGCCCACCCCGGTGAGAAACCAGAACACGCTGGCCCAGCCGAGATGCACGGAAAAGAATCCGCCCACGATGGGGGCGATCGCGGGAGCGATGCCGAAGAAGATCGTCACCTGGCTCATCACGCGCTGCGCTTCGGCAGGCGGGAACATGTCCCGTATCACCGCGCGCGAGACCACGATGCCCGCTCCGGCCGACAGCCCTTGCAGTGCGCGAAAGAGAACCAGTTGCCCGATCGAATGCGACAGCGCGCAGCCCGCCGAGGCCAGTGTGTAGATGGCGATGCCCCATAGCACGACGGGTCGCCGCCCGAAGCTGTCGGAGAGCGACCCGTGGAACAGCGTCATGAACGCGAATGCGAACAGGTAGACCGAGAGCGTTTGCTGCATTTCGACGGCTGTCGCATCCAGCGAGCCGGCAATCGCGGGAAAGGCGGGCAGGTAGGTGTCGATGGAAAACGGCCCGAGCATGCCGAGCAGCGCCAGCAGGATGGCGAGCGCCCAGCGCGGGGAATTCCAGAGTTTCTCGGCTTGAGGATGCATTGGGTGCTTGAGGGGTTCGGGCGCGCGTAGCGCGGCTGGCGCGGGTGGTGACCAGCGCATTGTCTCAAGCTTCGGCCCGCCCGTGGCGCAGGCGGATGGGGCAGCCGCCCCTTTTTTTCATGCCCGGGTGGGCGGCGGCAGCGGCTCAGTGCTTCATGTGGTGGCTGTGATCCATGGCGGCAGGAGCGGCATTCATCGCGCGCACCTGCGCCTGTACCTGCACGGTGGACTCCTTGCCCGCGCTGTCCTTGAACTTCAGCGTCAGCGGCACGTTGTCGCCAGCGGTCATCGCCGCGGGAAGATCCATGAGCATCACGTGGTAGCCGCCGGGCTTGAGATCCAGGCTTTCGCCGGCCTTGATGGCGATGCTGTCGACGGCACGCATCTTCATCACGCCGTCCTGCATCTTCATTTCATGGACTTCGGCGATGGGCGCCACTGGCGTGCTCACGCCAACGAGACTGGTTGCCTCGGTGGAGGTGATGCGCATGAAGGCGCCGGATGCCTTTTGCTGGGCGACCGTGGCGCGGATCCATGCGTCCTGCACGGTCACTTCGGCATGGCTTTGCATGCCCGTGAGGGCGAGGGCGCTGAAAAGGGCGCAGGGAACGAGTGAGCGCAATGACATGTTGATTTCCTCGGAAAACGGGCTGCCGCCGCACGATGCCGCGGCGGCAGCCATTGATGAACCCGAGGGCATTGTCCGCCAACTGGGTGGCCATGGCGACCACAGGTTTTCATTGCCATGACTTCGGCTCTTTCCCGATGGGGGATATCGGCCATGCCGGCGCGCCAGGCTGGTCCGGCCGCAGTTCCGGGCAGGGAGGGCAGGGCTGCGTTGCTTCCATTTGCGTAGCTTCGGACGATGGCTGCACGGCGCTTTGGGGCGTATCGTGTCGGTATCTCTTGAGCCAAATGACAGCGTAATGTGTGTCTTTCAACGCAAGACCCGCAAGGTCGGCGAAAATAAAGGGTTTTTCCTCTTCTTTGAAGTCCATCGGCAGCCGTGGTTTTTCCGAACCCGTGCTGCGGGTGGGCGTCGTTTTCCAACTTTTCCATTCATCAAGACCATGAAAAAGATCGCCGCAGTTGTGCTGCTCGCCTTGGGCGCAGCGCTGGTTGGTTGCAGCAAGAACGAAACACCCGCCCCATCGGCGGCGGCTCCCGAGCCAGCACCGGCCGCGGTGACCAAGATCATCGTGGGCCTGGATGACAACTTCCCGCCCATGGGCTTCCGTGACGAGAAGAACGAGCTGGTCGGCTTCGACATCGACATGGCTCGCGAAGCCGCCAAGCGCATGGGCGTCGAAGCGCAATTCAAGCCGATCGACTGGAGCGCCAAGGAGGCGGAACTCTCGGGCAAGCGCGTTGACGCGCTGTGGAACGGCCTGACCATCACCGACGAGCGCAAGGAAAAGATCGCCTTCACCGCACCGTACATGGAAAACCACCAGATCATCGTGGTGGCGGCCCCGTCGGCCATCCAGAACAAGGCCGACATGGCCGGCAAGGTGGTTGGCGCCCAGGAAGGTTCTTCCGCCGTGGATGCGGTGAAGAAGGAAGACGCGGTGTTCAAGTCGTTCAAGGAATTCAAGACCTTCGGCGACAACGTGACCGCGCTGATGGACCTGTCGGCGGGCCGCCTCGAAGCCGTGGTGGTCGATGAGGTGGTGGGCCGCTACTACGTCGCCAAGAAGCCCGAGGAGTACCGCGTGCTCGACGAGAACTTCGGCACCGAGGAATATGGCGTCGGCGTTCGCAAGGATGATACCGCGCTGCTGGAAAAGCTCGACAAGGCGATGGCCGACATGAAGGCCGACGGCACCTCCGCCAGGATCGCCACTCAGTGGTTCGGCAAGGACATCATCAAGTAATCAGCTTGGGCTGAGCTTCTCATCGTGACGCCGCGGCGCCCGTGCCGCGGCGTTCCCACTTGGAAGCGGCGCGCGGGCCTCATCGATGCCATGGGGCTTGCGCGTTGCAAGTGTCTGGGGCCTGGGCCCAAAGCGCAAAGGGCTCTGAAGCTTTCCGTATGGACTACGTTCTCTCACTTCTCGGGCCGCTGGCGCAGGGCGCCGCCGTCACCCTGAAGCTGTTCGTGATCACGCTGCTGCTGGCCGTCCCCCTGGGACTGGTGCTGGCGCTTGCGCGCGTGTCGCACCTCAAGCCGCTTTCGGCTCTCGTCAATGCCTACATCTGGCTCATGCGCGGCACGCCGCTCATGCTGCAGATGCTGTTCATCTATTTCGCGCTGCCGTTCGTGCCGGTGATCGGCGTGCGCCTGCCGGATTTTCCCGCGGCCATAGTGGCCTTCGCGCTGAACTACGCGGCTTACTTCGCGGAGATCTTCCGCGCCGGCATTCTCTCGGTCGACCGCGGCCAGTACGAGGCGGCCAAGGTGCTGGGCATGAGCTATCCGCAGACCATGCGCCGCATCGTGCTGCCGCAGATGGTGCGCAGCATCCTGCCGCCGATGAGCAACGAGACGATCACGCTGGTGAAGGACACGTCGCTGATCTACGTGCTGGCCCTCAATGACCTGCTGCGCGCGGCGCGCGGCTTCGTGCAGCGCGACTTCACGACCACGCCCTTCATCGTGGCCGCGGCCTTCTACCTGATCATGACCCTGGTGCTCACCTGGGGCTTCCAGCGCCTGGAAAGACGTTATGCCAAATATGACGAATGACGCGCCCGCGCCCGCGATGATCGACGCGCGCGACATCCGCAAGGCATTCGGCGCGACGCAGGTGCTGCGCGGCGTGTCGCTGCAGCTCGCCAAGGGCGAGGTGGTGGCGGTGATCGGTCCATCCGGATCGGGCAAGAGCACGTTCCTGCGCTGCCTGAACCACCTGGAAACCATCGACAGCGGCTCGATCGAGGTCGAGGGCAGGACGCTCGTCACCACCGATCCCGGCGGCAAGTGCGCTTACGCGCCCGAAGCCGAGGTGCGCAACATCTGCCGCAAGATGGGCATGGTGTTCCAGCACTTCAACCTGTTCCCGCATCTGACGGTGCTTGAAAACATCATCGAGGCTCCCATGATCGTGCAGCGCGCGTCGCGCGAGCAGGCCATTGCGCGCGCCGAGAAGCTGCTCGCCAAGGTGGGGCTTTCGTCCAAGCGCGACAACTATCCGTCGCGCCTGTCGGGCGGCCAGAAGCAACGCGTGGCGATTGCGCGCGCGCTGGCGATGGAGCCCGACATCATGCTGTTCGACGAGCCGACCTCGGCGCTCGACCCGGAGCTCACCGGCGAGGTGCTGCGCACCATGCGGGAGCTGGCCGACGAGCGCATGACCATGCTGGTCGTGACGCATGAAATGGGATTCGCGCGCGAGGTGGCGAACACGGTGGTGTTCATGGACCAGGGAGAACTGATCGAGGCGCGCCCCGCGCAGGAGTTCTTCGCCGATCCGCGCCA